>CAYLKE010000005.1:34023-80639 GCA_964384425.1 uncultured Methanosarcinales archaeon | reverse complement strand
AGATAAAAAAGAAGATAAAAAAGAAGATAAAAAAGAAGATAAAAAAGAAGATAAAAAAGAAGATAAAGTTGAAAATAAAGAATCAAAAGAAAATAATAAATCAAAATAAAGGTTATAATAATGAAATCATACGAATTAAAAAAATTGTCATCAGGAGAAGTTGAAAATAAGTTGGAAGATTTAAGAAAACAACTTATGAAACTTAGAATAAAACAAAAAACAAAGATGTCTATGCAGAATACAAAAGAGATAAGAACAATAAGACGAAATATTGCTCAATTATTAACATTAAAATCAAAAAACCAAAATAAAAAAATAAAAGGTGATAAGTGAACAAATGTCAGAAATATGTCCAAATTGCGGTTTACCAAAAGAACTGTGTGTTTGTGAGACAATTGCAAAAGAACAACAAACCATTACTGTGAGTATAGAAAGAAGAAAATTTGGAAAAAGATATACAATCATCAAAGGCATAAAAGATATGGATCTTAATGATCTTGTCAAAAAGCTGAAAAGCAAATTTGCTTGTGGTGGTACAGCAAAAGATGGGGCAATTGAATTACAAGGCGATCATAAATCAAAAGCAAAAAAAATCCTTATAAATTTGGGATTTGCTGAAGAGATGATTGAAATCAACTGAATTCGGTAAGCACAATGGAAATAATAGGGAAAAAAGCAACCATAGAAAGGAAAAACTCTTCAATTAACTTAATTGGGTTGATTGTCGATGAAACAAAAAATACAATAAAACTAAAAGAAAATGAAAGTGGGAAAATAAGAACACTTTTAAAAAATACAATAAAAATCAAAATAAACAATACAAAAATAAACGGCAAAGATATTATGCAAAAGCCGGAGGAAAGATTATGAAAAAATCAATTGGAATGAATATAGAAAACCCAAAGAAATCATGTGATGATCAAAAATGTCCTTTTCACGGAGATACCAATGTGAAGGATGAATCACAAACAGGGATTGTAGTCAAGAAAGATGTACATAATACTGCGACAATAGAATGGGAAAGGAGAATATATATTCCAAAATATGAAAGATATCAGAAAAAGAAAAGTAGAATGAGAGTACACAATCCTCCTTGTATAGATGCAAAAATAGGAGACAAAGTGCTTGCTTTAAGAACAAGACCTATAAGTAAGACAAAAAATTTCATAATTGTTAAGATTACAAAAAAATCAAATGAATAAATATCAAAAGAAAAATATCATCAATATAAATATCATTAATCGGAGATTAATAAAATGAAACCAATAAAAGCAAAAATAACAAGGGCATTACCATTTAATTGTCAAATACCAACCTGCGACAATTCAGGAGCTAAATTAGTTAAAATGTTCGGTGTAAAGACATTAAAAACTAGTAAAGGTAGAATGCCTTCTTGTGGTATTGGAGATATGATAATGGTTTCAGTAAAAAAAGGAAAACCAGAAATGAGAAAACAAACAGCACTTGCTGTTGTTGTAAGACAGAAAAAAGAATATAGACGACCAAATGGAATGAGAGTAAAATTTGAAGATAATGCTGTTGTTATAGTTAAAGACGACAAGGGAAATCCAAAAGGAACAATCTTTAAAGGACCTATTGCTAAGGAAGCTGCAGAAAGATGGCCAGGTATATCAAAAATTGCAGCAATAATATTATAATCATATTGGAGAAAAATGAAAAAAACACAAAAAAAATTTTCAAAATCATGGAAAGGAAGTAAGGAAATAAGTAAACAAAGAAAGTATAGAAAAAATGCTCCCTTACATATAAAAAAGAATTTTTTTAATATGCACCTTAACAAAGAACTTCGTGAAAAATATAGTACTAGAAGTGTTTTGGGTAGAAAAGGTGATAAAGCAATTGTATTGAGAGGTCAATTCAGAAAAAAAGAAGGCAAAATAAGTAAAGTCGATTACAAACATTTCAAAGTTTATGTTGAAGGTATAGAAAAAGAAAATGCCGATGGATCAAAATCAGCATATCCTTTTAATGCATCAAATTTAATGTTAACACAACTTGATTTATCTGATAACATCAGAAAAAAGAAAATTGAAAATATGAAAAAGAAACCAGAAGTTAAAGGAGACAAATAAGATGAAAAGGCACTTGAAAAGAAATGTTGCACCAAAATCATGGCACATTGCAAGAAAAGAAGAAAAATATATCAAAAGACCTTTGCCTAGAGGAATCGATGTATCATTAGGACTTACAATCAATGAATGTATTAAGTTAACTGGTTTTGCAAGAAATGCAAGAGAAGTTAAAAGAATATTAAATAAATCATTAGTATTAGTTAATAATAAGGTTAGAAAAGAAATAAAATACTTAGTGGGTTTATTTGACGTGATATCAATTCCTTCAGTTGATAAATATTACAGATTAATTATTGATAAGAAGGGCATGTTAAGATTAAGAGAAATTAATAAAGAAGAATCTCATTTAAGAATACTCCCTATTACTGGAAAAAAACTTATCAAAAATGGAAAATTCCAAGTTTCATTAATGGATGGAACTACATTTCAAATGGATAAAGCAGACATGAATGTAGGAGATTCATTACTGATTAACATGAAAGACAATAAAACAGAAGCTATTAAACTTGAAAAAGGTGCAAATGTTTTCTTGTATAAAGGTAAACATGCTGGTCAGATTGGAGAAGTTGATCACATAGAAGAAAATAATCTTGTTTATAAAAATAAAGAAGGCAAGAAAAATCTGACTGTTAAAAATTACGGAATTGTTTTAGGAAAGGGAAATAAAAATCATATTAATATAGAATAAAAATGGCAGAAAAAAAACAAGAAAATCCAATGAAGAATATAATTATTTCAAAGATTACATTAAATATTGGTGCAGGAAGAGATGAAGGAAAAATCAAAAAAGGATTAAAATTACTTAAGAAAATATCTGGTCTTAATCCAGTTGAAACAAAAACTCAGAAAAGAGTTCAAACATGGAGTTTACGACCAGGTTTAACTGTTGGATGTAAGGTAACTATAAGAAAAAATACTAATGAATTATTAAAAAGATTACTTTCAGCTAAAGAATTTGTATTAAGTAAAAAAATGTTTGATAACTCAGCAAATTTTTCATTTGGTATTCCTGAATATATTGATATTGAAGGAATTGAATATGATCCAGAACTTAAAATTTTAGGATTAGAAGTTGCTGTAACACTTGAAAGAAAAGGTTACAGAATCAAGAAAAGAAAAATAAAAAATAAGAAAGTTGGAAAGAAACATGCAGTTACAAAAGAAGAAGCAATTAAACATATAGAAAAAGAATTTGGAGTTAAGTTTAAGGAGGATATGAAAGATGACAACGAGTGATTACAAAAAAGCATTTTCACAACTGGACAATAAGCCAGTTAAAAAAAAGAAATATATCAAATTCAATAAGCCTAAAAAAAGATCTTGTGGTATTGCATTATACAAATGCAGAAGATGTGGAAGAAACAGAGGACATATCAAAAAATATGGTATTGGATTATGCAGACAATGTTTTAGGGAAATAGCACAAGACATAGGGTTTAAAAAATACAATTAAGGATAAAAATGGTTATGAATGATACACTTGCAACAGCATTATCAAAAATGTTAAATGCTGAAAAAATAGGAAATAATGAGGTTATAATTAGACCTAAATCTAAGACACTTAAAAAAGTACTTACAATATTACAAGAAAAAAACTTTATTGGTGGATTTGAAGATGTTGAAGACTCTAGAGGAGGATACCTCGTAGTTAACCTTATTGGTAATATAAATAAATGTGGTGCAATAAAACCCAGATTTAGTGTAAGAATGGAAAATTATGATAAATGGGAAAAAAGATATTTGCCTGCAAAAGATTTTGGAGTTATAATCATATCAACACCAAAAGGAATAATGACTCACATCCAATCAAGAAGTAAAAATTTAGGAGGAAGATTAATAGCATATTGTTATTAATTATAATATTCATAAAATGAAATTAGACCTACACTATGAAATTGATATACCTGAAAAAGTAGAAGTAAAATTTGATAAGAAACAGATTGTAGTGAAAGGTCCAAAAGGAGAATCAAAAAAATTACTTATCAACCCCCATATAAACATGGAAGTAAAAAATAATAAAGTAATTATGGATTGTAAGAAAGCAACTAAAAACGAGAAAAAAATAATGCATACTTTTAGAGCACACATAAGAAACTTACTTAAAGGTGTTGTAGAAGGTCATACTTATAAATTAAAAATATGTCATAGTCATTTTCCTATGAATGTTTCAGTTTTAGGCAATAAGTTAGTTGTCAAAAACTTTTTAGGGGAAGCAAAACCTCGAGAATTAAAAATAAAAGATGGGGCAAAAGTAAAAGTCAATGGAGATATAATTGAAGTTGAGTCTCATAATAAAGAAACTGCAGGACAAGTTGCAGGTGATATTGAACTTATGGTTAGAATTACAAATAGAGATAAAAGAAGATTCCAAGATGGAATATATATAACTTCCAAAGATGGAAAGGATCTATAGGTTAATAAGATGACAGAAAAAATAAATGAATTAGTGGAGAAGAAAATAATTAGGAAAAAGAAATATCCTAAATTTGAAAGACAAAGAACTCACACTAAAAAGAGATTGGGAAACAAATGGAGAAAACCAAAAGGTATTCAATCTAAATTAAGAAGACAAGTTAAAGGTCATTCAAAATTAGTTAGAATTGGATATGGTGGAGACAAGAGAACAAAAGGAATGGATAGAAATGCTCTTATACCTTCAAGAATATGTAATTTAAAAGACTTAAAAGAACTTGAGAAAGATAAAAATTCAGTTATTATAAGTCATAAAGTCGGTCTTAAAAATAAATTAACTATAATTAAAGAATGCTTATCAAAAGGATTTAATATACAAAATATAAAAAATCCTGAAAAATATATGGAAGATAAAATTAAAGCAAGAGATGAAGAAAAGAAAAATAAACAAAATAAGAAAATTATGAAAGAGACAAAAAGAAAAACAGAAAAAGAAAAGAAAAAAGCTGAAAAAGAAAAACAGAAAAAGGAAAAGAAAGAAGCAAAGCAGGAAAAGAAAGAAGAAAATAAATCCGAATCTAAAGTAGAGAAAGTAGAAGAGAAAAAAGTAGAAGAAAAGAAAGAAGATAAAAAACCTGAAACAAAAAAACCTGAAATTAAAAAAGAAAATAATAATCAAAAAAATCAAGATAAAACTCAAAATAAGGATCAAAAATGAATGTTGGCAAAAGAAAAGAACTTGTAGCAAGAACATTGAAATGTTCACCTAAAAGAGTAGTATTTAATAAAGAGTCACTTAAAGATATAAAAGATGCTATAACAAGACTTGATCTTAAAGCTATGGTTCATAAAGGTATAATTAAAATAAAACCTAAAAAAGGTAATTCATCTAGAATAAGAAAAAATCCTAGAAAAGCAGGAAGTAGAAAAGGAAAAGCAACAACTAGAACTCCAAAGAAAAGAACATGGATGAATAAAATAAGATCACAAAGGGAATTATTAAAAAAATTAAGAACTGCAGATTATATTACAACTGAAACTTTTAAAGATCTCTATAAAAAATCAAAAGGTGGATTTTTTAGAAGTAAAAGACACATAAAACTTTACATTGAAGAGCATAAACTTGTTCAAAAAAAGGATAAGGAGAACAAATAAAATAATAAAAAGATAAGATAATTCAAAATTATAAACTCTTATAAAGGATTAATAAAATGAGAAGAAAACCAAAAACAATCCCATTCAGAAGAAAGAAAGAAGGAAAAACAAATTATAAGAAAAGAATTGCACTTATAAAATCAGGAAAACCTAAAATCTCTGTAAGGATAACAAACAATAATGTCTGTGTTCAGTTAATTGATTTTAATATGGATGGAGATAAAGTTGTTATCGAAGCAAATGCAAGAGAACTTAAAAAAATAGGTTGGGATTATGGAACAAGTAATATGTCTTCAGCATATCTTACTGGTATTTTAATGGCTAAAAAGATGAAAGATATCGATCGAAACGAAGGTGTTATTGAATTTGGATTCAAACAATCTATGAAAGGAAATAAACTTTATGCTGTTGTAAAAGGTCTTGTTGATGGAGGAATAAACACTCATCAAAGTAATGATCTTCTTCCAGACGAATCAAGAATAAAAGGGGAGCATATTATAAATGCTTTTAAGAATAAAAAGAATGATATTCAATTTTGTAAAACAAAAAATATAGAAAAAATGTCTGAAAAGGTTGAAGAAATAAAATCAAACTTATTAAAATAAATTAGGATACTTATAAAATGGCTGAAACAAAAAAATCAAAAAAAGCAGAAAAGAAAAAAACATCTAATAAATCTGAAGATAAAAAATCTTTTAATAAACAAAAAATAGATGAATCTGCTGAAGTTAAAAAGAAATCAGAAAATAAAGGTAGAAAATCTTATGAAGATGATCAAAAGGCATTGAAATTAGAAGAATGGAAACCAAAAACAAGAGTTGGTAAAGCAGTTGCAAAACAAGAAATTACTGATATTGATAGTATTCTTGATGATGGACAAATTATTTTGGAAGAAGAAATTGTTGATACTCTTTTACCTGATATTAAAACAGATCTTTTACTTATTGGACAAGCAAAAGGTAAATTTGGTGGAGGTCAAAGAAGGATTTTTCGACAAACACAAAAAAAGACAAGAGAAGGAAATAAAATTCATTTTTCAACATTTGCAGTTGCAGGCAATGAAAACGGATATGTAGGAATAGGTTCTGGAAAAAGTAAAGAAACAGTTCCTGCACGTGACAAAGCAAAAAGAGCTGCAAAAATAAATATAATAAAAATAAGAAGAGGATGTGGTTCACCTTTGTGTAACTGTAAAACCCCTCATTCCATACCTTTCCAAGTAACTGGGAAATGTGGGTCTGTAAAAATTACCTTAATTCCTGCACCTAAAGGAAAAGGACTTGTTGTTGGTGAAGAAATAGCTAAAATACTTAAGTTAGCAGGTATAAAAGATATTTGGAGTAAAACAGAAGGAATGACTTCAACAAGAATCAATCTTATAAGAGCATGTTTTAATGCATTAAAAAAATTAATATCTACAAAAGTTAGATTTGAAGATTATGAAAAATTAGGTATCATGGAAGGTAATAAAGCACATGATCAATTTTTATCAAACATAAATAAAGAATAAATAAATAAGAAGATTAAAAATGGCTGAAATAAAACAAGCGGAAAATACAGGGAAAAAAGATTTACCTAAAAAATCAGATAAACCTATAAAAGAGAACAAGAAGTCTGATGCTAAATTTGATGGTAAATTAGGAATTATTTTAATAAGAAGTAGGGCTGGAGTAAATGGATACAAAAAGTCATTACTGGATGATCTTATGTTAAGAAAAAAACATACTTTATTTATTGTAAATGATTCAGAAGCAGTTAGAGGTAAAATAAAAAGAATAGGTCACCTTGTAACATGGGGAGAACTTAACTCTGATATTATAAATAAAATTGGTAATAAAAAAACACTACACCTACACCCACCAAGAGGTGGATTTGAGAAAAAAGGTATAAAAATGCCCTTTAAATTAGGTGGAGCAACTGGATACAGAGCAGAAAAAATAAATGATCTGATAAACAGGATGTGGATAGAATAATTATTTGGAGATTAATAAAATGGTTGTAAGAAAATCTAGAAAATGTACAAAATATAGAGGAAGTAAAACTCACGGTTGCGGTTCCATGAAAAAGAGAAGAGGAGCAGGTAACAGAGGAGGTAGAGGAAACGCTGGAAGAGGAAAAAGAGGAACACAAAAAATGCAACCTAAATTTCAAAGAAAATTCGAACACAAAGGATTTGATTCAAAAGTTAAAAGAAAGATTATATTTACTGATTTAGCTTATTTAAATAAAAATATTGAGAAATTAGCAGAAGAAGGAAAAATCACAAAAGAAGGAGATATTTTTGTAATTGATTGTAAAAAACTAGGTTTTAATAGAGTTTTAGGAACAGGTAAATTATCTCATAAGATTAAAATCACTGCAGAACATTTTTCAGCAAAAGCTAAAGAAAAAATCACAAATGCTGGTGGAGAAGCTATAGAACAATAAGTTTTATTAAACCCACCTCTTATCTATATTCAAAATGTCTATTATTGATAAATTAGCAGTATTAATACCTGAAGTTAAACGTCCAACACATAAAAGACTTTCTTTTAAAGAAAAATTAAAATGGACAATTTTAATATTAGTACTGTTTTTTTCCCTTGGTCTTATACCTCTATATGGTCTAGGACAAAACGCATTACAACAGTTTGAATTCTTATCTATTATTTTAGGTGCTAAGTTTGGAGGATTATTAAGTTTAGGAATAGGTCCAATCGTAACAGCATCTATCATATTACAGTTACTTATGGGTGCAGGTATAATAAAAATAAATACTAGTACAACAGAAGGAAAGAAAAGATATCATAATATACAAAAATTAGCAGCTATATTTTTCATTATATTTGAAGCAATAATCTATGTTTTTATGGGTGGATTAGCTCCCGATGCAGCTCTTAGAGGAACATCAGGATTTCTTACATTTCAATTATTACTTGTATTTCAATTATTTTTAGGTGGAATACTTATTATGCTTATGGATGATTTGTCTCAGAAATGGGGTTTTGGAAGTGGACTGAGTCTGTTTATTGCAGCAGGAGTAAGTGAGGAGATTGTTATCAAGGCATTGAACTTTTTACCATCTCCTACAAATCCAAATGTTGCAGCTGGAGCAATACCAGCAATAATTCAAAACCTTTCACAAGGAGGGGATCCGATAACTGTTGCATTAAAATTAGCAGCCATAATAAGTACTATTGTTGTATTTTTGATTGCTGTTTATACTCAATCAATGAAAGTCGAAGTTCCTTTGACATTTGGAAGAGTTAGAGGACATAGTATTAGGTGGCCATTAAATTTCTTTTATACTTCAAACATACCTGTTATATTGGTTGCAGCTTTACTTGCAAATATTCAATTATGGGCGAGATTATTAGAAAGTTGGGGATGGCCTATATTAGGGACATTTGTAAATGGGTCTCCTGTATCTGGATTAGTAGCATGGATACACTCTCCAAATATTGTTCAAAATATTATTCAAGGTAACATAACTCTTGCACAATTAGGTCATGCAGGGGTTTATGTGCTGATTATGATGTTAGGTTCAATTATGTTTGCTATCTTTTGGATGCAGAGTGCAAATATGGATGCACGTTCTCAAGCAAATCAAATCATTAAATCAGGATTGTCTATTCCTGGATTTAGAAAAGATCCAAGAATACTTGAATCTATTTTGAAAAGATATATTTGGCCATTAACAATCATGGGTGGAGCATCTGTAGGATTGCTTGCTGCACTTGCAGATCTTACTGGATCCTTATCAAGAGGAACAGGTATTTTGTTAACTGTAATGATTATCTATAAATTGTATGAAGATATTGCAAAACAACATATGATGGATATGAGTCCTGCAATGAGAAAGTTTGTTAAGTAATAACTTAAATACATAATACCATTTCTTTTTAATAAATTATTTTTAGATTTTTGTTATTAATTTTGTTATTATATATTTGATATCTATTATCGTTTTTATTTATTAATTTATTACTTTTTAATATAACACAATGTAATATAATATGGTCCTATAATCTATTTTTTATTTTTATTTAAATATAAAATAACCAAAAACATTAAAAAGACTTTATGCTTCTTAATAAAAATGGTATGGTCAACAATACTTGCAATCGAGGAATGGTTCTTAACATTAGATCCATTATTAGCAATATTTCTGATATCTGCAGTTGTCTCTGTGATTACAACATTTATCTATAAATATGTTACAAATCAAAAAGAGATTAAGGCACTTAAAGATGAGATAAAAGGTATGAACAGAAAATTAAAAGAAGTTAAAGGTGATGTTAAAGCAATGGAGAAGATGAATAAAGAGATGATGTCTAAAAATTTTGCTCTAACTAAAAAAACATTAAAACCAACATTAATTACTTTTTTACCATTACTATTGTTATTTATGTGGATAAATTCACATTTTTTACATGAACCTCTAATGGTTGATGATCCATTTGAAATGGTTGCTCATTTTGATTACATTGTCGACAACACTTCTATATCTGTACCTGAAGGATGGACTGTTGTTAGCAATTCAACAGATGTAGAGGAAAAAACAAAATCATGGTTTATTAAAGCAGATGAGATTGGATTAAGTTATATTGATATAACTTATGAAGGCAAAACTTGTTCAAAAGAAGTTTTAATAACAGACAAGTATGAATATGTTGGTAAAGAAACAGAATGTAATCCTCCAGTAGAAATATTAGAAATAAATTATAATAAACTTACTCCATTTGGAAGCTTTTCAATATTTGGATGGCATCCTGGAAGTATAGCAGCATATATATTATTTTCAATAATATTAAGTCTTGGATTAAGAAAATTATTGAAGATATATTAGAAAAGAATTATTCTATTTTCCATTAGTAACTAATTCTCTTTCTTTTTTTACTAAATTATACTTTTTCTCTTTTATCTTATCAACTTTTTTATTACATCTATCGTATGCACTTTTGAATTCTTTAAGATTAACTCCTCTCCAAAATATTTCCTTAACTATTCCTGTAGAAACACCTAATCTTGCAACAACCCATTCTTTTTCTTGGTACATTGGTTCTCTAAAAACTATGCTTATTGAATTTTTAGAAATATTTTTAATTTTAACTTTTATTTTTTTTGTTTTAACAAAAGATATATTTTTTGTTAATTTTTCTATTCTTCTATTGAATTCAGCCATAAATATTTTAGTTAGATTAGAGGACAAAAATCCTTTAATTTTCATTACAGATGCAAAGAAAAATTCATCCCCCATTATATTTGAAACACAGTTTCTTGCAAAATCTTCTTTATAGAACATCTCATTCAATATCTCAAAAAAGAAGTTGATTATTATTGAATATATCTTATCTGAATCATTTCCAAACATATATTTATTAAATGCATTGAATCCATCAAGTTCCATAAATATCATAACAAAATCAACTATCTTTTTATTTTTTATAAAGTCTTTATTCATTTCATTGAATAAGGTATAGAAGTTACTAAGTTCATCTGTTACAAATGGAAACTTTTGTTTGAATATTTTTCTTAATGAATTGTATTTAGTTTTTGCATTTTCTTTAAACTTATAACTATATTGTCGACTAAAAAATGTTTTTGTTTCATTATTAGGAGCTACTCTCAATAAAGGAACATTAAAAACCCCTTGTGGATTGAAACCTTCTGAAAAAATTCTTATTTTATCAATCAATAAATCTATTTTATTAGAATTTTTATTTTTATTTATCTCATCAATTAATTCTTTTATTTCTTGAGCTAATAAAATATTTTTTTGTGTGAGATAAGGATAATTTGAAACAACAACAGTATTATACCAAGTAGTTATATTTTTTAAATCCTCAAATTTTATTTTGTTTTCTTCTGATTTGCTGTCAAAAAAAGCTCTTATTTTTTCAACTTTATATATTTCCAATAACATTTCTTGTGTTTTAATCCAAAGAACATAATTAAACAATAAATCAAGAACTTCTTTCTTTAAATTTATTTTTTGAGTTTCATTTTCAGTATCTAATATTTTCATTATTTTGTTAAAAGATTCTCTTAATAAATATGAGCTTTTAGCTAAGTTGTATTTGTTTCTTATGTTTTTCTTAAATTCAATGGGATTGCTTTCTTTGATATTTTTTATAATAGAAGATATAGAATATTTCTTTTGAATATCTGTCGGTAAATTTTGTTTAGATTTTATTATTCTTTGAACTTCTCCTCTTATTTTGTTCATTTGAGTTTCTATAGATAAACAAGCATCAAATAAAGATATTACTCTATTATCTTTATTTTCAATTGAAAAATTTCTCAAATCAAATTTTCTCTGAACAAAAAAGACAATCTTTTGTTTGAGTTCTTGATTGTTGTTCTTTTTCCATATGTCTTTTGTCAATTCGTCAAGATCTTTTTCCATTTGAGAAGTTACTTTGTCTGAAAAGATGTATAGGAACTTAGAACCCAATTTAATCGTCTTAATGTAAGTTTTTTGTTTTTTTAAGAAATTATTAATTTCTTTACCTAGTCCTGTACCTACTTCATAATCCAAATAAGAATTTATTGTGGTAAAATCTAAAGCAACTAGAAATAAATATATCTGGTTGTTTGAACCAAATTCATTAAGATTGCTCCTAAGTAAAGTCTCATCAAAAAACTCTTTTTTCAGTAACATTAATTGCAAGAATATCGAAAGATTTTATAATACTTTTGTATTCTATTAGATTATGGATAATTATGACATTGTATTGGGAAGTATTGATAGTAGAGAATATAAAACAATTAAGATTGCTATTCCTAAACCAGAGACTAAGATAGGAACAGAATCAATAGAAAGATTTAGAAAATATTTTGGTGTAAATTATTCAGACAAAATAAATGAAAATAATATTCTGCTGATAAATTCTTTTTTATCAAAATCTGGAAAATCTCTTAAAAAGATAAGAAAACATAAAGGACTTAAGATTTATATGTCTGTAGACGAGAAAACAGACAGGTGGGTTTTTGAAAAAATCAATATTGATTTTATTTTTGGAATGGAATTAATTCATCCAAGAGATCATTTACATTATAAACGTTCAGGATTAAATCAAGTATCTTGTAAATTATTAAAAGAAAAAAATATTTCTGTGTTGTTTCCTTTTTATCTTATGTCTCATAGAAAAATTTTGGGTAGAATGATACAAAATATTAAGTTTTGCAACAAATATAAAATTGATATTGCTTTTCCTTCATTTGCTTTTAATAAATACGAGATTAAATCAATTAATGATGTTAATTCTTTATGTAATATATTGAATGTGAAAAGAACTAAAAAATATCTCTTTAATGAAGTCTATGAGAAATGTTTATAAAGTATTATAATTATTATATAATATAAAAAGAGGTAATAATGGTTGATATTAAAGATTACATCAGGTCTTTGCGTAAAAAAGGATATAATACTGAACAGATAAAAGATTATCTGAAGAAATATAATTATGATTCTTCTACTATTGAAAAAGCTCTTTCTTCTACAATAAATATAAAAAAAGTTTTTATTGTTTCAGCAACAGGTGTTGGTATTTTTATGCTTGTATTATTGTTTATGTTTTTAATTAAACCTTCTGAAAACGAAGTTATTGCTAATCAGAATACTCTTGATGCAGATTATAGTGAAAGAATAATTATTTCAGGTTTAAGAAATATAGAAAAAGGACAAAATCAAGAATTTTTAATAGAATTTCTTAATTTTGATGGTAAGAATACATTAAAATATGATGTGGTTGTTTCATCAGATAAAGGTATTGTTTATCAAACTAGTTCAGAAGCAAGTATACTTTATACTGGAAAAGAAGATGTTAAGATTGATGAAAGCTATCTTGATGCTGGAGAATATAAATTAGAAATTTCTGTTAATTTTAAAGAGAGAATTTTAAAAGATGAAAAAACTTTTGAAGTTTTATCTAAAGAAAGAGTTGGTGAAGTTCGTTCAAGAGAAGAAACAACTATTAAATCCATTGAAAAAGAAATTGAAACATCTCTTAATGATGCCAGAAAGAAGTGTCTTTTATCTTTTGACACAGATGATGCAAAAGATAAGTGTTTGTTAAGAATGTCTTTGCTTTCAAATAATGAGATGTTTTGTTCAGATCTATCTGATGTAGAGAAAAGAGATAATTGTTATTATAATGTTGCTATAAAAGAAGAAAAATACTTTCTTTGTGAGAAGATAAATAATGCTTTTATGAAAAATGCATGTATGCCCTGAGGTGAGAATATGAAGAAGATTGTTATTGTTGTTATGTTGGTTATGTTGGTTGTTCCAGGAGTGATTGCAGCACAAAATGATAGATATAAAAGATTAGTATTGCCTTTTTATTCTGATGATATTGATATAACAATGGGAGATATAAATATAGATTACCCTACTTTTTATAGTGATGTAGTATATGATGGATTAGTTGATAGATATGCTTCTTATATAAAAGATTCTAATCTTAATGGCACATTAATAAAAGAGGGTGGGATAAATAACAACAAAAATCTTTTTAATAAAAAAACTCATGAAGATGCTGATACTAAAACAATAAAATATAAGTTTGATATTGATGAATTTCATAATTTTAATGGTATGGAAATTTATAAATCTAATTTTTATTTTGGTTCAACATTAAGACCAGATAGTAGTTCGGGTCTTTTTTATCCTTGTGATAGTTGTAGTGAACCTGAAAATTGTGGTGATGAATGCAGAAATGGAGAAAATAGAGATTTGAATTATTTTATTACAATAAATAGGGAAGATATTTGTGATAAATATTCTGAGGGGAATATTATAATCAATGAAGATGGAAATAAAAGAATATGTGATGGAGATGATTTTAAACCTATAACAGATATAGGTCTTGAAGAACCTAAAGAAATAAAAAATGTCAATAAGATTGCAAATATAGAACATGAAGTAGTAAGATTGAATTCAAATGATCTTGTTTTTTGTAATAAAAGAAATTTAGGTATAATCAGAAATATTGACCTTAATAGTAATCCTATAGAACAATTTTTATGTGATATAAAGACAAGTTATGACGAAGATATTTTATTGACAAAATATTTTATTGATAAATGTGGTGTGGGTAAAACAGGAAGTTCACAAGAAATTTTTAAGAATACAGGAGGATTAAAAATACCTAGTTCTTTGGAAGAATATAAAATTGAAGAATTAAATATAAATCTTTTTAAGAATATAAATCGAGATAACCAGAATCTTAATCTTTATGTTGTATTTGAACCCTCTGTTGATAATTTTAATATTTCTCTGTTTTTATATGGTGAAAATAATAATTTAAGACTAAATAATGCATTTGAAATAAATGATTATGTGGTTGGATATAAAGGTAAAGAAAATAAACATCTCGCAATAATTCCATTAGATAATGATTTCTTTGGAAATCAAATAATAAAGAAAATTAGTTTTGAAAATAAGAATAATTTTAAATTGTATTCTATGTTTTTGGTTGAAGAAAATGATGAAATTTATGATCAATTGACGTGTGAAAGCTTATCAGAAGATATTGAAACCTTAAAAAGTGATCTTGATGATGCTGAAGATGATTATTATGATGTGTGTGAGAATTTACCATTTAATATACTTCTAGGAACATCATATTGTAAAGATATATTTGAAGATAATGATAGAGAAAAAACAGAAGAATATGGATTTGAAGAAGAATTTGATGAGTACAAATCTGTTTACGATGATTACATGAATAAAAACAATCAATATCTTTCTTTAAGTTGTGATAAAGAAATAAATAATTATTATTGTGCAGGTATTGAAAATCAAAATAATGGCGACACAAAATTTATTTGGGTAGATGATATTGATGAAAGCCAAAATTTATGTGAAGATTATATTGGGGGAGAATGGTCTGAAGGAAAATGTTGTGGAGATGATAGAGATGATGATAATTGGAATTCAACAGAAGGTGTTTGTTTAAATGGAATGTTTTTACACAATGATAATATCTCTTTCAGTAATAGATTTGAAATTGATAAAAATATTGATTTAGACTATAAAGAAAAAACCTTCGAGGAAATTGGTTTTGATATAAATCTTAAAGATGAAATAATATACGA
The DNA here is from genome assembly GCA_964384425.1 of uncultured Methanosarcinales archaeon. Classification (GTDB taxonomy): domain Archaea; phylum Nanobdellota; class Nanobdellia; order Woesearchaeales; family JAGLXL01; genus CAYLKE01. The sequence goes on along the minus strand of CAYLKE010000005.1, from coordinate 64,896 downwards.
AGGTTTTAGAGGAAGAAAAGAAGAGGTTTCTTTTGCAGAAGGTGGGGACGATGAGCTTGATACTGATGTAAGCTTTATAGTTCCTGATAGCTACACTATAAAAAATTATTCTGCTTTTTATATTACTGGACTTCGTACAAAATCAGGGCATCCGGTAGCATATAATTCATCTAACAAATTTGAAGCTCTATGCTGGAATGAAGCTATTTCTGAACCATTTGGAGTAACATTTTCATGTTATTATTTTTATTCTGTGAATACAGAAAAAAAGGAAAAATCACAATACCATACAAATTATAGATTTTTATTTGATGATTATGTATATCATGATGTAAGTTATGAAGAAACAGAATACGTGTTGAATACTGAACAAATAGAGATTTTTAATAATATTTGTCTTGATGGTGTTTGTAGATACGATAATAAAAATGTTGAATTTAATTCTCCAGAAATAACTGAAAATGTTTTCAATTATGAAAGAAACACAACAATATTATCAAAAACAACATCAAATATACTTAATCCAGAAAGCATAATTACAAGAGGAGATGCTCTTGCATACAATGGAACACTATACATCTGTATGGGAGATATAAATGATTTTACAGAAGAACAGCAAGAATTTGTTGAAGTAAAAGGAGATTGTGATAAGGTTGCTGATTATGTATGTAATCCTGAAGGATGGAAATATGAAGAAAATGAGACTGAATCAAAGGAATCTCCTGACGAATCTTCAAAAGGATGTTGTGTTTTAGACAAATGTTGGAATGGAACAACTTGTGTTGGTGCAGATACAACTTATTATGTTGGTGAAGAAGAAGGTGTTTTAAAAGTATGTGAACAAGGAACTTGGAAAAACGCAGCAAGAGGATACGGATGGGACAGGAAAGATTGGAGCTATGTTGGAAATAAGAATTGTATTGCTGGAGAAGAACAAGAGGAATGTAGTACAGAATATCCTTATTATAAGGGATTAGAACAATACAAAACATTGTTTGCTCAGAATGAATCCTATCTTGATCATTATTGTGAAGGTGGAAGTTGGACAACAAGAACTGGAAAATTATTTTATTATATGAAAAACTTTTCAGAAGGACAATACAATCCTGATTATTTTACAATACAATGTGGTAAATATGAAGATGTTTTAAGTGGGTTTTTAGATGTGTCTCAATATCATGACAATTATAAAGAGAATTGTAGTGAAGATTATTATATCAGTTATGATGTTGATGAATGTCAATCAACACTTGGAAAAAATTGTGATGTAGATGCAGTTAATTCATTTTGTCAGATGTATATTGCAGATAATGAAGGAGATACAATAAACCAATATATTTTTGGAACATCAATGAACTTAAATGTTTCATATGAAGGATCTGATGAGACTAATGGATATGTATTAGGAGCATTGGGATTAGATGATACTTATTGTGATGAAAAGAGTTCTTATGATATACCTGATTGGGAAAAATGTGATGTAGAAGATGATCCTGCAAGAATATTAATCAATGAAAAACTTAATCTTCTTATGTTTTCAAATTCAAATATAGAACCAGTAGAATCTTTTATAGGGAGAGTGTTCAATTATATAATCGACGCATTATTGAGTTTATTTACTGATGAAGGTGAAGGTGAAGAAAGTGCATTGATTAATATTACTTTTATGGATAACCTTAATATTGCAAGTCTTGATTTAAATAAAGTATATTATAGAAAAGCAGGAGATTATTCAATATTTGCTTCGTGGGAGAAATATGATGAAGAATGTTATCTTAATGAAACAATTGGATGTGACTTTATAATAGGAAGTGTAAATGCAAATAGTGATATGTATAAATTATTTAGAAATAATTTTGATAACTTAGAAATAAAATGCGATAATTCAAACAAAAGTTGTGAATTCATAGTATCTGATCCTAATAAAGCTGATTGGAATTTGTTTAGATTGATTAATATTGAATGAGAAGAATGATAATGAATAAGAAAGGCCAGATTACTGTTTTCATAATTTTAGGATTATTCTTGTTATTTATTGCAATTTTATTTTATGGTTTTTTTTCTTCTTCAACAGATAGATCTTTAGATAATCAACAAAGAATGTTAATTGAATCTTCTATTGATTCTATTGCAGCAAATGTTTTTGCAGATGATTGTGTTGATGAAGCTTTAAAAAATGGTCTTTTGGAAATGGGAAAATATGGGGGATATACAAGTCCACCTCTTTTTTCATCATCAACTGAATTTGAAGGAGATGAATATGTTAGTTTGATAATATATGATAATGGTAGTTATGTTGATTATCCTTGTACTAAATCTGTAAGATGTACTTATCCTGAAACTGAAAGTTATGCTTTTGGAGATTCAAAATTAGATGCTTCTGTAGTAAGAAATAGATTAAAAATATATGTGGGAGATTATGTTAAAAATTGCATAAATTTTTCAGATGTTTTAGGATTATTTGGAGAAGATTTTAAAGTTAATGTGGGAGAGTATGATTCAAATAAAAGTAAGATAATAATGGGTGATGAGTCTGTAACTTCTGTTGTACATTTCCCAATATTTATTGAAACTGGTGATGAACCTGCAAAAGGAACATTAAGATTTACAGGAAATTTAGATGTGCCATTACAAAAAATATTGAGAATGCTTAATGAAGGTGCATTGTATAAAGAAACAACAGATATCACTTATAAAATAAATTCTAGTATTCTTTCTACTTATGATTTATCTGCTTCTGTTGATAATACAAAATCTGGAAATTATACATATATAAAAATGAGTGATTTTAAAAATGTACTTGATGATTTTGTATTTAGATTTGCAATAGAAAATCGTCCTCCTGTTTTAAATTATATTCCTTATAAAGAAGGTAAAGATTATGATATTTTTATGATTATTAATTCTTCATTTAAAACACCTGTTGTTGCAGGTGATCCTGATGATAATAGTTTTTCATTAGATTTTGAATGTAGTGATTGCGATTATATATGGGATGAGAATAATATAACTATTGAAAACATTTCTTTAGGTTATCATGATGTTAATTTTACAGCAAATGATAGTATTTTAGAAGATAAAATGTTTGAAAAAATATTAGTTGATAAAAAGATGAATACTTCATTTAATTTTATTGTTGATGGAAAAAATGTGGGTTATCTTGTACACACTAAAAACTTAAGTGTAAACGTAACTTCTCCTTTATCTGAATATAATTTTATTAATTATTCATATAATTTAAGTTTTGGAAATTATATACTTAGAGATAATTTTTTAGCAGATGAAAAAAGAATAATTTCAAGAGATAATACTTCTAAACAATATGGTTTAAATTCTGGTGAAACATATAATATAACATTACATGAATATTGGATTTATGAAAATTTTACAAGATATTCAAATAAAACTATTGAAGTTTATGTTACACCTTGCAATATAAATGATCCTTGTTGTAAGGGGGACTCTGTAATTGATTATAGCACGTGGAAAATTGCTTCTGAGGGTAGTAAATGTGATTCTATTGAGAGTGTTTCTGAATGTAAGGAGATTGAAAATCCTTGTAAGGATGGAAGGTATTATCAAAATTGCAGTGTAAGTGTTTGTGATGGTTTAAGTTCTAAATGTAAGGGAGATTCAGAATGGAAAGTAATTACAGATGGATTGTGTAATAGTTCTTGTAATGGGGTCGATGATGAATGTAATGGAATAGAACCTGGTTCTTATATAGATAATGAAAATGCATTTTGTTTTCCTTGTGAATTAGAAGAAAATATTGCTTATGATGGGAGTGATTTAGAGAATGATTATAAAGGCAATCTAATAAGAAATTTTGATGATTTCTATGTATGGGGTGTTGGAAATTGTGATGAAGATGATATATGTCATAATGGAACTGGTGGATTCACATATGATCTAAAAGAAAAGTTTTTTGGTTTTATATGTTTGTGTGAATAAATATTTATTTACTCAATTTCAATTCTTTCATTTGTTCTTGTTTTCTCTTTAAGAATTTGTTAATATTAAACTCATCATCCTCTAACATAATAGATAATTGTTCTCCTCCTGCATAATGAGGTAATAAAACATAATCAGCATTACTTTTTTCATATATTTCCATTGCATCATCAATATCATTTGCTCTTCCTATTGCAATTGCTTTGCTGTTAAGTTTTTTTAGTCGAGAAAGTATTTTTATATTATCATATTTATCAGGTACAGCACATATCAATAAACTTATTTCTTTTAAGTTAAGTTTTTGCATAACTTCTTCATCACTTATGTCTCCATATAAACAAGACTTTTTTCTTGCTTTTAATGATTTTATAACATCTGGATCATAATCAACAACCATAACTTTTTTTATTTTCTTTTTTAATCTTCTGTGTATTGATTTACCTACTCTATTGTATCCACAGATTATTGCATCATATTTTCTATGTGGTAGATACTCTCCATGCTCCATTTCTTTTTCAGGTATAGGTATGAATCTTTTGATAGCATTATATATTTGTACATTGTATGTGATAAGATAAGTAGAGATTAATGTTGTTATTATTGCAACTGTTGCTACAAGAGAGACCATTGCTTTGTCAACATGACCTTGTTGAACTCCAAAAGTTATCAATATTAATGAAAATTCACTTATTTGAGTTAATGAAACAGCAGTAAGAAATATTGTTTTTTTTGAATACTTGAATAATGTAAGGACAATTGAGACAATTGTTGGAATTACGAGCATAATAACTGCTGCAAATATTGCAACTATCCATGGAGAACCTATTGCTTTGAATGACACTCCCATTCCTAATGAGACAAAAAATAGTGTTATGAAAAAATCTCTTAAGGGTTTTATTTTTCCAATTATATCTAATGAATACTCTGTTGAAGCTAATGTGATTCCTGCTAAAAATGCCCCTGCAATTTCAGATAATCCAACAACTGTTGCAAGATAAGATAATAGAAATGCCCAAGAGACTGCGAAAAGAAGAAGCATCTCCTGTCTTTTCGCAGCCCTTTTTAATATAGGTGGGAGTATGAAATATGAGAAAAGATATGCACCCACTATAAGAATAAGTAACCCATTTATGTTTTTTGCAAAAGAAATAGGATTAAATTCTTTTCCTATGAAACCCAAAAAGAATAATAAAAATAATACAATAAGATCTTGTGTTAATAATATGCCTAATGTAAGTCTTCCATGTAATGTATCTATCTCTCCTTTATCACTTAATAACTTTACAATAATAATTGTACTGCAGAATCCTCCTGCAAGTCCTAAATATAATGATGTAAGGGGAGAAAACCAAAATGAAGCAATAAAATATATTATTCCTGCTATTATTGCTACTTCAAGTAATCCTGTTATTATACTGGCTAATCCAACTTGTTTCATTTTTCTTAAGTCCAGTTGCATACCAACTATAAATAACAAGAAGATAATACCTAATTCAGATATCAATGAGATTGTTTTTGAACTACTAACTAATCCAAGAACTTGTGGTCCGAGAATGATTCCAGTTAGAATGTATGTTATTATGAGTGGTTGATGAAATAATCTTGTAAAATAAGCTAACAATGTTACAGTAACTACCACCACACCTATATCATAATACAAACTCATTATGTTATATTATATATTAATATATTAAAAAGATATGTTACTTTTAAGAAAAAGTAAAAATAAAATTAAAACAATGAAAATTAAATTAATTTTCAAGCTTTAAAATTAAAAATTTTAAAAAAAGAAAAAATTAATTATTGTTTAACATCTATTTCTTTTATTTAGTTGGACATGTACAATCCATACGACAACTTCCAGATGGAGGACAGAACAGATAGTTTCCCATTACAATTTCATCTTCTCCAATTTCTTCAGTTTCTTCTAATGCTCTTGACAAAGTTAATGGTTCTTTAGATGCCCAATGAGCTATTGTCCATACGGTTTCTATATTAGTTGTTTCATCCACAACAAATGAATTAGTGGCTTCATCAACAAAACCTCTCGCTGTTTTTTTACCTTTAAAAAAAGTTTCAACTTCTTGTCCACCTTCAATAAGCATTGCGTTTTCTGATGTTTCTCCTTCCTCAATTGTATAATATGAAGTTATATCATCTCCTGTTTTAATTCCAAGTATCCAGTTAGTTGATGCTATTGTTTTTTCTGATTGGGTTATTGCAAACATATCTTCAATTTCTTCATCAGATAATATTTCTTCAGGATCATATAAATTTTCATAAACAATAGGTCCTGTTGGAGCAACATATTCCTCTTCAAATTCTAGAACTAATTTATCAAGGAACACATAATTATCTAGTTCATATACTTCTTCACCAAATAATTCCTCAACTCTTAGCTCATAGGCATAATCTATTCCATTATTATATAGATTATATCTTATTTCTGTTTCAAGTTCATCTATGTCAGGTATTCCATCTTCATCTGTGTCTTGTGCTAATGGAATTTCAGAATTCTGTATTGCAGATATTTGATCACTATACTCGTCTAATACTTGTTTTACTGTTGTTTGTTTTTCTTGAGAGAGATCTTTTATTATCATTAGATTTATTGTGTTTATTTCTTGTTTTTCTTTGTTTACTTGAATGTATGGTAAGTGATGAGATAATATTTTTCTTAATAGTCGTCTCTTTTCATAAAAACTACTCCATTTGTTATATATTTCTTCAGGTATATTTTTCCAATTCTTACCCCATTCTTTTTGTATCTTATTTATTTCTTCGCTTAATTTTTTGATTGCTTTATTTATTTCTTTTTTCATTTCTTTTTTCTCATCATCATTCATATTATTTGAATATTTGGTCATATAATCATATAATCTCTTAGCTGCTTTTATATCACAACCCAAAACTTGTTTCAATTCATTTTCAAAAATAAATTCACGATAAGACATACTTATTTTTGATAACTCACTCTTCATAGTTTCAGAATCATGTTTCATTGTCTTTAACATATTTGTTAATTTCTCTTTTAATTTCTTAATTTCTCTTTTCAACTCATCAACTATTATTTTCTTTTTATCAGTTTTTTTATCGTTTTCTTTATCTTGTATTTTTTTAGCAATAGCTTTTGTAACAGCTGTTGTATCAAAATATTCAGAATAAGGTTTCTTTTTTGCTATTAACAATGCATTTTCAACACAACTCAAATACAATTTAGTCAATCCATCAGCTACATTTATTGGATAACCAATTGTTTCACATTCTTTTATTTTATCAGATACACTGCATCCATTGACACTTACTTCATTTCTAATACAATTATTCAATGCATCTATTACATTATTTTTTTCTTTTCTACTAAGATCTGAATTATGTAAATTATGGAAAAAACTACAATCAAAATTTCTACACATTATAGCACATTGTTCTTTTTCCAGTTCTTTTTCTCCTTTTCCTTTTAACTTATCTCTTTCTTTTTCTAGTTTTTTCTTTTTTTCTTCTGCTTTTTTTACTTTTTCAGGATTTTTATTATTTCCACTAGAATAAGTTTCTATTAAGGTATCTAATTCCTCTATTTCATCATTAATTTCTTGTACTTGATCTTTTTCTTTGGATAATTCTTTTCTTTTATCATTTAATCCAGCAACAACTTTCATTTTTAATTTAAATTTTATTTTTTCTTTTATGTCATGTTCAAAATTAACTTTAGAAGTTTCACAATCATCTTCACAATCATCTTTTATATCTTCATTCGTACTGTTTCCAACACATTTTTCAACACAATTTTTTATCTTTTTTTTCACAGCTTCTTCTATCTCTTTTTCAAATATTGTATCTGTCCATACATTCCATTCAGTACTAACAACTGTGTTAAAAAAATCATCTGGCCAACCAGGATTGCTGTTTTTACCTATTGCAGATATTATAACTTTAGCAACCAGTTCAGCTACCATATTTCCCCACTCTTTTTCTTTATTTTCTGATTTACAAAATTCTTCAAGTTTATCTGCAACATCTTTATTTTTTTCTAATAAGTTCAAGTCTTTCTGAAGTTTTTCTTTTTTTTCACTATCTTTTTCTTTTCCAATATCTTTGTTTAATTTATCAATGCCTTCTTTTGTCTTTTCTCTTAATTCTTTAATGAATTCTTTTTTACAAAGTGTATTGAGATCATCAACAGTTATTCTTTTTCCATATTTTGCCATTGCTTCTGCATTTTCTTTTCCATCTTCTGCAGCGTATCTAGCTGCTGCAGCAAAGAAATTTTTAAGATCATCAGTCCAAGAACTAGATATCCAATCCCAACTACCTATTATTCCTCCTATTCCTCCTCCTGTCACAACAAGCCCGATTAGAATACCCAAAACTTCCATTGGTCCCAAAGCACCTGCAGGTGCTGCTTCAACTGGTTGAGCAGGAACAACAGCCAAAATAACAAAACAAGAAATAATCAAAGTTAGTATTTTAAATATATTTTTTAACATAAATTTTCCTCCTTTTTTAATAATTAATAATAAATATAAGAATTATAAGAATAATTAACTTTTAAATCTTTTTATAATTTCTAAGAATAAACTTTACTTTACTATAATCAATAATCTTTTCATCAACTTTTTTAAATTTATATTCTTCTGCACTTTTAATTTCATTAGAAGGAATCTTCTGATTGTTTTCAATAACATAACATATTGTTACTGTACCTGTTTTGCTTAAAATATAATCTGCTTGATAAAATACTTCTCTAAAATTTTCAAAAAAAGCACCCATTGGAGAAAGAACAAGATTATCCACTTCTTGTTTTTTAAACTTAACATCTAAATCTATTATCTCAGTTCGAGTAAATTGCAACCATTTCTTAACTCCTCCAATCTTAGAATTTTTCTTTGCAGCAGTTACGTTTCTCATATCTTTATCACACATAAAAACATCTACATCTTTTTCATCAACTTTGGAATCAATGTCTTTTAGATCAACATCACAAAAAGGAACTTTTTCTTTTTTATAAAAATTAACAGGAAACTTTTTCCCATAGTATGCTGCTTCCATTGCAATTTCTCCACTTCTTGCTTCAACATTAACAAATTTCTTTCCTATTTCCCATCCACTAAATTTCATAATTGCATATGCAATAGGTCCTTTGATTGATTTTGGATGAGAAAATATTTTATACTCTCTAATGGATAAATCTTCAAACATATCCTCTCCAATAATAACTTTCTCCCCTATAACAATAGCTCCAAAAAGTAATTCTGGATGCGATAAATTTACATCTCCTTTTATCTTAGAACCTATACTTGCTTCAAGTTCTTGTTTCAATGATTCATTATCTATTCTTTTAACAACTCTAACACAGAATTTTTTGTCAGTAGATATATTAACATCATCATTCAAATTAAATCTTTTAATATTATAAAAAATTCTAAAAGCAGATTGTGAAACATAAGCAAATTTAATTAATTCTTCTTTTGAAGCATCAATTTCAACATAATTGTCCTGAATAGAACACTTTTTACCAAGTATTCTTTCAACTTCTTCTGCACATATTTCTTCCATGCCTTTAGGAATAAGTATTATTGACTTCATAATATATGTAAAAATCTATTTGTATTAAAAAGTTTGTTATTTATTTAATCCCAAACAACATCTCTATTCAACTGATCAAGATAATCTATTTCAATATTATCAGAAATAATTTCACATAAACTTTTCATGCCTTCAACTGCTTTTTCTAAGAATTTAATTTTTATCGGTGGAATACCATCTAAAACTATTAAAACTTTTTTTGTATTTTTTGTGGGAAATAATTTGCTCTTTTCAGTAGAAAATAGGTTTTTTATCTCTTTTTTGTTATTCAGAATAATGGGTTTTTTATTTTTGTAATCAAAAATAACTTCATTAAGTGATTTCGCATCAAAAACATTTATTGGAATTAGATACTTTAACATTGCATAATTTATTAGACCTTCAATAAGTGTATTATATTCAATATGTTCTCTTTTGAATATCTTTTTCATAAGTGCTTCCATACGAGTATGATAATGTTTTTTTGTATGGAATTCTTGCAATATTACTTGTGCAGCAGAAATAAGGTCAGAACCTTTGTATAAAGGATGCATATCTGGATGAAAGTTATGTCTAATATAAACTTCAATATCACCTAATAATTTGTCTACAACCTCTTTTGCTTTTGAATCTTTGTTGTTTATTTTACAACATATAATCCCAAAGCTAATATTTGGGTATTTTTTTATTAGTCTTGGATTAAGACTTAATTTCATATGAATACAAAGATGGCAAGAGTAATAAATGTTTTGAAAATATCTAATACTACTAATTAGGCGTAAAATTTATAAATAAGACTACATAATAAATAATATGAAAGCAATAAAACAAGCATTTGAAAAAGTTAAAAAAGATATAAGAGAAGTTAGAAGATCTGTTTCAAGTATTTTATTAAGTTTATCAAGTGACTATACTAGAATGAAGTATAAGATGAAAAGAATGGAAGATAAAATTTCTGAATTATCTGTTCAGATTAAAGAAATGAAACAAAAAAGTGTTGTTTATCACATAGCAAGAAACGAAGCAGTCATGAAACAATAATCTTTTATTAAATCATTTTCTAATGATACAATTTATTATTCTTTATATGCGAAAAGTATTTAATTAAACTATTCTTTCTTTTAATATATGTATGATGTGGTGATAGGTAGAAATAAAAAGAATGTAGAAAAATATGGTACAGATGGAGCTATTTTTATAGGAAAACAATATGTAGAAATGGGTGCTGTACGTTCACTTTCTAATAAAGTTTATATGGACGTGTCCGCTGCCCATGTTGTATTTATTTCTGGAAAACGTGGAGGGGGAAAATCTTACACTCTTGGAGTTTTTGCAGAAGGAATGGCAACACTTCCAATAAATTTTAGGGAAAATTTAAGTGTTATTCTTTTAGATACAATGGGCATATATTGGACTATGAAATATCCTAACAACCAAGATGCCGAATTATTAAAAGAATGGGGAATGAATCCAAAAGAACTTAATCCAAAAATATATGTTCCTCAAGGTTTTTACAAAAAATTTAAACAAGAAGGTATTCCTGTTGATTATGCATTTTCTGTTCGTCCGAGTGATTTTACATCAGATGAGTGGTGTACAACTTTTGAGATAGATGATAATTCACCAGCAGGAGTTTTGATAGAAAGAATAATCAATAGACTAAAAGAAAATGAGAAATATTCATTGCAAGATATGGTGGATGAAGTTAATAATGATAAAAAAGCAGATGATCATACAAAAAATTTAGTTACAAGTTTTTTTGAAAAAGCACAGGGTTGGGGATTATTTTCAGTTGAAGGTACACCAATAAAGGATCTTGCAGTTGGAGGACAGATAACTGTTTTAGATGTAAGTGCATATTCAACACTTTCATCTGGATGGGAGATAAAGAATTTGGTTGTAGGATTGGTCGCTAAGAAATTATTTAATGAAAGAATGATTGCTAGAAAGAAAGAAGAATTTTCAATAGTTGATACATCTATGCATTATTTCAAAAAAGAACTTAATAAAAAATTAGAAGAGCCATTGGTTTGGTTGGTGTTGGATGAATGCCTACCTTATTCTTCATTTGTTAGTACAGATAGAGGTAAAATGAAAATAGGTGATATTATCAAAAACTATTCTTCATCTAATAAAATTAAAGTTCTTGGTTACGATCAAATAAAAAAGAAATTTGATTTTTATAAAATAATAAAAGTTTATGAAAAAGGCAAAAAAGAAGTTATTGAACTTAAAACTGAGACTGGTAGAAAATTAATTTGTACTCCTGACCATAAAATTTTTACTAGAAGTGGTTTTAAGGAAGCTATAAAATCAAATAACATTGGAATTCCTTTGAAATATAATTATTCTTGTGCTAAGAAACTTGTACAAGCACGTTTATTGGGCCATATTTATGGAGATGGTTGGTTAAGTAGAGGAAAACGTAGACAAGTTGGTTTTAGTGGAAAAAAAGATAAAGATGATTTAAATCTTATCAAAAAAGATCTTGAAACTCTTGGATTTAGTTCTGGCAAAATTTATTCACGTATAACTAAATCTAAAATAACTTGCTCAACTGGAAAAATAGTAAAAGTAAATGGACAAAGTAATTCTATTTCTGCAAGTTTCAAAACTTTTGATTACTTTGCTAATCTTGGAGCTCCTATAGGGAAAAAAACAGATCAATTTACTAAAATTCCTTCTTGGTTAATGAAAGCATCCAAAGAACAAAAAGCAGAGTTTTTGGCAGCATTATTTGGTTCAGACGGCAATGCTCCTTCTCAAAGTAAAAATTCTGGAGGAGATTTTAATCCGATTCGTTTTACGTTTTATAGAATGAAAGATCTAGAAAAAGAAGGAATAATTTATGCCAATCAAATAAAAAAAATGTTCAAAAGTCTAGGGATAAATGTAAGTAAAATATCCAAGCGAAAAGGTAATATGAGATTGGATAAGACTGAGTCTATTAGATTTGATTTAACAATTGCTAAAAATCTTAAAAATACTATTAAATTTCTTGAAATTGTTGGATATCGTTATTGTTTGAAAAAAGAAAATGATGCAATTAAATGGCTTGCTTATCTTAAGACAAAACAACAATCATTATTAGAAAGACAACAATTACGTAAAAAAGTAATAAAACTCCATAAAGAAAAAAAATGGGGAAAAACAAAAATTTCTAAAGAATTAAACATTCCACAACATTGGGCAAGAGATTGGTTATATTTTAATAGGGGTGTCAAAATCCTTCCTTCCTTCCCCTCATTCACTGTATGGGTAAAAAATAAATTTAAGGAGGGATTGTTGTTTGAGACAATTTCTTCAAAGAAATTAAAAAAGCCCGAACCAGTCTATGATATTTCTGTGGATAAAGTACACAATTTTGTTGCAGATGGTTTTTTAGTTCATAATTGTCATGAAATGTTGCCAAAAGAAGGTAAAACAGCAGCAACAGATGCTTTAATTACAATTCTAAGAGAAGGAAGACAACCAGGTATTTCAATTGTTTTAGCTACACAACAGCCAGGTAAAATACACACTGATGTTATGACTCAGTCAGATATTGTTTTATCTCATCGTTTAACTGCTCAGATTGATGTTAAAGCTCTTGAGAAAATTACTCAAAGTTATATGGCAGATAGTATTTCAGTTAAATTAGATTTATTGCCTAAGATAAAAGGATCTGCTATTGTGTTTGATGATATGAATGAGAAAGTATTTCCTTTGCAAATAAGACCTAGAATAACCTGGCATGGAGGAAGTTCTCCAAGTTTATTGTTAAAGAAAGAAAAAAGATTTTTTTAATTAGTACTTTGAATTTTATTCTTTTTCAAATTAATTTTCTTCAAAGAAAGCATTGTAAATATAATTAGCTTCTGGCCCTCCAGTTGTTTCTCCAATAAGTACTCCGTTTTTATTTACAACAATACCTGCACTAACATAAGGACTTCCTAAATTAACTGTTCCAGCTGTTATTGGAAGATTAAAGAATTTCTGAATTTCTTTTAGTTCATTTTCAGTAAGTTTTTCACTCGCATATATTGCATTTTTGTTTACTCTAATTAATGATCCAACAATTTCACCAATCATTGGTTTAAAGACTTTTATTTTCTCAACTTGTAGAATTTTTTTTATCTCATCTTTATTTTTTTCAAGAACTTCTGAAATAAGCGCGTGTGTATCATTAGCAACTATTAAGTTTCCAAGAGCTGTAAATTTTGTTTTTATTGTGCCTACAGGAATATGTTTTTCAACTTTTGCTATTTCTTTTTTATCAACAATATCTGGCATAACTAATGATTTGTTATTTCCTGCAACAAATGCTCCACATAATTCAGAATCATATATTCTGGTGTTTATTATTTTAGTTTTAAGGACTTTTTTGAAAACATCTGACTTAATGTTTGTGATTGTGATATTATCATTTGTATAAATGTACATTCCTATATTACTATTTGCATTAATTGATATTTTTGCTATTTTCATACTATAACTTAATTAAATAGGTTTTTTAAATGTTTTTGTTTTAATACAAAACATTCTTTTTTATTATTCTTTAATGTTAACCACTACAATTTATTAATTTTTATTCTTATTTTATCTAGAATAAAATAAAAAAGAAAAAGTTAACCACTACATTATCAATTTATATTGAGAAATATAAACTTTAAAACAAAATTTACAGATAGATTCTATTTTCCCTCTTTTTGAATTTTCAAGTGCATTAATGTAATCTAATCTTTTATTGACAGGTATTGCCAAAGGTAATAATTCTTTATACATTAATAACCAGTTTAATAATAATCTTCCAACTCTTCCATTTCCATCTACAAAAGGATGGATTATTTCAAATTGTGCATGTGATTGAAAAGCTACTTCAAAATCATCTACTTTAGAAAATGCTTTTTTAATCCATTTTAATAATTTATCCATTTTTTCTTTTACAAATAAAAATGAACTAGTATAAACATTTCCAATATAATTTTGAACTTTTTTATATTGTCCTAAAGTCTCATCATCTTCAATATTCATGTTTACTAATTTATGTAATTCAAGTAAATCTTTTTCATTTGGAATTCTTTTTTTATTTTTTTCAACATAATTCCATGCTTTTAGTAAATTTTCAGCCATGTGTAATTCTTTTTTCTTATGACTAGGAGGACTAATGTCTTTGAACAAATAATCATGAGTTTCTTTAATAGTCATAGTGGATCCTTCTATTGCATTCATGTGGGATATGAATGTACTTAAGAATTTCTCCTTCTCTTTCTCCTTCGATATTTTGTCTAATGATTTTAGATATTCACCATACGTGTTAGATAATCTTTTCATTTTATTATGTTTTTGATAAGATAATTCATCTTTAAAATCTGTAAGAATCCAATCATTTTCATTATATGAGTATTTCATACATTCAAATTCTTCTGGCAAAATGGGTCTTTTTTTGCCTATATATTTTATTGTTTTTTGGATTACTTTATTTCCTTTTCTTATAGAATCAACTAAGTACAAATATTTATTTCCTTTAATTTCTTTTGTAACTATACTTACCATAGAAAAAGTTAACCACTACATTTATTTAAATATTTCGTCTTTTATTTATAAACAATAATAAAAAAGAAAAAGTTAACCACTACACACTACTTATTTATAACCAACCCATTTGTAATGCAATAAATAACAATATTGCTAATAAAGTCATTATAATTCCAGATATTAAGTGAACAACTTTAACATACTTTTCTTTCCAGATTCTTACTCTTTCAACACTTGTCATTCCAATATAAACAAATAATGTTATTATTACCATTGGTAAAACAAATATTAAATTGTAGATTGCAAGTAATGGAATTGCAGCTATTCTCGTGCTGGTTTGTGCTAATAATCCTAAAATTACTAAATAAGGACCAGAAGAACAAGGCAATAAAAATAATGAACACAAAAGACCTATTACAAAAGCTCCTGGAATAGATGTAACTCCTCTTATGAATTTCTTAGCATAAGGACGGATTGCTTTTGGCATTTCAATAGATGCCATTCCTGGTTGGTATTTGAAATAAGCTCTGATACTTAATACTCCCACAACTAAAGCAATCACAATAACAATGTAATAAAATGCATTTGTTAATCCACTTGCTTGTAATGCTGTAAAAAATCCTAATCCCATTAAGAAATATGAAATAAATATTGCTGTTGTAAAGGCAATTCCTGCCCATAATGCTTTTCTGTTTTTTTCAGATGCAACTAATGTTGTAAGTAAAATAAGAAGTACTGCTAAAGTACACGGATTAATTGAATCAACTGCAGCTGCTCCTATTAATGCAGACCAAGTTAAACCTCCAATCATTTTTCATCATCTCCTTTTTCTTTATTATTTTTATTATCGATATTTTCAATTTTATAATTTATTTTTTCTGTTTTATTATTTTTTAAATTATCTCTATTTTTTTCTTTTGGTTTTTTAGTGATAAAATAAGCCATAAAAATTAATAATCCAAATAATAAAATTAATCCAATAAATACCCATACGCCTAATCCATCTGTTGTTTTTTCAAATTGAATATTATTTATGTCTACTTTTCCTTCTAAAACATCTTTTGGTGAAACACATTTATATTCCATACAATATTGTATTTCTTTTTCAATCTGTTTAAGTTCGATATTGCCTGCACCAACAAGAACTCTATTGTTGATGAAAGTTGTAGGAACACCACTTATTGTAACATTGTATGCTTTTGAAAGATTAACAAGCATTTGTCTTCCTTTATCATCAAAATAAGTTTCATAATCTATAATATTTAAAGGATATTCTTTTTCAAGTTCTTTTAATCTCATATCCATTTTAGAACAATGTGGACATCCTTGTCCATGAAAGAAATAAATATCTATTTTATCAGAATTATCTTCATCTGTTTGTATTGTCTCTTGCCCTAAAACAAAAGGACACAAAAACAACATAACTAATATCACACTTATTATTTTTTTAATCATTTTAATCATTAATTTAATTTATTTATTAATCTTTTTATTGTTATCTTTTTTATTATCTTTTATCAACAAGTTTCAAATATATATTCGTTTAAAAATTTTTTTATTATTTATATTGTCTTATTCATAATCAAAATACTTAATCAACATTTATCTCAACAATATCATTTTCTTTTAATTTATGCTTAAGCATTTGTTTCTGTCCAGGAAATTTAGCTGATTTTCCCCATATCTTAGCAAATCTAAATTTCTTAACAAATTCTCTATGTAGTTTTTTTGCAACATCTTCAACAGTTGAACCTTTTTTTATAATAAGTGGTTTTTTCATATCTGCTTCTTTTCCAGGTTCTTTACAATAAATTGCCATAAGATTTAGTCTTTCCCATATCATCTCTTTAAGTTCAGAAATATTTGTTCCTTTATCCCCAGAAATTGCAATATCATATTTCATATCTTTTGTATATTTTTTAATATCATCAACCATATCTATTTTGTTTACAACAACAAGTGAAGGTCCATAAACTCTGTTTTTTTCTATCCCATCAATCAATGTATCTATGTCAACTTTTTCCCTTATAACTATTGATCCATTAACTATCCCAAATTCTCTTAATATGGATTTTATTGTATCTTTATCAAGTTCTTGTTTAACAGTAGAATGTACTTTTATCCCGCCTCTATCAGTTTTAACTATTTTAATTAAAGGGGGCTCTCTATCTGGTCTTATATTAAAATTAAAAAGTTCTTTTTGCAATATTTCTAATTGGTTTTTTGCATCATGCACATCAACAACAATAATATAAAGATCTGCTGTCCGCATAACACTCATTACTTCTTTTCCTCTTCCTCGTCCCCTACTTGCTCCTTCAATAATACCGGGGATATCTAATATTTGTATCTTGGCATTTTTATAATCCAATAAACCTGGAACAACAGTTAATGTTGTAAATTCAAATGCTCCCACTCTTGATTTTTGTTTACTTAATTGATTTAATAAAGTTGATTTTCCAACAGAAGGAAACCCTATCAAGACAATTGTCGCATCTCCACTTTTTTTAACAGCATAACCTGTCCCTGTTGGTCCTTTTTTAGAAGAAAGTTCTTGTGCTTCTTTTAGTTTAGCAAGCTTAGCTTTCATAATACCAATGGCTTTCTGTGTTTTTTTGTTGTACTTTGTAGTACTTATTCTTTCTTCTAGTTCTTCAATTTTTTCTTTGTTATTTCCCATTGTTATTTTTATTTTTTTAAAAATTATTTTTTTATTCTCAAAAATTTGTGAATTTTTTGACATAAACAATTTTCATTTATTTTGTGATTTTTTGCCTTTTATAAAAACTTTTTTTATTTTATTTATAGATTCAAGAACATCAATATTTCTTTTTATTCTTTCTTCTCTTTCAGCAAATATTTTTTCTTTAATCCACTTAAGTTCTGGATCGCGATAATGCATTCCTGCTTTTGTTTTTGCAATTAATTCTCTTTCCATTTTACTTAATTTAATATCTGAATTTTTTCTTGCTATTGTTATGCCTCTTTTTCTACCTATACTAGGTCCATTCTCTACTCCAAAACCTACTTCAATCAATCCTGCTCTAAAAGGAAGAGATGATGAATAAGATATTAATACTGCATTTTCTGTCATATCTTCAAAAAGTTTCTCTAAAAAATCAGAAGTATACAATGTTGGATCAGTTAAAGGAGAAAATGCATCATGAAAAACAAAATCATATTTATTATTGTTATTGATATTAATATTTTTTACAAAATTTCTTGCATCTGTCACATAAATATTAATATTTTCATTTTTATTATTATTTTCATTTTTAAAATAATCAAAAATAGCTTTTTTAATAATATCTTGTTCTTTTATTATAGATGGAATACATAATGCAACAAATAATACTTCTTCATACAATTCAACCATATCAATTTTTGTATTTTTATTATATTTCAATGCAACTGCAGAATTATAACCTAATCCACTGCAAAGATCTAATAAATAAGGAGAATCTACATCTTTTATATTGCTTGGAATGACAAATTTTCTTTCTGCTTCTTTAACACATCCTATTTTAGAATGCATTAACTCTCCTTCTTTCCCATACAAACTAAAAGAATCATCATTTGTCTGAAATAGAAGTTTTTTTTCATTAAGTTCATTAAATGATTTTGATAATATTGGTGTACATTCTATTAATTTATCTTTTTTCTTTATTTCTTCAATGTATTTTCTTAAAAAGTTATATGTCATATTATTTTATTTATTTAACTTAATTTATGTATTATTTTTAATACATTCTATTTTGTTATTAATTTATTTTTTAATTATATTTTATTCATCTAAAGTATAATATACTCTTCTTCTTTCTGCACCTTTATTTTCTGCTTTTAGATATTTTATTTTTCCAACTTCTTTTAATGAACGAACATGCGTCCCTCCATCTGCTTGTTTATCAATATCTCCAATTTCAACTATTCTTATATCCTTTACAAAACTTGGAAGTCCTTTTGCTAATCTTGCAAATTCAGGACGAGACTCTGCTTCTTCTCTTGAGATTGTAAAATCTTTTATTTCAGCATCTTCTATTATTAATTCATTTGCTTTATCAACATATTCTTGCATTTTTTCTCTGTCAAAATCATCTAAAGAAAAATCAATCCTACTTTTTTCAAGATCTAATTGATTTCCTGTTATTAAAGCTCCTGTTTTTTTATAGATAACTGAACTTAATATATGTGCTGCTGTATGCATTCTCATTAACCTATATCTTTTATCCCAATCAATTTTTGCTTTAATTTCATCTCCTATTTGTAATCCTTCGAAATTTTCAAGAACATGCCAAATTCTTCCTTCTTTAGATTTTGTTTCTTTTACAATAAATTCTTTATTTCCTTTTATCAGTTTTCCTGAATCAGAAGGTTGCCCTCCACCTCTTGGATAAAAAATTGTTTGATTAAGTTCAACTTTGTTTTCATTAATGTCTGTGATTTTTGCAGATGTTTCCTGCATATAACTATTATCAAGATACAACTTTTTTGTTACCATTTTAACATCCTCCTATTTATTTGATATGTGGGTTAAAAAACATAAACTGGAAAATCATTAAATTAATAAATGATTTTATTTTATTTTTTATTATCTAAGTTAATATAAAAAATACTATTTAATATTTGTGGGTTTCGGGTGAGACTGCATTTATTTTTTAAGTAAAGGGGTTTAAAAATGGTAGAAAAAATTAAAAAAAGAGATGGAAGAGTCGTAGATTACGATAAAAATAAAATAGAACAAGCAATAAGAAAAGCTTTTAAAGCAACTGGAAAGCAAGTAGAAGATTCTAAGATAAAAGAAATGGTTGAAAAGATAGGATTTATAGCAAATCAAAAATTCTTATCAGAAGTTCCTTCAGTTGAACAAGTACAAGATCTCGTTGAGACTGTTCTTTTAGACAATAGATTTATTGATACTGCAAAAGCATATATTCTTTACAGGCAAAAGAGAAAAGAATTAAGAAATGCAAAAGTTATGATGGGTGTTGATGATGATCTTAAATTGCCTATAAATTCACTTAAAGTTTTAGAAGGAAGATATCTACAAAGAGATAAAAATAGAAAAGTCATAGAGACACCTAAACAATTATTTGAACGTGTTGCTCGAAATGTTGCAACTGCAGATAAAAATTATGGTGATGATCCCTCAATAAGTGAGAAAAAATTTTATGATATGATGACAAAACTTGAGTTTCTTCCAAATTCTCCAACACTTATGAATGCAGGAACAGAAATACAGCAACTTTCTGCATGTTTTGTTCTTCCTATTGAAGATAGTATTGTAGGAATATTTAATTCAGTAAAATGGGCTGCACTTATACATAAATCTGGTGGAGGAACAGGATTTTCATTTACAAGACTTAGACAAAGAGGTGCAGTTGTAGGTTCAACAGGAGGAATTGCATCTGGGCCTATAAGTTTTATGAAAGTATTTAACACAGCAACAGAAGTTATCAAGCAAGGTGGAAAAAGAAGAGGTGCAAATATGGGCATCATAAGAGTTGACCACCCAGATATAATAGATTTCATAACTGCTAAAGAAGATGAAAAAGAACTTACTAATTTCAATATTTCTGTAGCTGTAACTGAAAAGTTTATGAAAGCAGTTGATGAAGATGATGAATATGATCTTATTGATCCAAAAACAAAAGAACCAGTTAACAGATTAAGAGCAAGAAATGTATTTGATCTTATGGTTACAATGGCATGGAAAAATGGAGAACCAGGGATTGTTTTTATAGATAAGATGAATTCGCCTATTACAAATCCTACTCCTCATGTTGGAGAGATAGAATCAACTAATCCATGTGTTGTAGGAGATACATTAGTATCTACTGATAAAGGTTTAATGCAAATAAAAGAAATAAAACAAGATATCAATATTCTTACAGATAATAGAGTTATTGTTTCTAATTCTGATCAACTATTAATGCAAAAAACTGTTCAGTTTCAAAAAATAAAACCTGCATTTAAAACAGGAATTAAAGAAACATTTAAGATAGAAACAAAATCAGGATACGAAGTCATTGCAACAGAAGATCACAAATTTATGACAGACAATGGTTGGAAAGAACTAAAAGATTTAACAATAGAAGATAATATATTGATACAATGTGGCAAGGGAAAGTTTAATGACGATAATGAAATACCTTTTAATTCAAAATATGCTTCTATGTGGAATAAAGAATTAGGGCAAATATTAGGATGGGTAATTGGAGATGGATGGTTAAGAGAAGGAAAAGATTGCAGAGTTGGTTTTGTTTTTGGCAATAAAGATGAAGAAGTTTTAAAATACTTAAAACCTCTAATAAATGAATTATATGGGAGAAATATCAAAGAAATAAAAAGGAAAAATAATACTACTCATCTTTCATATCATTCAAAAGGATTTGTCAATTTCTTTATGGAATTAGGAGTTAAACCTGTTAAAGCAGATAAAAAAGAAGTTCCAAAATCATTATTTACAGCAACAGAAGATGCAGTCAAAGGTTTTATACAAGGTTTATTCACAGCAGATGGAACAATATCAACAAACAATAAAAACAATACTAATTATATCAGGTTAAGTTCCAAGTCTAGGAAATTATTGAAACAGACACAACAACTATTGTTGAATTTGGGAATTAAATCAAGAATATATGAAAGACATAGAAATAAAAGACTAACTTTTAAATATAAAAATTTAAGAGGAGAAATGAAATTATATGAGTCTGATGGAATATTATATGAATTACAAATAAGTAAAAATATGATTCCTATTTTTATGCAAGAGATTGGTTTCTTAAAAAATAGACATAAAGAAAAGACAGAAAATTTCAAAAAAATAAAATTTTATTCAACAAATTTTAAAGATAGAGTTGTGGCTGTTGAACCTAATGGTAAAAAAGAAGTTTATGATTTGACAGAACCTTTAACCCATTCATTTATAGCTAATGGAATGATAGTGCATAACTGTGGTGAGCAGCCCTTGCTTCCATTTGAATCATGTAATTTAGGGAGTATCAATTTAGAAAAATTTGTAGACGAGGAAAAAAAGGAAATTAATTGGGAAAAATTAAAAGAAACAGTACATAATTGCGTACATTTTCTTGACAATGTAATTGATGTAAATAAATTTCCTTTGCAACAAATACATGATATTGTAGAAAGAAATAGAAAAATTGGATTAGGAGTTATGGGTTGGGCAAATATGCTTATTATGTTAGGAATACCTTACAATTCTTATGAAGCAGTTGAACTTGGAAGAAAAGTTATGAAGTTTATAGATGATGAAGCTAAGAAAAAATCTGTTGAGTTAGCTAAGAAAAGAGGTGTTTTTGCTAATTTTGAAGGATCAACATATGATAATGGAAAAGAAGAAGATAGGGTAAGAAATGCAACAAGAACAACTCTTGCACCAACAGGAACAATTGGGGTAATTGCAAACACAAGTGGAGGAATCGAACCTCTTTTTGCTATATCTTATATAAGAAAAACACCTCAATTCGAATTATTGGAAGTTAATCCTTTATTTGAAAAAATTGCAAGAGAAAAAGGTTTTTATGACGAGAACTTAATGAGAGATATTGCATGTATGGGTAGTATCCAATCACTTGAACAGATTCCTGAAGATGTAAGAAAATTATTTGTTACAACAATGGATTTAACTCCTGAAGAACATGTAAAAATGCAATCTGCTTTTCAAGCACATGTTAATAATGCAGTATCAAAAACAGTTAACATGCCTTATTCAGCAACAACAGACGATGTTGGAAAAGTGTATATGCTTGCATGGAAATTAGGATGCAAGGGATGTACAATTTATAGGGATGGAAGCAGGACAGAACAGGTTCTTAATGTAAAAAAGAAAGAAAAAAAAGAAGAAAGAAAAATTGAAGAGAAACCTCAAGAAAAAAGAGAGACAATATCTTCTGATGAGAATAATAATCATCATAAAAATGAAGCAATAGAACATCCAGAAGGAGGACCTATAAAAGTTGACGAGGGTTATAGTGGAGGATGTACACATTGTCATCTTTAATTTTATTTTTTTATAATTTTTATATGTGAAAAGAATGGGAAAAGGATTAATTCATGTTTATACTGGCGATGGAAAAGGAAAAACTACAGCTGCAATGGGTTTAGCAGTAAGAGCTGTTGGGCAAGGTTTTAGAGTATTTATAATCCAATATATGAAGGGTGGAGCATACACTGGAGAATTTATCACAATTAAAAATTTTTTAAGACGTGAAAAAATAGATCTTGTACAATATGGTAAACCTTGTATAAAAGAACAAAAACAAATGAAACTAAATGGTTTTGGTGAGTATCATTATTTTGATCATATACGTTCTAATCATGAATGCGGAGATTGTAGATATTGTTTTTTAAATGATGACCAACAAAAAGAGTTTGTGATGAGTGCTTTTTATAAAACAAAACAGATTTTGGAAAGTGGAGATTATGATATGGTTATATTGGATGAAATAAATAATGCTATTAGATTAGGCACATTAACAATGGATAATGTATATGATATTTTAGATTTAAAACCAGAACATACTGAACTTATTTTTACAGGAAGAGGTGCTCCTGCAAAACTTATTGAAAAAGCAGATCTTGTCACAGAAATGAGATTAATTAAACATTATTTTAATAAAGGTGTTAATGCTAGAAGAGGAATTGAATATTAATTTTTTAATTCTTAAATGGGTGCTTTCCACCAATACAAAAATAACATAATTCTTCTTTTTTTATACCATTCATTTCAAAAGCCTTAAACATGCTATTGTGGCTGATATAATGAACTTTTGCTCCAAATTCTTTGTTAATTTCTCTTCTTTTTTTATTTCTTGCAATAAATTTATGGTTGTCTGTTTCAATAGGTGGCATGTCAACTCCAAATTCACATCCTCTGGCTATTTTATCTTTTGCAATTATTCCGAGAGGAGGAGTATAACTTGCAAAATAAATTTTTTTTGCCCCATTTTCTTTTAATAAGGATATGGCATATTTTCCATTTGTCCCTCTCACTATGCTGTCATCAATAACTAAGATTGTTTTTCCAATTATTTTTTTTAGTTTAACATCCCTAAGATATAAATTACTTCTTATGGATTTTTTCCTTTCATTATTGGTTGGACCTTGAAATGACCTTTCTCCATTAACTTTATAAAATAAAATTTCAAATTTCTTTTTTACTTCTTTTGCATATGATTCAGCTGCTGCTTCTGGTGATTCAGGAACATATGTAACAATATCTATATCTTCTGGATGAAATTCTTGTGCAAGACATTTACCTAATGAATTTCTGAGGTTTCTAACATATATAGAATCTAAGTTTGAATCTTTATGTGCAAGATAATTCCATTCAAAGAAACATCTTTTGTAATTTGGATTTAAAACTTTTTTCTTTTCATATCTTCCATCTGATTTAAAGTAATAGATAGTGCCTGCTTCTAAATCTTCAATAACTCTTGCACTATTCTGTCTTAATGCAATATCTTCAGATACAACTGCATGTCTTCCATCTTTCCATCCCAATACACCTGGTTTAATTCCTGTCTTATCTCTGATAATAATAACATCATCTCTTTTCTTATCTGCAATTGCAAGTGTATATGCTCCTGGAACCTCTTTTATTAATCCCTGTTCATTCAAACCACCTTCATTAAAAAGATGAAGAAGTTTTTCAGTATCACAATCTGTTTTAATTTTATCCATATTAATATTTTTTAGATGTTTTTCTAAATTAACTTGTCCATTATGGACAATTGCCATATCACAATTTCTTATAATAATATGATTCCTATTATCAATAACATCTCCGCCAATTACATGGGGATGTGCATCCTGAAGAAGATTATCTTTTCTTCCTCTTGTCGCATATCTAACATGAGCCATAAATGTGTGGTATTTTTCACTCTTGAATATTTTATGCAATGTGTTAATATCAAAAGAATTAACCTTTCCTATATATTTTAAAACATCAATTTTATTGTTTCCAATTGCAGCAAAACCTGCTGCTTCTCTACCTCTATGTTGCAATGATTTAAGAAAATTATATGTGTCATGTAATGAATGTGAAACAACTAATCCACAATTATGCCTTAGTATATTATCTAATTTTTCCATATTTTTTATTAACATATTTTTTATTTAAGTATTTCTATTGTATTAATTAGAATATTATATGCTCTTATTATAATATTTTTATATATTCTTTTTTAATAACCCAAAATAATATAAATATAAGATATTTCTATTTTTTATTACTAAAACTTTATTATCAAAAACAAAGGTGGTTATTATGAATGTTGATGAAAAGATAAAACTTGTAAAAAGAAATACTGAAGAAATCATTGGAGAAGAAGAATTAGATAAATTGTTAAAAACAGATAAACAATTATCTTGTTATTTGGGAACAGCCCCAACAGGAATTCCTCATGTTGGTTATTTTTTATGGGCTCTTAAGATGGCTGATCTTTTAAGAGCTGGATGGAAAGTTAAGATTTTGTTAGCAGATTTACATGCAGCACTTGACAATACTCCTTGGAAAGTTTTAGATTATAGATATGATTTTTATTCTAAAATAATTCCTCTTGTGATAAAAGCAATGGGTGCAGATATTTCAAGACTTGAATTTGTAAAAGGAAGTGATTTTCAATTAGATAAAAATTACATTTTAGATGTTTTCAAAATGTCCACACAAGCTTCTGTAAGAGATTGTCATAAGGCAGCAAGTGAAGTAGTTAAAATGGGAGAAAGTCCAAAATTATCTGGTTATATTTATCCACTTATGCAAGCAGTTGATGAAGAATATCTTAAAGTAGATATGCAAGTAGGTGGAAATGATCAAAGGAAAATTATGGTTTTGGCAAGAGAAAGATTGCCTAAGATTGGATATAAAAAAAGAATTGAAATGCTTACTCCTTTAATTCCTGGACTTATAGGAAAAAAGATGTCTTCTTCAATAGCTGGAAGTAAGATTGGTTTAATGGATACTCCTAAACAGATTAAGAAAAAGATTAATTCTGCTGATTTTGTAGAAGGAAATGCAGACAATGGGGTTATGGCTTTTTTGAAACATATTGTTTTTATTGTTAAAGAAGACAAAAATGAAAAACTTTTGATTAAAAGACCTGAAAAATGGGGTGGCAATTTGGAGTATTCTTCATATAATGAATTAGAGAAAGATGTTCTTGATAAAAAAGTTCATCCCATGGATGTTAAAATGGCATTAGCAAATGAGATTACAGATATGCTTTCTGAGATTGAAGATAATAGAAAAGAACTAGAAGAAATAGAGAGAAAGGCTTATCCAAAATAATTTTATTTTTCTATTTGTAATTTTTCATATTCTTCTATTGAATTAACAATATCTGTTTTAAAAACACCATATTCAATCAATCTTTTTTTTAATTTTTCCATACTACAAATAAACATACAACTTTCTTTTTCATTTACTGATAAATATATATCAGCCAGTTTTTTAACTTCCTCAACTTCATAAACAAGTACATTATTTAGATTTATAACTTTTTTTACTTTAGTAGGATGTTTTTTTACTATGTTTTCTAATTTTTTAACATCTAACACTTCATCTGCAATATAATGATTTATTTTTTGCACATTTGCAAACCCAAATAATTCATTTATAATCTTTTCTGGATAATCACATTTATTACAATCGCCTTTACAATAATTATTTTTATCATCGTTATTTTTATTATTTTTAAAAAAATCTTCAAACGAGGGTTCATTATTGCCTTTGTACATAATCATTTTATTTTACAATACATTAATATAATTATTTAAATTAATCTGTATTAGATTATAATTTATTCCAATAACTTTTTAATTGAGTATTCTATTCTTCTAAATATGTTTAAACCAAAAAAATTAAGGTTTGGGAGTGCAGGAATACCAATAGGGACTCCTGCGAGAAGTACACTCAATGGAATAAAATATGTTAGACACATTGATCTTGATTGTATGGAACTTGAATTTGTAAGGGGAATAAATATTTCTGAAGAAAAAGCACCAGAAGTTAAGAAAGTTGCAAAAAAGAATGATGTTGTTTTAACAAACCATGCACCATATTATATTAATTTAAATTCTAATGAAAAAGCAAAAGCAAAAGCTAGTCAACATAGAATTTATCGTTCAGCATATATTGCTGGTTTATGTGGGGGTTATAGTAGTACATTTCATGCAGCATATTACATGAAACAAAATTCTGAAAAAGTTTATATGAAAGTTAAAAAATATATCAAACAGATTGTTGAAAAACTTCAAAATAATTCAGCAAATATATGGTTAAGACCAGAAACAACTGGCAAGCCCACACAATGGGGAGATATAAAAGAGATAGTAAGATTATCTCAAGAAGTTGAGCAAGTTCTTCCTTGTATTGATTTTTCACATGTTTATACTCGTTCAATTGGAAAGATAAATACTTATGACAAATTTAGAGAAATATTTGTTTATTTAGAAAAAGAACTTGGAAGAACTATATTAAATAATATGCACGCACACATGTCAGGTATTGTTTATGGAGAAAAAGGAGAGAGACATCACGAACCATTACAAGAATCAAAATTTAATTATCAAGCTGTTATAAAACTTTTTAAAGAGTTTAAGATAAAGGGATGTGTTATATCAGAAAGCCCATTAATAGAAAGAGATGCAAAAATTATGCAAAAGTATTATAATAAACTCTAATAATCTTATTAAAATGAATAAAAAAATAGATAAATCATTTAAAAAAACAAAAGCATTTGGAAAAACAAAAAAGTATTTTCAAAAAAAGGATAAGTCATTTAATGGTGCATTAAATATTATAAAAAACAAAAGAGGGAAATTTCTACTTCTTAATAATATACCTAAAAACATATTTACAGAAAGATTATTCAGAGAAGGAAAAACAGAATATAGGATTTGGGATCCGAAAAGATCCAAACTTGCAGCTTATCTTAGTTTTAAAGATTTACCATTTAAACTAAAAGATAATGATATTATGCTTTATTTAGGTGCATCACATGGATACACAATATCTTTTTTATCAGAAGTTTTGAAAAATGGACTTATTTATGGGGTGGATTTAGCTGAAAGAACAACAAGAGAATTGATATATCTATGTAAATATGTTAAGAATGTTGCTCCTATCTATGAAAGTGCTAACCATGTTGATGTTTTAGCTGAAAGAATTTCTCAAGTAGATGTGGTATTTCAAGACATTGCTCAAAAAGATCAGGATGGAATATTTTTGAAAAATATTGAGAAATTTTTGAAAAAAGGAGGATATGGTATTTTGTGTCTTAAAACAAAATCTGTTGATGTTAGATTAAGCTCTAAAAAAGTTTTTGAAAATGTATTGAAACAATTAAAAAAAGAAGTTGAAATTATTGATAGTATTGATATTTCTAAATTTGAAATAGGTCATTATGTGATTGTTGTGAAAAAGAAATAATTTAATTATTATTTAATTTATTTTCCAATTTTCCTTTCTTTTCTTCTTTTGATTCTTTTTTTAGATTTTCTTTACAATAAGCTATATAATGTTCCTTATATGTTCTGAAACCTTCTTTTTTTGCCCTTTCATTTAAATCTTCATTACTATTTAATTCATCAAATTCAGGAAAATATCCTTTGCTTTTTGTTGTTTCTGCTTTCTTAAATTCTTCATTTTTTTCTAATAGTTCAAAATAATCATTCAAATAATCTTTTATTTTGATAAAATCTTTTTCATATTTTTCTAGATATCTATCATAATTTGTTTCAATAGTATATGTCATTAGTTCTAATATAGAGGTTAGATTTCCAGCTATATCTCCTATTCTCCCATCATGTTCATATTTATTATATGTTTCAATACATTCTTCTTTTATTTTTAGAAATTCATTTATCTTATATTGTTTAGATATCTCGTCAATATTTGGTTTTCTATGCATAAAAGGTAAATTTTCTAAATTACAATTATTTTCAGTCCTATTTGGTTCCATATTCTTTAAAAATTGATTTTTATTTATAAATCTTTTGTATATTTTAACTATGTAGTGGTGACAATAATATTTCCATAATATTTTTAAATAGATTAAGTTCTTGTTATTTTAAATGGCAGTATAACTCAGTGGTTAGAGTGCCACGCTCATAAACATGAGCACTGAGACATTAGTCGATGAAGAATATGTTAAGAAACGTGGAAGTCCCGAGTTCAAATCTCGGTACTGCCATTTTTATATTTGTAAACCATAAATTATATAAAGAGATGTCTGTTTTACTGAAAAATCGGAGTAAAAAATGTTAAGTCAAGGAAAATCAAAAAGAAAACCATCTGGTGGAAGAATCATTCAAGGTAGTGTCAAAAAGAAAAGAGAACTATCAAAATATCCTATCATGACTCGATTGGAAGATAAAAAATTGAAAGTTCAAAGAACTATTGGTGGAAATAAAAAAAATAAATTGAAATCTGCTAATTTTGTTAATGTTGCTCTAAAAGATGGATCTATAAAGAAGACTGAAATAAAGAATGTTATTGATAATTCAGCAAATAAACATTTAGTTAGAAGAAATATTTTAACAAAAGGTGCTGTTGTTGAAACATCTTTAGGAAATGTTAAATTGACATCAAGACCTGGTCAAGATGGCAATGTTAATGGCATATTGATTAAATAAGCGATAAGTTTATAAATAAACCAAATCGCGTAAATTATATTCAAATAATACCCGAGTGAAAGCGTATAGGGTAATTCTATACGTATTATTCACAATTACATGATATAAAATGGCAATAAAACACATTGTAAGAATAGCAAAAACTGACATTGAAGGTCACAGACCTATATTTGTAAGTTTAAGAAAAATTAAAGGAATCAGCTTTTCTCTTGCAAATGCAATTTGTAATCTTGCAGGCGTTGATAAATCAATCAAAACAGGAGAACTTGACGATGCAAAAATAAAATTAATAGATGAAATTGTTTCAAATCCAGATAAAAATAATATTCCTAAATGGATGTATAATCGAAGAAGAGATCCTGTAAAAGGAGAAGACAATCATTTAACATCTGGAGATTTAGATTATGCAAGTGAAAATGATATTAAAAGATTAAGAAAACTTAAATGTTACAGAGGAGTGAGACACAGCTCAAAATTACCTGTAAGAGGCCAAAGAACAAGATCTAACTTCAGAAAGAACAAAGGAAAAGTTACTGGGGTTAAGAGGAAGAAATAGATTAAAATGGGAAGTCCAAAAAAATTAAGAAAAAAGTATATAACACCTTTCCATCCATGGATTGATGAAAATATCAAAGAAGAAAAAAAATTAATCAGAGAATATGCTCTTACAAGAAAAAAAGAAATATGGAAAATTGATTCTAAATTAAAAACATTCAAAGATTTAGCAAAAGAACTTATTGGTGCATACACTGAAAAAGCTGAAATTGAAAAACAAAAACTTTTGAAAAGAATCCATAGATTGGGTTTACTTGATAAAGAAGCTCAACTAGATGATGTATTATCATTACAATTAAGAGATTTGTTAAATAGAAGATTACAAACATTAGTTTTTAAAAAAGGTTTAGCGAGAACCATGAAACAATCACGACAACTTATTGTTCATGGACATATTTGTGTTAAAGGAACACTTTTAACTTCTCCAAACTATCTTGTTTTAAGAGAAGAAGAAGATTTAATATCATATAATCCTAGTTCAAAAAGTATTCAAGATACTGTTTTCTCAAAACTAGTTGAAGAAATTGAAGATGAAAAAGAAAAAGCAGGATTGAGCAAAAAGAAAGAAGATAAGAAAGAAGAAAAAGTAGAAAAGAAAGAAGATAAGAAAGAAGATAAGAAAGAAGA
>CAYLKE010000005.1:18754-33923 GCA_964384425.1 uncultured Methanosarcinales archaeon | reverse complement strand
AAGAAAGAAGATAAGAAAGAAGATAAGAAAGAAGAAAAGAAAGAAGAAAAAGTAGAAAAGAAAGAAGAAAAGGAAGGAGATAACTAAAATGGCAGAAAGAAAACCATCTCCAAGAGATAATAAAAAAAGAAAACCTAGAAGGGATTTTGCACCTAGAAATGATAATATAAGGTGGGCAGTTGCACATATTTATTCAAGTTATAATAATACAATATTACATATTACTGATATCACTGGAAGTGAAACATTATGTCGAACAAGTGGTGGGCAAGTTGTTAAAACACACAGACTAGAATCATCTCCAACAGCAGCTATGGCAGCAGCTAAAAAAGCAGGAGAAATAATAAAAGACATTGGTATCAAAGGACTTTATATTAAAATAAGAGCACCAGGAGGACATCAAGGACCTCATAATCCTGGACCTGGAGCTCAAGCAGCTATTCGAACACTATCTAGAATGGGAATTATTATTGGAAGGATAGAAGATATAACACCAAAAGCACATGATGGGTGCAGAGTTAAAGGTGGACGAAGAGGTAGAAGAGTATGAAGATTGAAAAAACACATACAGAAGAGAATTTTGCATCATTTATTTCAAAGGATGTTACAAATACTTTTTTGAATGCAGTTAGAAGATTTATTATGACAGAAATACCAACTCTTGCAGCTGACGATCTTGAAATTGTACAGAACACATCACCTCTTTATGATGAGATGATTGCATTAAGATTAGGGCTTATGCCAATAAAAACAGATCTTAAATCCTATGAATATAAAGAAAAATGTAAATGTGGTGGTGCTGGATGTGCTAAATGTCAATTAAAATTATTTTTAAAATCAAATAAAGAAGGATGGGTTTATGCTGATAAAGTTAAATCCCAAGATCCAAAATGTACTTTTTGTTATGAAAAGACACCTATTGTTAAATTAATGCAAGGACAAGAGATTGAAATTGCTATGACTGCAACTGTTGGAAAAGGAAAAAATCACACTAAGTGGTCACCTGGAAGAGTATGGTTTACTAATATTCCTAATATTAAATTAAATGGAGACATTGAATGTGAATGTGTTAAAAACAAAAAATTAGATGAAGATTATTTATTAAAAGGAAATCCAATTGAAGCATGTCTTGAAAAGATTGAAGCAAATGGAAATGTTGATTTTAATACAAATAGAATTGTATTTTTTATTGAAGCATGGGGTCAACTAACTCCTGAAGAAATGTTAATGACTTCATTAGATGAGATGAAGGAACAACTAAATGATTTTTCAGCATTATTAAAATAAGGATTAAAAATGAAAGGAACAACAAACCCAATATTGAAGAAAACTATTGAAGAGCTGAAAGAGCTTTCAATAAAGGAAAAATCAAAAATCTGGAAAAGAGTAGCAGATGATCTTTCAAAACCTTCAAGAAATAGAAGACAAGTAAATATATACAAAATTAATAAGTTTTCAAAAGATGGAGAACTTATAGTTGTTCCTGGAAAAGTCTTATCATTAGGTTCACTTGATAAAAAATTAAAAATTGCAGCTTTTAATTTTTCAGAATCTGCAAAAAAGAAAATAATTGATTCAGGATGCGAAGCTATTTCATTGGATGAAGCTGCAAAAACAAATCCTAAGGGAAAAAATGCGAGGATTATAGGATGAAAGTAATAAATTGTGACGGATTAGTATTAGGAAGAATGGCAACAAAGATAGCTAAAGATCTTCTAAATGGAGAAAAAATTATATTAGTAAATTGTCAAGATGTAGTTATAAGTGGTAAGAAAAAAGCATTATTGGCTAGATGGAAAGAAAAAATAAATATGACTAATCCTAGAAAAGGACCTTATTATTTTAAGATGGCAGATAGATTTGTCAAAAGAGCTATAAGGGGAATGATCCCATATAAAAAACCAAGAGGCGAAGAAGCTTTCAAGAATCTTAAATGTTTTATTGGAGTGCCTGATGAATTTAAAGATAAAATGGAAAATTTAAAACAATTCAATGTTTCAGATACTAATATCCAAGCTTACTTAACTGTTGGACAGTTATGTAAATTGCTAGGAGGAAAAGAATGAGTAAAATTATACATACAAGTGGGACAAGAAAGATGGCTGTTGCAAGAGCTACATTTAAGCCAGGCAAAGGAAAAATTAAATTAAATGGAACATTACTTGATTATTATAAACCTGAAATTGCTAAATTAAAAATAATGGAGCCTGTTTTATTGGGTGGAGATAAAGTTTTAGCAAAATATGATGTAATTGTCAATATGAATGGGGGCGGAATCTTTTCACAAGCAGAAGCAGCTCGATTGGCAATTGCAAAAGGAATGGTTGAGATAGATAAAAAACTTGAAAAAGAATTTTTAGATTATGATAGAAACTTACTTGTTGCAGATGTTAGACAAAGGGAAACAAGAAAACCTTTCAAACATGGAAAAGCAAGAGGAAAAGTTCAAAAATCTAAGAGATGAGGATACTAAAAAATGTTAATACCAATAAGATGTTTTACATGTGGAAAACCAATAGCACATTTAAAAGATGAATTCGATGAAAGAGTAGAAAAAGGAGAAAATGTCAAGAAGATTTTTGACGACTTTAAGTTAAGAAGATTCTGCTGTAGAGCATTATTTATGGGACATGTTGATTTAATTGATGATATTGGTAGTTTCAGAAAACAATAATTTTTTTTAATCAATTTTCTTAATTTATTTAATTATTTTCTTCATTATATTTATTTAGATAGTGTCTTAAATTTAAAAATTTCTTAAATTATAATTAGAATTCATCTTCAAAATTATCCATTTCTTTTAAATGGCCTTTCTTTTTAAGTAATTTTACTTGATTTCTTTTGTATTTATAAAGAATATCTCCTTTTTCATTAGTTAATTCCCATGGTTCAACAATAACAATATCATTTTCTCTTACCCAAAGACTTCTTTTTAATCTTCCTGGAATTCTACAAATACGTGTAATTCCATCATAACATCTAACTCTCATACGGCTGCCCCCTAATCTCTGCTCGACAAAACCAAATACTTCTTTTCCTCTTGGAAGTTTCAATCTGACAAAACCTTCTCCTTGAGGAAAATTAGAATTCCCATATGATAAACTAGTATTGTACATTTTATTAATTGTAATAGGGGATTATTTAAAAACTTTCTTGTTATATAACTCAATATGATACCAATAGTTGTCGGGCTTAGACATTATAAGAAAAAATTCATACAAGAATACATTTTTAGGCACTGTGAAGATCGTGAAATTGGTGTTATGTATAATCAATTTTTTGGAAAAAGACCAAATGTTATAACTTCTCCAAGAGATGTTCTTGAACTTGCAAAAAAAGGTGCATCATCATTTCATGCATCAGAAGAAAGATGGTTAAACCCTTTACAATTATCTTCTGGAATAACAAGAAAAGAGATGGCTAAATTAAGAATCGGTTGGGATTTGTTATTTGATATTGATTGCCACCAATTTGAATATTCTCGTATTGCTGCAGATTTAATTGTTAAATTTCTTAAAACTTGGGATATGAAAAATGTCTCTTGTAAATTTTCAGGAAATAAAGGTTTTCACATAGGTATTCCTTTTGAAGCACTTCCTTCTATTATTAATGGAAAAGAAACAGTTGATCTTTTTCCAGAACTTGCAAGAAAAATTGCAATGTATGTAACTGAAAAGATAAAAACAAAATTAGCAGACGAGATACTCAAATACGAAGATGGCGATTTTTATAAAATCAAAGATAAAACAGGTCTTGAACAGAAAGATATTGTGGCATATAGTAAAAATAAATATGGTGATAAAATTCCTTATTTAAATGTTGAAAATTTTCTAGAAATAGATACCATATTAATAGCTTCTCGTCATCTTTATAGAGTTCCATTTTCATTACATGAAAAATCAGGTTTAGTATCTGTTCCTGTGGATATTGATAATATTCTTGAATTTGAGAAAAAATATGCTAATCCTGAAAATGATCTTGAAAAATATTCTCAATATATTTTTTTGAATAGAGATGTCAAACCAGAGAATATTGAAAATTTCATAATGCAAGCCATGGATTTTAATTATAAAAAACCAGAGAAAACAATGGGAAAATCTAAAAAAGAATTTGAAGGTGTTGAAATAACTGAGAGATTGGGAGATGAGTTATTTCCTCCTTGTATAAATTGTATGCTCAAGGGATTAGAAGATGGTAAAAAGAGAGCTGTTTTTATAATGGTAAACTATCTTAACAATCTTAACTGGAAAAAAGACGAGATAAAGGAATTTTTAATGGAATGGAATAAGAATAATACAGAACCACTAAGAGAGACATATATTAATGGGCAGTTAAGATATCTTAACAAAAAAATGATGCCTCCTAGTTGTAATAATAAAGATTATTATAAAGCATTGCTTGTTTGTAAACCCGATTCTTTTTGCAATAAGATAAAGAATCCTGTAAATTACTCATTTCTTAAGAATAAGATAAGAAAATCACTTGATAATACAAAAAAGAGAAAGAAAAAACCGTTATTTAAATTTGATATAGTTCCTTATTATAGTGTTTTAAGGTTTAGAAAGTTTAGAAAAACAAAAAAGAATAAAAACTCCAAAGACTTACCTAAAAGTAATGCTATTCTGGAAAAAGAAAAAAAAGAAAAAATCTTTGGAGAAAATTAAGTATTATTTTGATGTAGCTAGAGATCTCTATGACGTTGATAAAAAATATGCTAATAGATGTGTACAGATAGCAAGAAAAATAAGTCAGAAAAACCAGATTCAGATTCCTCATTCATTAAGAAGACGTTATTGCCATAATTGTTATTCATATCTAATTCCTGGAAGAAATTGTAAGATAAGAATAAATGAGGGAAAGCTTTTGATAAAATGTGATGAATGTGGTGAGTACACTAGGATGAATTTACATAAAAAATAAGAATATTTATTAATATGATTTCTTAATTATTAATATGTTTGGCTTTATAAGAGGATTTTTTGGTAGATCAGAATCATCTAAATACAATATTGTTAAAAATAAGCTAAATGAACTTTCTGAATTGTTTAAGAATTATCATCAACTTTTTTTAAAAAAATCAAAAGATAATGCAAATATACCTGAAATTCTTCAAAAACAACAACAAGAATTTATTTTAATAAAGCAAAAAATAAAAGACATTGAAAAAAGAGTGTATCAGTTTAGTCATAATATGTTTAAAGAAGAACAAAAAGATGTTAAACTTCTCGATGATGAGATAAAAGATTTAGAAATAAATTTATTTCAGCAAATAAATAAATTTGAAAAATCATTACTTTCAAAAGAATCAGAAACCATGGATAAAATATCTAAAAATATGAAAAAATTAAATTTAATTATCAAAACAGCTATTTTTCAGTCTACATATATCATAAAAAAAGAATTTGGAGACAATCTAAAAAAAATGCTTGATTCATTTCCAGGTGTAGATAAAATTGTTAACAAATATTCTTTGATTTTTAATAGGATGGGAGCAAATACAAATAATCAAAAGAGATTTGTATTGGAATTGATTAGAGAAATATCAAAAACAAAGTTTGGAAAATGGTCTTTTTTCTTTTCTGTAATTCATAAAAAAAAGCAGATAAATTGTTCTGGGAGTGCAACATTTTTAGGTATGATATTAAAATCATCACAAAAGACAAATAAAATCCCTCTTGTGGAATTTTGCACACCTGTAGGTCATGCTCTTATATTGGTGACTTTTCCAGACAATAGAATGTATTATTGTGACGCAATAAATAACCTTTTTGTAGATATAACAAAAAAAATAGATCTTAATAGGTCATATAATTTAGATTCTATAAAAGTGTATAAATTGAAAGAAATGACAAAAGAGTTTCCTTATCTAATATTGCCTGCAGTTGATTTTAGAAAAGGGATGATAAATACTTATTCTAGTAATTTAAGACAGATGTTATATGAAAAATTAAATGGTGATAATGAAGCAGAAGAATTTTTAAGATACAAAAAAGAAATAAGGGATGAAATAAAAAGACTTTCAAAGTCAAATAATCTTGATAAGGAATTTAACAAATTGTATAGATCAAATGAATATCGTGTTGAGCAAGATAGAGTTAAAAAATTAAGAACAAGATTTAAAGAATATTTAACACCTCTTTTATTTATTTTGAAAGATGAGAGATATTTACAATTATTTAAAAACAACATGGATGAAATTAAGAGTTACTTATTATTTAAAAAAAATAGTCTTTCTATAGGAGATTCTACTTTTACTAATGCTTTTAAAAATTTTAAAATTAAAGTAAATAATTATGCTCAACAAGACATAGAAGGATATAAAAAATTTATTAAAGATAATTGTGAAAAGATATCTAACATGTCTAATGAAGATATAATGAAAAGTGCATCTAAGATTACTACTTAGATAAATTCATTCAATATAAAGAACATCCCTATTGTCATTGGTAAGACTACATATATCATGAAATGAAAAAAAGTACCTAATTTTTTACCATAAACATTTTTATAATCATTTTTTTTAAAACAATATTTGTTGTTTTTTCTTACATAGGTATAAAGGAACATTCCTCCAATAATAAAAAATATTTTCCCTAATATTATTTGTGTAAAATCCATTTTAAGTTGTTTTTCTAATATCTCTTTATAAATATTCCTTTATAATATATTCTTTGAAATATATTTTATTGTTTTATGATGTATTTTAATACATTTTAATATTAATATAGTATAATATTAAGAAAAATTTATAAACGAGACCTAATTTTAAGTCTCTTATGGTAAGTGGAATGTACAAATCTGGAAGATTCAGAAAAATGGCTGTAAAGACTCCTGGTGGAGAAGTTAAAACACACTATAAGGAAAGAAAGCCAAAAAAAGCAAAATGTGGAATGTGTGGAAAAGAATTAAAAGGTGTTCCTAGAGAAAGACCTTCTAAATTATCAAAAATACCTAAAACACAAAGAAGACCTGAAAGAAAATTTGGTGGAGTATTATGTTCTTCATGTTCAAGAAAGAAAATATTGGCGGAGGCTAGAAAAAATGTTTGAAATTGGAAGAGTCTGTGTTAAAATTGCTGGAAGAGATTCAGGTAAGAAATGTGTTGTAGTTAATGTTATTGATGATAATTATGTTTTAATTGATGGTGAAACAAGGAGAAAGAAAGTTAATGTAAAACATCTTGAACCTTTGTCTCAGATTGTTGATATTTCTAAAGATGCTGATAAAGAAGCAATTAAATCAGTCTTAAATAAATGGGATATTAAAAAAACAAATCCTAAGAAAAAGACTGAAAAACTCAAGAAACAAAGAAAAGCTTTAAATAAGAAAAAATAATTCTTTTTTTTATGGATAAAAAAGGTGCTTCATGGGCAATATGGATGGTTGTAGGATCTATTTTAGTTATTGCATTTATTCTTATGATGTTATTTATTCTTGAATCAAAAGTTAAACCTGCTTTAATAGGTGATGAAGGAGATGAATTTTTTGGAAGTTCATTTAAATATATTTATCCAAAAATCAAGACTAAAATTTTAGGAGGTTTTAGTGAAAATGTTAGACTTATTTTTTCAAAATCAATATCTTAAGATAGTTTTTATCTTTGTAAGTTATATTCTCGGAGCATTTTTTATATCTGTTATTGTTAAATATGTTCTTAAAAATTTTGTATCTAAATTAACAAAAAAAACTAAAAGTAATTTTGATGATTTTATATTAAAAACAATTATGCGTCCAACATATGTATTTTTATTTTTATTGGGATTTTATTTTGGTTTTAGACATGTTTTCCCAGAATATATTCTTTGGGCAAACAATGTTCTTTTTGTAGTATCTGTATTATTTATAACATATACCATATCACAAATACTTGTTAAAGTAATAACTGATTGGATGAAAGTAAAAAAAGGTTATGAAAAAACTCCAAGATTAATAAATGGTATTATAACAATTATATTATACTCTGTAGCAGTCTTAATGATTCTTAATTATTTTAATGTATCTATAACTCCTTTAATTGCAACTTTAGGTATTGGAGGTTTGGCAATAGGTTTAGCCTTACAAAGTACTCTTGCTAATTTATTTGCAGGAATTCATTTAATATCTGATAGACCAATAAATGTTGGGGATTTTGTAGAAATTGGGGAAGTAAGAGGTTTTGTTCAAGATATTGGTTGGAGATCAACTAAAATAAGAACTTATGGAAATAATATTTATATCATGTCTAATTCTAAACTAGCAGATAGCACCATACATAATATGTCTTTAAATGATCCTGAAAGCAGTCTTGTAGTAAATTGTGGTGTTGGTTATGGAATGAATTTGGAAAAAGTTGAAAAAATTACTTTAAAAGTTGCTAAAAAGATACAAGATAAATCTGAAGGCACTATAAAGGATTATAATCCTATCATGCGTTATACTGATTTTGGAGATTCAAATATCAACTTTTTTGTTATTTTAAGATTGCAAGATTATACTGATCTTTCAAGTGTAAGACATGCATTTATCAAAGAACTTAAGAAAGAATATGATAAAAATAAAATTGATATTTCATGGCCAGTTAGAAAGGTTGTGATGAGTAAATAATTATTTTATTTTTTTAATTCATTGATTATCTTTTTTTATAAGAAAATAACTTATTATATTCATCATGATTCATGTATTCTAAAATAAATGCAATTATTCTTGCTTTTTCTCCAATTATTGTATAAAGTAATCTCCAATACCCTACTAATTCAACTCTGAATATTTTATTTGTCCCATATTTTTTAACAACTTTTTTAGTTAAGTATTTTCTTGGAATTAAATCTCCATAATATGGATTTACTTTTAAGTTTCTTATGGCATTATTTATTGATGTAAGTAATTGATTATAAGTTGGTCTTTTTCTTACTCTTTTTCCTTTTTTAACAGCATCTTGTAAATGAGAATATTCTTCATAAGCTTCTTTATCAAATTGAACAAAAATGTCTTTTTTCATTTCACATAATAGTAATTCCTTTTTTCAATTTTTCTTTCATTTTTTTGCTTATATCTTCTCTGTAAATCCATATTATTCCTTCCTTAATTATTGCTATTTTTCCACTATCTTCTAAATATTTTAGAATTAAATTCAATGTAGATCTCATTATTTTTTTAGATAGTCTTCTATCTATTTCATTTTTTGACAATGGTTTCTTTACCTTTTTAATCAGTTTTTCTACTCCCAATATAGTATCTAATCTGGGATAATGTAATATTTTTTGCATTTTATTTAACCTATATATACTTATACTATAGTATAAACTTATATAATATATAAACCTTCCTATTCTTTTAAAGAATTTATTTATTTTCCACTCACAATCTCAACAACATCTCTGTGTTTTAATTCATGATCTTTCCCAATAGTTCTTTTTGTTTTAACATCTATTGCACGAATAAAGTTCTTTCCAAAGTCTGTATGGAGTTTATATGCAAAATCTAATGCTGTTGTTTTATGTGGCATAAGAAAACAATCTGGAAGAACTCTTCCTTGAGAATCAACTAAATTATTAACTCCTCCAGGATATATTGCAATCATTTTCATAGTATTAAATATTAATTTATTTAAACAATTTTGAACTCCTGTTGTTTTATATTTATCTAAAAAATTTTTCATGAATTCAAGTGCTTTTTTTTGTTTATCATTTAACTTATTTTCGTCTGCAATTTCAAAATGGTTTTCTCCAGGAATATAACTTATCCATTCTTTTTTACTTGCTTCTTTTAATGCTAATTCAACTTCTGCACTCACAGGAATAAAAACAATATCTGGAAATTCTTTTTTTAATCTTTCATAATTATCATATGCACCCGGTAAATCAATCTTATTACATGCAACAATACAGGGTTTCTTTTTTCTTAATCCTTTTGCAAGACCATGTAAGTTTTCATTCGACCAGAGATTTGGATTTTCATCATCTAATCCAATCTTAGTAATAATTTCCTTAACATTATCTTCTGTAATTTTTAATCCACTTAATTGTTCTCCCAGAACTCTACTTGTTTTCTTTTTTTCTTGCTTAATCTGTCTTGCTAATCTTTTCCATCCTTTTTCCAATATCCCCAAATACCAAAGATCTAGTTCATTATCAAACCATTTAATATCTTTTGCAGGATCATACGATCCAGTTTCAACTGATTCTCCATTTTCATTTGTACTTCCTGAAATATCTATAACATGAATAAACCCATCGCTCTGTCGCAAATCATCCAAGAATTTATTGCCCATTCCTTTTCCTTCATGTGCACCTGGTACAAGACCCGCAACATCTATAATCTCAACTGGCAAAAATCTATTCTTTTTTATACAATAACCTTCTCTTGGAGTACATTGCTTGTCAAATTCTCCACAAACACATTTTATCTTTACATATCCAATACCTTTATTAGGGTTGATTGTTGCGAAAGGATAATTTGCTATTTCTACATTTGAAAGAGTTGTTGCTTTGAAAAATGTGCTTTTACCTACATTTGCTTTTCCTATTATTCCGATTATCATACTATTTAAGAACATATAATGTTTTTAAAGTTTATTGATATGTACTTATGCAAGAGTTATTAACATAAAAACCCAAGCTACAAATAATCCTAACAAAATAAGTCCTTCAAACCTTGTAAGACCCCCTTCACTATATCCCATTGTACTTCCTTTAGGTCTAAAAAAGAATAATGATACTGCAAGTATTATAAACATGAAAGGTAATTTTATTATTAATGAAACTTCGTCTATAATTATACTTCCTGCAATAATTGCAGCAAATCCTAGGCCTAAATTAAAATTAACTATTGCAGAAGATATAAGATTAGAAAATACTGCTTCATCTTCTCTTTTCACTAAACACACAATTCCTATTGCCAGTTCTGGAAGAGATGCACCAATAACACCTATAACTGATCCTATTATGATTGAGGGTAATGAAAAATGTTTAGCAATGATTATAAATGCTCTTACTGTTGTATTTGCAAACCATGAAACAGCTACACCAAAGACAACTGAAAGAATTATTTCCATCATAATATTTTTTGATTCTAGATGACCTCCCTCATGACTTTTGAAAAAGTTTAACATAAGTATGAAAATAACAAATAAAATTATTAGAACATAGGCATCATAAATATCTATAATGGGGGAAGTACCTTGAGATATTGAAAAATCTGCTCCTATAACAAAAAAGATTGTTGAAGCTGATAGAATCAAAATTACCAATGCAAGTATTCCTCTTCCAAAACTTTTACCTCTTCTTAAAGGTTTTATAAAAGTAAGAAATCCTAAAACTAGTGTTAGATTTGCAACATTTGCACCTATTACATTTATTATTATCAATTCAGTTTGTTTTTCTAATGCTAATGTAATAGAAATTATAAGCAATGGAACAGAAGAAGCTATTGCCATTAATGCAGTACCAATACTGCTGCCTGTCTTACTTGCAATTTTTGCAACATTTCTTTCTAAAAATATTGCACATACCATTGTAATAGCTAATCCAACTAAAGATATAATTATTAACATATTAATATCATATCCAGAAAGGTCTAATTGTGGTCCAAAACCATGTCCTGCATGTTCTTCTTTTTGTTCAGATGCAATTGAAAATGGTATAAAAAATAAACTACTTATAAGAAAAATAAGTATTGTAACTAACAACCTCTTTTTTGACATAATTTTAAATTATAATTCATTCATTTATTAATTTTTACATATATTATTAGAAAAATTTTTAACAGAAAGCTATTTAATTCTAAATTATGAAAGATTTTGGATTTAATATATGTGAAGAAACAAAAAAACTAATTGGAAATGCTAGACAAATTTATCTTGACAATAATGATAACAATATTTGGTATGGAAGATGTATTTTTTTAAGTTGGT
Organism: uncultured Methanosarcinales archaeon; assembly: GCA_964384425.1. Taxonomy (GTDB): domain Archaea; phylum Nanobdellota; class Nanobdellia; order Woesearchaeales; family JAGLXL01; genus CAYLKE01. The sequence continues at coordinate 22,033 of CAYLKE010000005.1, read as the reverse complement.
ATTGTGATGTTGGAACATGTAAGTTTTGTTATCGTTCTACACAGAAATCTAGAATCCAGCATGCAAAACATGCTCGTAGATCAAGAGAATCAATATTAATAGAAGCACTTCTTGCAAGAATATATGGTTGGAGAATGGAATTCTTAACAGGAGGTTATAGGATATTTACAGATGATGAACTTCTTGAAATAATTCAACAGGTTGCTCATGTTTATGGTGGAAAGATCTGGTTGAATTTAGGTGCATTAAAAAAAGAATCTATTGATAAATTTGCACCATTTATAGAAGGAATATGTGCCTCTATCGAAACAGTTGAAGAAAAATTACATGATTATATTTGTCCTGATAAAAAAATTGAACCTTATATTGAAATGTTTGAATATTTGAATGAAAAATATCCTCAAATAAAAAGATCTATGACAATGGTTATTGGATTAGGTGAAAAAAAAGATGATTTCGAATTACTTAAAGATTTTATTTCAACATATAAGATGGATAGAATTACTTTTTATGCATTAAAACCAGTTAAGGGGACACCCTATACAGAAGGCCCTACAACAGAAGATTATCTGTGGTGGATAGCAAAAACAAGAATTGCATTTCCAGAAATTGAGATAATTGGTGGGACAACGTTTAGAAGATATAAAGAAGTTCCTTTGATAATACAAGCAGGTGCAAACGCATTTACAAAATATCCTTTAACTAAGAAATTTGGAACAGATGAGACAAAATATATTACTGATTCTATAAAAAATATTGAAAGTAATCTTACAAGTAATGTTCATGATTTTATAGATATTAATTACAAAGAAGAAGTTGATAAATTAGATTTAGATGAAGATTTAAAAGAAAAGATGAAATCTCGTCTGAAGGATTATCTTGGAAGAATGAAAAAATAATTTTAACAATATTTAAAAACACTCTTTCTTATGTTATTATAAATTAAGTAAAAGGAGGTATTAACATGAAAAAATTATTAGCAATATTTTTAGTATTCTTTATGTTTTTTTCAGTTGTGATTGCACAAGATGCAGATACTACAGAAGAAGCTTCAGTAAGCGAAGTTAATGAAATTGAAAGTGAAGCTATAACAGAAGAAACTAAAGAACAAGTTAAATTAATGGTTGAATCTAATTATGGTGCTACAGTAAGAGTGTGGCAATTAAGAAAATCAATCATTAGGGCAGTTATTGCAGGAGAAGTAGTAATTGATTATCTAGATGAAAAAGGAGAAGATGTATTGGATCTTCAAGCAAAATTAGATGAATTAAATATTATTGAAAAAGAAGTTATTGCTCTTGATTCAGACAATTCAAGTGTTGAAGATTTTGTAAATATAAAAAGAGATGCAAAAAATCTTATAAGTGAATTTAAAGAACTTACAAGAAATAGGATTTCTTCTGAAGATAGGAATGAAATAATAGAAATAGTAAAAAAAGAAATGGAAGAAAATAGATTATTAGATAGCACAGAATCTGAAATGGAAAAAGCAAGAAATCAACTTAATGCAGAAAGAACAGAAAGACTTCTTGAAAGATTTGGTATCACAGATAAAGAATTGGCAAATAAAGTAAGAAATGGTGAAATAACAAAAAATGAACTTAAAGAACAATTAAGAGGGAAATATAAAAATATTGGGCAAGAAAAGAAAAAACAAGCAAAACAAAAAATAGAAACTAAAAATAATGAAGTACAAGAAAGAATCAAAAAAAGAGTTGAAGAAATAAAACAAACACACATACCAATAAGAAAAGAAAGATTAGAAAATAGATTAGAGAAAATGCCATTAAACACTAAATTAGAAGTTCAAGAAGAAGTAAATAATAAAGTCAAAAAACTTGAAAGAGTTGGAGAAAAACTTAATATAAATTTTGATAAATTAAGAGGTGGAAGAAGATGAAATTTTTTAATCTAGTGATTGTATTACTTTTGACAGTTACATTGATTACAGGATGTTCAAGTAATAAGGTAGAAGAAAATACAATTGATGATGTAGTGGATACAACACAAGATACAACAACACCAATAGATAAAGATACAACAGCAACAGAAGATGAAATTGATTCAACTATTGATTCAGAAATTGAAAATTTGATTGTCGAGGACGAAGAGATAGATCTTGGAGAAATGTATTAAATTATTTCTTTTAATTTTTTTTCTTTTAATTTTAAATTATTAAAATAAATACTATTTTTCAGATTTTTTTATAAATAATTTTGTTCCTTGTTTTTTTGCTAGTTTTCTTGCAATATGTATTGGTTCTGGTAATTTGTGAGGTGGATGTATACTTTCCTTTATGATTTTTAGTGATGTTCCCAATGATATCATATGTCCTGGAGATATGTAAAGTTTTCTTGCTTTTTCTTTTGTAAGAACTGCTATACCTTTTATTTCTTTATCCAAATATATTTTTCCAGATTCTTCTTTTCCTTCATGTGCCTTAGAAATACCTATTGTTGGTCTATTTATTAAGACACCAATATAAGATGCTAAACCAATATTATTTTTTTCTAATATTCCTTGTCCTCTCACAAGAACAATATCTGGTTCCTTATCAAGTATTCTATATGCATCTGATGCAAACTGCCCAATATAATACTTAACATTTATTTTAGTTATTTTTCCTTTGATTTTTCCAGAAAAAAAAGCTTTATCAACTAATTTCATTTTTCTATCTAAAATAACAAAACATACCACAAAATTATTATTAACTTGAAAATAATCTATTCCACCAATAAAATTATATTTTTTGAAAGAATCATGTAAAGATACTTTGTTTTTAAACATACTTAAGCTATCACTTATTTTTTTTAAATCTATCATTATTTAATCTAATAATTAGTTTTATTTAAAAAATTTTTTGAAATTGGTTTTGTAAAGAAAATAACAATACATAACTTGGGGTATGTATAAACAAAATAATATGGGGACACGGTGCTGTAAACGAAACTTGTCAACAATTTGTGACAAAAACCACAAATTCTTGAGTACATCCTTTTGAATTTACAATAGGATGTTTCAAAAAATTTTATATGAAAATTTAATATTTTCAATTCTCCAAACAAGTTTGAAGACATCAAAATGCCTGAGTTAACAAGTTAACTCACCGAATAACTTCTTGTAAGAATAAAATAAAACATGGGGACACGGTGCTGTAAACGAAACTTTTCAAAAAAGTTTCATCAAAATGCCTGAGTTAACAAGTTAACTCACCGAATAACGTTTTGTAAGAATAAAATAAAACATGGGGACACGGTGCTGTAAACGAAACTTTTCAAA
>CAYLKE010000005.1:12676-18654 GCA_964384425.1 uncultured Methanosarcinales archaeon | reverse complement strand
AAGTTAACTCACCGAATAACGTTTTGTAAGAATAAAATAAAACATGGGGACACGGGGATTTGAACCCCGGACAACTAGATCTTCAGTCTAGTGCTCTCCCAGGCTGAGCTATGTCCCCATTATATAGTTTAAAATATGTATTTTTAATAATATTTAAACTAATGCCTGGTTTAATATTAAGTGTTTTTATGGGTAATCTTTATATATTTTTCTCTTTAAATATAGATTACCTCTATATATTATAAAATATATAGGATCGGGGAGGTAACAAAATGGTAAAAATAAAATTAAACATAGCTGATCCAAAGAAAGGTAAATGTAAACAAATCGAATTAGATGAGAATGTTTCTGAATCTTTGGTTGGATTAAAAATAGGATCTCAATTTAGTGTAAATATTGAAGATCTTGAAGGATATAAATTTGAAATAACTGGTGGAAGCGATAAAAGTGGATTTCCTATGAGAAAAGGAATAAATACAGCAACAAGAAAAAAAATAATTATGAATGAAGGTGTAGGTTACAAGGGAAGAGATAGATCAAAAAAATCTCAAAAAAACCTTAGAAAAAAGAAAACAATATGTGGAGAAGTTGTCTCTGAAAATATAGCACAAATAAATGCAAAAGTTGCTCAAGAAGGAAAAAAACCTATTTTTGAAGAACCTAAAGCAGAAGTTAAACCAGAAGAAAAAGAAGAAAAGAAACCAGAAGAGAAAAAAGTAGAAGAAAAACCAAAAGAAGAAAAGAAAGAAGACAAAGTAGAAGAAAAATCAAAAGAAGAACCTAAACCAGAAGAAAAAGAAGAAAAGAAACCAGAAGAGAAAAAAGTAGAAGAAAAACCAAAAGAAGAAAAGAAAGAAGACAAAGTAGAAGAAAAATCAAAAGAAGAACCTAAACCAGAAGAAAAAGAAGAAAAGAAACCAAAAGAAGAAAAGAAACCAGAAGAGAAAAAAGATTAATTATTTTTCTTTATTTTTATGACTTCTAATAAAAAAAATAATATTGAATTAGATTTTATTAAACGAAGTATTAGTCAACTTCTTAAGTATGGTGTTGTTAATGTTGATAAGTATAAAGGGCCTACTTCTCATCAGATTGCAGACACAGTAAAAAAAATACTTCATATAAATAAAACAGGACACAGTGGTAGTCTTGATCCTGCAGTTACAGGATGCTTACCTGTTGCTTTAGGAAGAGCAACAAAATTAGCTGGACTAATGTTAAAATCTCCTAAAGAATATATATGTATTATGCATGTTCATAATGATTTTCACGATAATAAATTGAAAAAAGTTTTTAAAGATTTTACAGGAGAAATAAAACAAATGCCTCCTGTAAGAAGTGCTGTCAAAAGAAGAAAAAGAAAAAGAACAATTTACGAATTGGAACTATTGGAAAGAAAGGACAATGATGTTTTGTTTCGGGTATTGTGTGAGGCAGGAACGTATATCAGAAAACTTGCACATGATATGGGAAAAGCAATAGGTCCTGGAGCACATATGCAAGAATTAAGGAGGACTAAGGCAGGTGTTTTTAGAGAAGATTCAATAGTAACTCTTCCAGAATTGAATGATGCTTATTGTGAACTTACTGAAAAAGGAGATGAAACTTTGATAAGAAAATTTATACTTCCCATGGAATGTATGATTAAAGATATTCCTAAAATAATTCTTCATGATAACGCAATAATACCTATAATGAATGGAAGACCTCTTGCTGTTCCAGGTATAATAAAAGCAGATGATTTTGAAAAAGATCAAAAAGTTGCTTTGATTACATCCAAAAATCAACTCATTGCTTTAGGAAAAGCTTTGGTGTCTTTTTCAGAATACATAAAAAGAAAGGAAAAAAAAGGAAAAGGATTAGTTGTTAAAATTGAAAGAGTTATTACTGATAAAGAAGATTTATAAAAAGTTTTAAATAGATAGATTCTTAATTTTTTATTAATATAGTATAAAAAGAGGTATTCAAAATAAAAAAAGATAGAAACTCAATTTCTGAAGATTATTTTAGTTCTTTTTTTGATAGTTTACCTGATGCAATTATTTTAGCTGATCCAAAGACAAAAAAAATCATTTATTCAAATAAAACTGCTCAAAAAAAATTTGGCTATTCTAAAAAAAAGTTTTTGTTATTAACAGTAAATAAATTACATCCTAAAGAAGTTCTTAAAGAAACAATGGATGCATTTAAAAAACATTCAAAAGGAAAAAGATTTATTTTTGAATCAAAAATTATAACAAAAGATAAAAAAATAGTTCCTGTTGATATTAATAGTTCTACTATTAAAATAAATGGTAAAAAATATTTACAAGGTGTTTTTAGAGATATTACTGATCGAAAAAAAATAGAAGAAGAATTAAAAGAAAGTAAAGAGCGTTTTCAACAAATTGCAAAAAATGCTAATGAATGGATTTGGGAAGTAGATGATAAGGCAGTATATACTTATACTAATACAATTGTAGAAAAAATACTGGGATATAAACCCAAAGAACTTGTTGGAAAAAAACATCCTTTTGACTTGTTTATTCCTGAAGCAAGAAAAAAGTTAAAAAAAGAAATGTTTGATATTTTTAAAAAGAAAAAAAGTTTTGTAAAATTTCTTAATTTCAATGTCCACAAAAATGGAAAAACTATTATTTTAGAAACAAGTGGTGGCCCTTTCTTTAACAAAAAAGGAGATTTTTTAGGTTACAGGGGAGCAGATACTGACATAACTGAAAGAAAAATGGTCGAAGAAAAGTTACAAAGAACTTTAGAAGCCACTACTGGGGGTATTTGGACATGGAATTTTAAAACAGATAAATTACAATTTAGTCCAAGATATTATCAAATGATAGGTTATAAACCAAATGAATTTAAAGCAAATTTCAAGAATTGGATAAAATTATTGCATCCAGATGATAAGAAAAAAGCAATTACAACAGCAAAAGAATATCTAAAGAAAAAACCAGATGTTTATGAGAATGAGTTTAGATTAAAAACTAAAAAAGGGAATTATATTTGGATTAGTACAAAAGGGAAAGTTGTTGAAAGAGATAAAATGGGCAATGCAATTTATATGATTGGTAATCATGAAGATATAACTGATAGAAAAATAATAGAAGAAAAATTAAAAGAAAGCGAATTACGTTACAGAAGATTATTTGAAGCAGCTAAAGATGGTATTTTAATAATAAATGCAGATACTGGAAAAATAATTGATGTTAATAAATATTTAATTGATTTGTTGGGTTATTCTCATAAAGAATTTGTTGGTAAACAAATTTGGCAAATTAGTCCCTTTAAGAATATTGTTGAAAACAAAGCCAAATTTAAAAAATTACAAAAAGAAAAATTTGTTCGTTATGAAAACTTACCTCTTGAAACAAAAAAAGGTAAAAATAAAAATGTAGAATTTATTAGTAATGTTTACAAAGTAGGTGACTTAAATGTTGTTCAATGTAATATTAGGGATATAACAGAAAGGAAAATAGCAGAAGAAAAAAGCAGAAAAAAGATAGAAGAATCTGAATTTAGATTAAGTATTTTTATAAATTCAACAGACCAAATGATGTTTTTAAAAGACAAAAACTTAAATTATTTATTAGTAAATGATGCAAATGCTAAATTTTTTGGAGAAAAAAAAGAAAAAATTATTGGAAAATCTGATTTTGATTTTATGCCAAAGAAAGCTGCAGAAGAATGCAGAAAAAACGATAAAAAAGTTATTAATAGAAAAGAGATTATTATATCTGAAGAATCAGTTAAAGATAGAATATACGAAACTAGAAAAATTCCAGTTATTATTGATAAAAAAGTTGTCGGTGTGGCAGGAATAATAACAGATATAACTGAAAGAAAAAAAGCAGAACAAGAATTAAAAGAATCTAAAGAGAAGATAGATCTTATTATGGAATATACCGATGAATTCTTTTACATACATGATACTAATCATATTCTTAGTTATGTTGGTGCTTCTTCAAAACAATTTTTTGGATATTCTCCAGATGAAATGATGATTAAATGGACAACTTTTGTTACAGATAATCCAATAAATAAAAAAGGATTAAAAATAACAGAAGATACAATTAAAACAGGTAAAAAACATGGACCTTATATTCTTGAACTAGAAAAAAAAGATGGAAGTAAATTTTTAGCAGAAGTTAATGAATCTCCTGTTAAAGACAATAAAGGAAAAGTTATAGCTATTGCTGGAGGTTTAAGGGATGTTACTGAAAGAGAAAGATCAAGAGAAGAACTTGAAGAAGCATATGAAGAACTTAAAAAAGTAGATGAACTTAAATCAGGAATAATAAGAGATGTTACTCATGAATTTAAGAATCCCATATCTAAGATAAAACTGATGACTCATTTATTGGGAAGTGAATTTGAAATAGGTAATTATGACAAGAACAAAATAAAAAAATATATGGATATTATTGAAAATAATTCTGATCTTTTTTTAAAACAGATAACTTCTGTATTGCAATTAAGTAAAATTGAATCAATATCAAAGATTGAAAAATCTAAAATTGATTTAGTACAAATGATTGAAGATTTAATAAAGTATAATATCCTATCAATAAAACAAAAAAAACTTGATATTGTTAAAAAATTTGACTCCATAGGGAAAATAAACGCTAATCATACATTCTTAAGAATAGCATTAAATAATATTTTAGAAAATGCAATAAAATTTACAAAAAAAGGACAAATAATTATATCTGTGAAAAAATTAAAAAACAAGATAAGAATATCTATAAAAGACACAGGTATCGGAATAAGTAAAAAAAATCTAGAAAAAATATTTGATGTTTTTTATCAGAAAAGTAAAACAACTAAGGGTGTTGGAATTGGTTTATCGCTTGCCAAAAAAATAATTAAATTACATGGCGGATCAATAAAAGTAGAATCTCAAAGAGGAAAAGGAAGTAATTTTGTTATAGATATTCCCACAAAGAAGGTTAAAAATGAAAAAAAATAAAACTATTTTAATTGTTGAAGATGATGAAGAGATTAATTTTGCATATAAAGAGATATTGAGTAGCGATTATAAATTGATAATTGTAAATAATACAAAAGATGCATTAAAAAAATTAGAAAAAAATAAAGTGAATCTTATGATATTGGATATAGTTCTTCCAAATGAAAGTGGAGATATTTTTTTTAAAAGAATCAAACAAGATAAAAAATATAAAAATCTTAAAACAATAGTAATAACTGTTTTAGGTGATGTGAGTGATTACTTTAAAAGTATTGATGAAAAGAACACTATATGTATTCCAAAACCATTTACTAAAAGAAATTTACTTTTATCTATAGAAGAAATGTTAAATAAAAAAGAATGATTGAAAAATAATTAAGATGGTTCAAATGAAAAAAGAAAATTTTAATTGTTGAAGATGATGAAGAAATGCAAGAAATATACCAGGGATTATTAGCAGAAGAGTATGAATTAATACAAGTAAATACTACAAAAAAAGCAGAAAATAAATTAAAAAAAGAGAAATATGATCTTATGATTTTAGACATAGTTCTTCCAGAAGAATCAGGAGATACTTTTTTTGCAAAATTGAGAAATAAAAAGAAATATGATTATTTGAATATTTTAGTTGTAACTGTATTAGGTGATATGACTGATGAATTTAAAAAAATAGATCCTAATGTAGTTTGCATTGCAAAGCCTTTTGATAAAAAGAAATTTCTTGGTAATGTAAAAAAATTAATCAAATAATTATTTTTATAGTAAAGTTTATATACATTTTGAACAATTTAAGATTATGGTGAAAAAGAAGGTGAAGAAGACTAAGAGTAGAGGTTTCTTTAGTAGATTATTTGGTAGTTCTAAGAAAAAGAGTTCTTCAAAAAATAAAAGAAAAGTTTCTCAAAAAAATAAAAAAATAAAAAGAAAGACAGCAAAGAAGAACACAACAAAGAAGAAAGTAGCAAAGAAGAACACAACAAAGAAGAAAGTAGCAAAGAAGAACACAACAAAGAAG
>CAYLKE010000005.1:0-12576 GCA_964384425.1 uncultured Methanosarcinales archaeon | reverse complement strand
AAAGTAGCAAAGAAGAAAAAAAGTGAAAAAACTAAAGGAAAATTGACTAAGAAAGTTAAAAAATCACCAAAGAAAAAGAAATTAACATCTAAAAAAAATAAGACAAAAACAATGAAGAAAAAACACATAAAAAAACCAAGTGGTTCTAAAATTAAAGATTATTCTCACACAATAGTTGATCCAGCACACGCTAAAGATCCTTCAAAAATGAAATTAAAACAAAAAAAGTTTCCTGAAAAGAAAAAAACTACTAAAAAAAATAATAAAACAACAAAAGATTTTGATAAAGAGGCACTTGTCGAAGAAGTTTCACAAGAGATAAATCAAGAAAAAAGAGGTGCAGATAAACAACAAGAAAATGATGATGAAGATAATTTTGAAGAGATTGATTTTCCAGATAAAGATAGAATAACGAAAAAAAAATCCAAAAAGAAAAAAAGTAAGTCTTCCTCTCTTGATAAAAGACAACATATCAGAACAGGAATAAAAGGTTTTGATGAGTTATTTGAAAAAGGCATACCTCAGGGTTCTGCGGTTCTTGTTGCAGGGGGTGCTGGAAGTGGAAAGACCATATTTTGTCTACAGACATTGTTGAACCATGCAAAAAATGGAAAAAAATGTTTTTATATGAGTTTTGAAGAATCAGAAAATAGACTTACACAACATATGGAACAATTTGGATGGAATCCAAAAAAATACATTAAATCTGGAAAATTAAGATTAAAAAGGTATAGTCCTTTTGAAATTTCTAGGCAAGTTGAGGCAATGTTAGAAAGAGAAAAAGGAGAACTTTTAATAGATTTAGACCCTGTTATTTTACCAAAAGGATTTAAACCTGATTTTATTGTACTTGATTCTCTTACAGCTGTTGCATCTGCATTTACTGGTAAAGAAGATAGTTATAGGATTTATATAGAACAATTATTCAGATTTTTGGAGAATATGGGTACAACTAGTTTTTTAATTACAGAAACTCAACAGGTTCCTAAGATATATTCAACAACAGGAGTAGAGGAATTTTTAGCAGATGGAGTTATTGTTTTCTATAATTTGAAAAGAGGAGATATTAAAGAGAATGCAATTGAAGTTCTTAAGATGAGAGGAGAAAATCATAGAAAGAAAATTGTTGCTATGCAAATAAATGATAAAGGTATTGTTGTTTATCCTGATCAAGAAGTATTTACTGGATTAAATTAATTTTCATTTTCTAATAGAAACAAATATTTATATATAATTCCTTAATTAGTATTATTGAGGGGTTTCAATAATAAATTAATTTAATTAATAGTTTATAGATTATAATAATTATATGATTTTAATTCTAAAGTAAAAACAAACTTTTATAAAGTAAAATATTTATACGTATATATACTCATATATACAACAATATACGAATTTGTACGTACAAAATGAAAAAAGGAAATGATAAACTAACACTTTCTGTAGATAAATCAATTAAAGATAAATTTAAAAAAATTTGTGAGGAAGAAGGTCTTAAAATTAGTAAACAAATAGAATTATTTATGCGTAAAGAACTCAAAAAAAGAGGTATTATCAAAAAATGAAGTATAGGAGGGGTGATGGAATTGTAGTATTGGTTAGTGTTATATTTGTTTTACTTCTATCTCTTTCTTTAGGTTTTGCAGTTAATTCTTCAATGTTTAATTCTACAAGTATTAATAATTCACTTGAATCTTCTTTTAACACTTCAGAAGATAATCTTTTTGAAGAAAATGAATTTGAATTGGATATGGGAGATATAACAATTAATCTTTCTGTTCAAATTAGTAATGGTAGTGCAAATATATTTGAAAATAACCAGATAAATGATACTAACTCCTCATCAAACACAACAGAAGACACTAAAGAAAATAGTACAAATACTCTTGTAGAAATAAATAATAGTTTTGATTCAAATATTACAAATTCTACAGGTAACAATATTACTCTTGAAATTGAATCAAACACAACAAACACAACAAACACAACTGAAATTAATTTAAATCAAAATACTATTGAAAATACTACTCAAAATACTACATTCAATATTTCATCAAACACAACAGAATACACTAAAGAAAATAGTACAAATACTCTTGTAGAAATAAATAATAGTTTTGATTCAAATATTACAAATTCTACAGGTAACAATATTACTCTTGAAATTGAATCAAACACAACAAACACAACAAACACAACAAACACAACTGAAATTAATTTAACTCAAAATATAACAGAAGAAGAAAAGATTGGCGAAGAAATATTATTATTGGATCTTAATCTTAATGAATCTGAGATAGAACAAGCCTTAGAAGATGCTGAAAATAATTTTACATTAAATGTTAAAAATAGTAAAAATAAAATAATAAAAACTCAATTAAATATATTAGCAAAACAAAAGAATCTAAATAATCTAAAAAATATAAAAAATGCATTAAAACTTTTAAGAAAATTAAAAAATAAAAACATAACATTAAAAGAACTTGCAAAAAAAATAAAATCAAAATATGAAATTGAAATAGTTCCTGAAAAAAGTCCAATAAAAAAAATTATATTAGAAGATTTTGTACCTGAAATTAATTCAACATTGGGATTAGAAAATATTTCTAAAAATGAACTAAAACCAGGAGTTGTTGAACTTTATTCTATAGATCCGACAAAAGTTAATTTTACAAAAGGTACTGTAACTGTAACTGCAAAAGGAAAGACATTGTATAAATGTAAGGATTGGAATTTTGAAACACAAACATGTCCAGAAAAAATATTTGTCAACTGTACTGGTGATAACAAAGAAGAACGGAATTGTATTGAAATAGGTGGTTGGAAAAAAATTATGACTATTGTTCCTGGACAAGAATATAATTTTACTTTATCACCTAAAGATCCTGCTTTTGCAGAATACAATAGTACTTATGGAGCACCCTATTGTGCAAATGGATCATCCCCTTGTATTGCAAACGCTAGTTTGATTAGATGTAGAGACAGTATTAGTGCAGCTAATCAAGGTCCAGAACCAAATCAACCAAATACAATTGATACTTGTGCAGATGGAAGTTCAACATATGCAACTCCATCTTGTGCTCTCCCAGGAAACTCATCTGGAGATGAACAAGTATATAATATGAGTGTGATTGATTTAAATAATTCTGTTTTCAAGGTAGGAGATACTGTTAGTGTAAAAGTTACATTTGGTTGTTATGATACTGCATCAGATCATTTTGGTTTAGCATATACAAATAATTCAGATGCAGCAACACCTACTTGGACATTAAAACAATTTGTTAATGGTGGATGTACAACAGGTAATGAACTTGAGACATATACTTTTAACAATGTAGTATTGGACAATACTACTGGAAATCATGCATTTAGAGCATACATTCAATATAATCCTACAACTGCAGATCCAACAGAAACATGTTCAGATTCATCTGGAGGGACAGGAACATACGACGACAATGATGATATTGTATTTAAAGTAGTTTCACAAAATACTGCTACAACTACACCAACATCTATTACTTGTGATGGGGGAAGTTGTACAGCATCATTTGGAGGGGACGTTGAAATTAACTGTTCTGGATCAACAGATGCTGATGGAGATAACATAACTTATTTTGTTGAAGCAAATTATACAAATAATTTTTTAACAGAAAATATTGAAAATAATACTAAACAATTTATTTTTTCTATTTTAGAAAATACATCTACTTTATTTAATGAATCATTTCCAAATGCAGATGCAAGTTGGACAGGATCAGATGATGGAGATACTGCACAAGATGAATATTGGGATGTTACTCAAGAAATAGGGGATGAAACATCTATATCTATCTTAAATGAAAACACACCTCCTTCTTCACCTTACACATTAAATTGGCAGGAGTGCGATCCAGCTAATTTTGCAGGTTGTTTTGTAGAGGGAAGAAAATCAGATGGTAGTGTTTGGAATCCAAATACAGGCAATTGGGTAAATGCGTCTATTACATTTACTTATGATTATTATGTAGATACAAATGAAGGTATTGATTTTTCTACTTATGATGGAAGCACATATACTTCAAGATACCAAAAACTAGCTACTGGAAACAATCAGCAACTTGGTTGGACAACATACACATATAATTTAACCTCTGGAGAATTATCTCAATCTAATTTTTCATTTAGATTTAGTGCAGATTCTTCAGGCAATAATGATGAGGTATGGCTAGATGATGTTTATATGATTGTTACAACAAGAATCATTCCTCCTGTTGAATCTAATTCATCTTATGAGATATATCAAGATGTTGATGGATCAGATTATTATTCAATAGATAATATTTCTGTAATTGTTGAAGTTGATTCATACAATCCTTCAGGTTCTGCACAATCAGGAAATAAATATCCTGATTTAGAATTAGATATTTATAATGGCGCAAGTTGGATAACAGTAGGGACATTTAGTTTAAATGATACTTATGCTGGGAGTACATTAAATACAACAAATGTAAATTTTTCATTGACAACAACAAATTCTGGAGTATTAAGTGCATGGAAAACAGCATCTAACCAAGACATAAGAATAAGAACTATTTATGGAGATTACAATTCATCATCAAATTTTGATGAGATAAATTATACATCTGTGTGGGTTGAGATAAATGGAAGAAAATGGAATGAAATAGGGAATCATTCTGAAATATCAACATTATTGTGGAATTTATCTGATGTACCTTTCCAATCTGATGTTGAATTAAGGTGTAGAGCAATTGATCTTGATGGATTAAATATTTATAGTGATTATTATAATGCAAATAACAATTTAACAATAACTTTTGCTGCTAATGCACTTCCACAGATGGTATTATCTTCTCCACAAGACAATTACGAAACAAATGTGGATGATATAACTTTTCAATGTAATGCATCTGATGACATACAATTACAGAATGTTTCATTATATCATAATATATCTGGAACTTTTGAATTGAATGCAACAAATAATACTGGTGCTGTTCAAAATTACACTGCTAACTTTACATTAAACAATATTACAGACGGAAAATATGTATGGAATTGTTTAGCATATGATAATGCGAATCAAAAACAATTCGCATTAAACAACAGAACAATTACTATTGATGATACTAATCCACAAGTTACTGAACTAAAACCTAGTGAAGGAACAAATTATAGTATATTACAAACAATTGAAATTGCTACAAATGTTTCAGATAATCTTATTGGTGTGGATACAGTATATGCAGAATTAACTTATGCAAATGGCACAAAGCAGAATATTACCTTGACTAACTCAGTAGGAAATAAATATAATGGTAGTTTTGTCAATCCTTTAGTTTTAGGACAATACAATATAACATTTTATGCAAATGACAGTCTTGGCAATATCAATAGTACAGAAACAACATTTTACATAATAGCTAACACATATCCGAATGTTACTGCATTAAATTACCCAACAAATGGAATGCAAGTAAACCAAACAAAAGTTGACTTTAATTTTACTGTAGAAGACAGTTTTTATAATAATATTAGTAGTTGTACATTATATAGTGATTTTCAAGGTACTTGGTCTGCAATAAAAACAATAACTGAAGTACAAAATAATTCTGAAACAAACATAACTATAAATGTTCCAGATGGATCACATAAATGGAATGTATTATGTACTGATTATGCTGGATTAACAGATTGGTTTGATACAAACTATACTTTTAGTGTTGTTACAGAAACAGCAGGATTATTTGCATATCAAGAACAAAATATACAATCACCCAGATACAGATTATGGAGTGAAAACGCTTACTTAGGTAATGAAAAGACAGATACAAATTCTGTTGGAGGAGACATAACTTGGGTTGTAACAAAAGCAAACCATGAAAAAAATGAATATATTATTGGGACAATAGACAAAGGAAATAATTTATACGCCCAGGTTTATGATTCAAATACAAGATCCTGGGGAACAGCTACTCAACTAACAAGTGCTATTGCAAATGCTGCTTACAGATCATTTGATATTGAATATGGGGATGTTAATGGAGAAGCATTAATTGTTTATGAAAGTTCTACAAGTACAGATACTAATATATCCTATAGAATATGGGATGGAAATGCTTATTCTTCTGAACAAAATTTAGATACTGGATTAACTGGAATTTTTAGATGGGTAAAATTAGTCAAAAAACTTGGAACTAATGATATCATGCTTTTAGCACATACTACAACAAATTCTCTTTACGCAGTTCCTTGGAATGGAACTGATTTTGAAACTAGTAAACAATCAACTCTTTCAACAACAACTAGTTCAAATTTAGAAGAACATTTTGATTTTGCATGGGAACAATCAAGTGGAGAAGGGTTAGTGGTATATGGAACAGGAATAAGTTTAGCATATAGGACATATAGTGGGGGTAGTTGGGGAAGTGAAAATACTTTAGGCATAGGTGATACATTAACAACAACAAGAACATGCTCTGATTCAACATCAGATTATATAGGATTAATATGGAAGGATGCAGGAAATGATGTTAATGTAAGAATGTGGGATGGATCTGGATTTTTAACATCTCCTCCATCTGAAGATTCAGATACAGAACCTAATGGTGCAAACAATATAAATATTGATTGTGCATGGTATTCCTCTTCAAAAGCATTATTTGGATTTGCAGATACAAATTCTTTATCTATGGATTATTTTACATTTACAAAAACAAACACTTGGAGTGTTGCTTCATTAACATCTGCTTTATCAACAATAAATTTTGCAACTGATGACATAACTGGTTTAAGTATGGTTGATCACCCAGACACCAATGAAATAATGATAACAGCAATGGATATTGATGAAGACATAAATGCATTATATTGGGATGGGACTTCATTTATTAACATATCAAATAACCCTCTTGAGACAACAACTGAAGTTTTAGATGGACAACAGCAAGGAGTTATGTTTGACTGGAAACAATATGATGCAACACCATCTGTATCCAATACAAATCCTCAAAACAGTAGTAATTGGAATATAAATGATATAATAACAATAAATGCAACAATTACAGATGATGGAAT
Source organism: uncultured Methanosarcinales archaeon (assembly GCA_964384425.1). GTDB lineage: Archaea > Nanobdellota > Nanobdellia > Woesearchaeales > JAGLXL01 > CAYLKE01. The sequence goes on along the minus strand of CAYLKE010000005.1, from coordinate 5,499 downwards.
ATTAGATAGTACCTATGCTAATTTAACATACCCAAATGGAGACAGCGAGATAATAAGCTTAACAGATGATAATGCAGACAATGTATATAATAATACATTTACAAATACTACTATACCTGGACAATACACTCTTATCATATATGCTAACGATACAAGTAGACACCAGAACATAAATGAAACAACAATATATTTTGATGTAACTGATGTAACTATTCCTTTATCTTTTGATCCCCGACCTATAACAAATGCAAATTATGATCCTCTAACATCAATAGAAATTTCAGTTAATGCAACAGATAATGTTGAAGTAGATACAGTATATGCAAATATAAGTCATCCTAGTGGAAGTAAAACAAGAGTCAATTTAACAAATTCAATTGGAGATAAATATAATGCTTCATTTTTAATACCTCTAGAGTATGGGGTATTTACAATATTGTATGTAGTAAATGACACAAGCAATAATGTTAATTCAACCACTGCATCTTTCTTTAATTCAATAGATACACAAAATCCTCAAGTATTTAATTTAACACCTTCACCAGGAAACAATTATTATGTTTCACAAGTTATTGAGATTGGGGCAAATGTAACAGATAACATAAATATCAGTTTTGTATATGTAAATGTAACTTTGCCAGATACAAGTATTGTAAGATTAAATTTAACTAATTTACAAGGAGAGTGGTACAATACATCATATATAATACCTAATCAACTAGGAACATACAATCTAACTTTTGTAGCAAATGACACCAGCAATAGAATAAACAACACAGAAACAACATTCTTTGTTGGGTATGATGGTGAAGTACCTCGAGTTACAGATGTCAAACCAACATACAATATAACATATAATATTTCAACTATTGTAAATATATCTGCAAATGTAACAGATAACATTAATGTAAGTAATGTCTACGCATTAGTCACTTATCCTAATGGTTCTACATTTAATTTGGATTTGATAAATTCAATTGGAGATAAATATAATGCTTCATTTAATGTTGGAAATATATTTGGAGAATACAATATAAGAATTTATGCAAATGATACAAGTAATGCTTTTAATAGCTCAGAGACAACATTATTTAATGTAATTGATCCAATAAATCCAAATGCGACTGGATTGGAAGTAAATGGATTAACAATTCCCACACAATTTAATCAGACAGATTCTGTTCCCATATCTGTAAATGTTACGGACAATATAGCTGTTGATAAAGTAATTGCAAAAATATTATTGCCAGATAGCAGTACATATAATTTTGAACTGACATATAATGTATCAAGTATGTTATATGAAGGAATATTTACTACTACTAGTCAGATTGGAACATATAATCTATCAATAATTGCAAACGATACACAAGGAAATAATGATACTTCACAAAAAACTTATTTTAATGTTGTTGACAATGGAAAACCAATTATTGTAGATACTTATCCTCAAGACAATACTCAATTTAATTATACAAATGTATTTAATTTTTCTGCAAACGTAACAGATGCAAATGGAATAGATATTGTGTCATTAAAAATTAATTATCCTAATGGAACAAATTTAACAACGATTATGTCTAATGTTTCAGAAATTTATACTTATGAATTTAATGATACAATTGCATTAGGGAGATATAACGTAACATTTTTTGCAAATGATACAAATAGCAATAATGCGACTGCAAATACATATTTTATAGTAAGAGACCCATCTCCTCCTGAATGGAGTAATGTATTTTGTGATCCAGATCCTGGAAAGATTAATGTATCAGTAGAATGTAATGCAACTGTCACCGATAATATTGGCGTTGATACAATAACTATGAATTTAACACTTCCAAATGGAACAGCACTATTTCCATCAATTTCACAAAACGGAGACACATATTATTTTACATTTGACAATGCAAGTAATGTTGGAGGATATACAGTAAAATGGTGGGCAAATGATACAACTAACCAGATTGATACAGCACAATATACATTCAGAATAACTCAACCATTTATTGATATTAATTGTACTCCAAATCCTGCAAACTTATCTGACCAAATAAATTGTACTGCAAATGTAACTAGTGGAATAATTGGGGTTGGTATAGATACAGTAAAAGCAAATGTAACTCTTCCAGATAATACTGTTGAGATAATGACCATATACAATAGCAGTAATAATGATTATTGGTTTGATTTTAATTCTACTGATGAGATTGGGGATTATCTTGTAATTTATTGGGCAAATGACACAGGTATATCCAGAAATTATGAAAATTTTACATTCACAATAGTTGATCCAGTATTCCCTGAAGTTTTTAATCCATTCCCAACAGAAGGAACAAATTACAATCTAGGTGATGTGATAGAGATAACAATTAATGCAACAGATAACATTAACATATCTTATGTTTATGCAGAAGTAAATTATCCAAACGGAACAAATTTAAATATCTCTTTGAATCAGATAACCTCAACTGACAAATATAATAATTCATTTAATATTCCATCAAATTTGCCTGGAAGATATAATATAACATATGTTGCAAACGACACAAGCAACAATATAAATGATACAACAACATCTTATTTTATTGTGAATGATGTAATTAGCCCTTATTATTCAAATTTAAATGAGTATCCGACAGATCCAGCAAGTTATTCGTCTGGTCAAAACTATTATTTTAACATAACATGGAATGATAATGTATATATAGATACTGTAAAAATAGAGTGGGATGGAACAAATTATACAAATGAAATATCTAACGTAAGTGATGTTTATATATTTAGTAGAACAGGATTATCAGCAGGAACATACAATTATACTTGGTATGCAAATGATACAAGTGGAAATAGCAATAGTACAAGTAGTAATTACACTATTGGAAAAATTTCTTCTGCAATAAATTTACAGTTAAATGGAACAACGGGAAATGTAACAATAGAAGCAGGAAGCACAATTAACTTAACAGGAACAAGAACAATGGGTGAAGGAAATATTCAACTTTATAGAGAAGGAAATTTACTAAATATTGGAACTCCAATAATTCAAAATGAATCAACATTTATTGCTCTTAGAAAATATAACATTACATTAATTTATGAAGAAACTGAAAACTATACTTCAAGTAGTATAACTTATTATGTAACAACAAATGACACTATTGCTCCGTCCGTAAATAGTGTTACAGCAATACCAAATACAATAAACCAAACACAATCTGTAGAGATAAATGCAACAGTAATAGATATAGTTAATGTAAGTACTGTTATTGCAGAAGTAACTATGTCTAATGGAAGTAAGAATAATTATACTATGTCAAATTCAGCAGGAGATAATTATAATACAACATATTCAACAATAATCCTTAGTCCAATAGGACAATATAATATTACCATATTTGCAAACGATACATCCAACAACATAAACAACACAGAAACAACAACATTTAATGTAAATGATATAATTGCTCCAACATATGGGACAGTAATAGAAGAACCATCTGATCCAGCAGTTTACTCTCCTAACAGAGTATATAATTTTAGTGTTAATTCAACAGATAATATTGAAATTGCTGAAGGATGGATCATATTTGATGATGTAGAAGAAAGAAGACAAACAATAGATAACAAGTCCCATCTGTGTTATTATAATGTAACTGGACTCTCAGTTGGATTACATAACTATACATTCTTTGTAAATGATACTAGTGGAAATGTAGCAAATATTTCAGGAAATTATACTGTTGTAAAAGCACAATCAGTTGTAAATCTTACATTAAATGGAGTTGATAATAATTTAACTATTGAAGCAGGAGAATATGTAAATAGAACTGCAACAAGAATACTTGGTGAAGGCAATATAAAATTATATCAAGAAGGTGTTCTGATAAATACTGGAACAATAGAAATATCTAATTATTCAAGATTTTTTAATCCGGGTACATACAACATAACTGCAACATATGAAGAAACACAAAACTATAGCTCAAGTAGTGAAACTCATTATTTGATAATCAATGACACCACATCACCTGCTATAGATAGTTTATTAATCAATCCTCAATCGATAAACCAAACACAAACAACAGACATAAATATTTCTGTAGATGATGTAGTTGGTGTTGATACAGTAATAATAAAGATTGATTTGCCTAACGGAAGTACAGAATATCTGAATACAATAAATTATGTTGGAACAGACTATTATACTAATTATTCAACAACAATTATTCATCCAATTGGGAGATATAATGTAACAGTAATTGCAAATGATACATCAAACAACATAAACAACACAGAAACAAGCTACTTTAATGTTAATGATATTACAAATCCCTCTGTTTTTAATTTGATACCTAATATAGGAGAAAATTACAATGTTTCACAAACAATAAATGTAAGTGCAAATGTAACAGATAACATAGATGTTGATTTTGTATATGCAACAATAACTTTCCCCAACACTACAACACAAACAATTATATTATCAAATTCAATAGGGGACAAATATAATAACACCTTTACAATACCTGATTTAACAGGTACATATAATGTAACTTTTTTTGCAAATGATACTTCCAACAACATAAACAACACAGAAACAACATTCTTTGTTTCTGATTATGATATTGGGGAGTCAGGAACTTATTTGATAAATAGTACTGATACTAATAGATATAGTTTCTTAGATGGAAATTTATCAAATATAAGATTTAATTATACAGAACAAGGACTACAACTAAATACTTCACAGACAAGTGGATTATTTACTTCACAGATATTTGATACTGGAAAAAATAATGCCTGGACAAACATAACTTGGGGAACAAAACAGAATTACGGTGCAGAATATCCAGAAAATACACAGATTGAAAACACTGAAGAAGGAATCAATATGGCAGGAAATGTCTTATTAATGCATTTAAATGAAAATGGAATAAATGCAACAACTATTGTTGATTCATCTGGAAATGCAAATAATGGAACATTAAATCTTGCTTCAACATCACAAGATATAGATACAGTTGGAAAATTTAAATCAGCATTGGAATTTGATGGAGTAAGAGATCATGTAAGGGTGGAAGATGATGATTCACTTGATTTAACAACAGAAGGAACCATTGCTGCATGGATAAAACCAAATGCAGTTGAAGAGTTCAGAGGATTTGTACATAAAGGAGGACTAAGTGATTTTAGTGACGAAGCTTATTCATTGCAATTGTGGAATAATAATAAAATAATGTTGGGTATTGTAGGAGATTCTTCATCAAAAACATTAGAAGGAACAACAAATCTTGTTGCAGGAAATTGGTATTTTGTATTAGGTAAATGGAATTCAACACATCTTTCTGTTTACTTAAATGGACAAATAGAAAATTCAGATACACATTCAGTGACTATAAGAAAGACTAATGGAACATTAAATATAGGAGCACAATTAAATGAAGATTATAGTGTTGTTTACAGAAACTTTCCATTTAATGGGACAATAGATGAAGT
>CAYLKE010000004.1:0-98011 GCA_964384425.1 uncultured Methanosarcinales archaeon | reverse complement strand
AAGAAGAAGCACTTGAACAAGTAATAAATCAAAAAGTGCTTGAACAAAAAGTTCAACAGGAAAATATTGTTGTTAGCACTGAAGAAGCGGAATCTGCAATTGAACAACAGCTTGCTATGCAAGGTGCAACATTAGATGATTACAAACAACAAATTGAATCGCAGGGAGTTTCATACGAAGCAGAGTTAGAAAACATAAAAAACCAAATAGCGACTCAAAATTATTTGCAAACTCAGCTTGAAGGTCAATCATTTGATGTTACTGAGGAAGAAGCACAGGAATTTTATGAGATGTATAAAGCACAATCTCCTGAAGAAGTTCCTTCATATGAAGAGCTAAAACCTCAGATAATTGCACAACTGGAACAACAAAAACAACAGGAAGCAACAAGTGTTATTATTCAGGAACTTAGATCAAATGCTAATGTTGAATATAAATAATTTTTTTTATTTACTTTTCTTATATTATTTTAAAGTGTCCTCTAATAATGTTAACGAGAATTTGCAACTTTGATTTTTTGCCTTCGGCATCGTTGCACTAAAAATCAATCCCTATCGGGAGAAACTAACAAGGATCCCGATGTTATATTCAATTCTGTTTAAGTTCTCACCTTCTTTTAGAAAAAGAAGCAAAATTGGGGGAGTTTATTAAATTCTTAATTCATTTATTCTGTTGGTTAAAATCTCTTTATCATATGAAATATTATTCATTTCATAAAACTTAACAAGATTATAATGAAAAGAATTATAAATGACTGAGTTAGCTAAATCTTTTAATATTATTAGAAATTCTTCTTTTTTGCTTTCCTCAATACGATTATATAATTTATTTAGCGTCCAATAGTCTATTTTAGATAAGAAATCCTTATTGTAAAATATTGATAATAATTTATGACGAAACATAGGCTCTATTTTATTAATATCAATACTAAGAATTCTTTTTAAAACAGATTCCATTCTAAAATTTTTATTATCTTTTAATCTTTCTAAAAAAATTTCTATGGCTTGATTAATGCTTTCTTTGTCTTTTTTACTTAACAATCTGAATATATCAAAGCACCAATAAACATTAAAATCATTTTTATTTTTAAAAACGTTTATTTTGTTGGAATTAAAATTTAAGCCTTGATTCAATAAAAATTTTGAAGCTTCAAATAGAATTTTATTAGCAATTTCTTTTGATGGAGCAAAAACAATTTGATCATCTGAATATCTCAAATACCTAGAATTATTTTTATCACACAATTCTTTCATGAAACAATCATAATCTTGTAAATAAAAATTTGCCAATAATCTTGAACAGTCACCTATGTTTTCTTGAGGTAGTCCCACATGATTCTCAGAAAATCCAGCAATAGTTTTATTCCAATTTTTCAAAAAATATAATAATAATTCAACATAAAATCGTTTATTATTTTTAATGACAGAATATAATTTCTTTTCTAATAAATGCAAATTAATATTATCATAAAAATTTGCAATATCAAATTTAATTATATAATTCGAGGTGGAATTTTCAGAATACAAATATGCTTTTTTTTGAAAGTCTTTCCAGTTAGCAAACCATAACAATGGATTAAAACTATCGTTATATGTGTATTCTGAGATATTTATTTCTTCTTGATTTTCAATATATCTAATTTTATTTCCTATTCTCCATCCACCATATGTTCCAGAAACTCTATTTTCGGCTATTTCATCTTCAATCATTTTTACACAAAAATAATATAAAATTGTATCTTTTGGTTTGAATATAGGAGTAATCCTAATTACTCCCTTATTTTTATTAAAAACTAAATATTCATGACAAAGACTAGGATGGTACGTGTAATTTTTAATTTCTTGAAATAATTCTTTGAGTATCTCATTACCAATATTCTGTGTATAAGGAACTATTGGAGATTTAATTTTTTTAATTAATTTACGTGGAAATATTTTTGTAAATGATTCATAACTTATCATAAGACTACAATAATGTATTAATTTAAAATATTATGCATTATACATTATGTATTCCATATAAAAGAAATAATTTTATAATAAAAAACAAATTAAATAAAACATGACTTACCAATCAATAACTAATCAAATATTGGAATTAATTAAAGAAAGTTCTCAAATAATAATTGATATACATTCTAAAAATGATCTAATAAAGAAAGGATCTAATAAAGAAGAATTAATTGAAAAAATTAAAGAATCAAGGTCTGAATGGTTTAAAAAAAGCATTAGTTTTTTAGAAGATAATGATTTAATTTTAGAAAAAGAAGAATTTGTTAATTATTCTGGATCTCCTGATTGCATTATTGGATTTAATATGGAATTAAACGATATTCTTAATTTTATGAAAGATAGAAAAGCATTATTAATTCATATTGCAAAAGAAATTGAATCAAAAAATAAAAGAGAAGTAGAAATTTTACATATAGATGATTTTGACAATTTTTCTGAAATAAGAAATGTTCATCCTTTCGATGTAAAGGGGTATGTAAAAGATTGCTTTTTAGAAGATGATATTGAAGAAGCTTTTCTTGAAAAACTTGGCGAACCTTATAAAGAAGCTGATGGAGGTGCGGAAACAAGAGACTTATTTACAAATAGAATTAGTTATCAAGGGAAGAGACTTTCGACAGCAATCATGTTTAAAGGAAGAGGTCAACCAGGAGAATTAACAATTAAAAAATCTGGATCAACGGGAAATCAACTTTTAAAATTAGCAAAAAATAATGCTGCAGAATGTTTTATAGTACAACATATAAACAAAATCAGTACTGATGTTCAAGAAGCATTGCAGGATCACATATTACAAAACACCAGATTATCCCAGGTTTACATTTGCTTTATTGATGGTGTTGATACAGCACGGTTTCTTAAAAGTATGAATAAAAACTTAAAAGAATTAAAAGAAAAAAATAGAACTCCCCCAAGTCCTTCGGACAGATAGTCTCACTACGTTCGGATATGATTAGAGAACTTAAACACAACTCTGCACTCACTACGTTCGTTTGGTCTACGACGAATATAACAGGCATTAAAAAATTCCGAAACATTTCATGTTTCTCCATCCGAATTTCTCCTTTCAGTCGAAACTCTTCTTAATGCCCGATGTTATGTCTAATTTCTGAGAGTGCCTAAAAAGCAGTTAAATATTTAAGTAACCAAATTTTCCTTATATTAATATGAATCTTATTAATAAAATCAACAAGAGAAATCTCAAAATTTTCACTCTTTCCAATTCATTAATGGCTCTTGCCTTTGGATTGTTTGGACCATTCTATTTAATTTTCATTAATGATATTGGAGGAAGCATAGAAAATTTTGGAATAGCTGTAGGATTAGTTGTCCTATCAGGAGCATTGGTTTCTCTTGTTGCTGGAAAATATTCAGATTCAATTGGACGAAAACCTCTTTTGATTATTGGAGGGTATGCTTCTGCAATAATTGTTTTTCTTTATACCGTTATTGGCTCTTTATGGCAGTTATATCTTCTTCAAATATTTAGCGGATTAATAATTTCTGTTTTTGAAACTTCTGAATCCGCATACTTAGCAGATATAACTGAAAAACAAAAAAGAGGAGCTGATATTGGAAAATATGGTGCTTATGTTGGATTTGCAGAAGCATTTGCAATTTTTGCAGGAGGTTTTCTTGCAGGAAAATTTGGTTTTGAATTAATATTCTATGTTGTATCCATTATCTTCGTAATTTCTACAACAATTATGTTTAAATTGAAAGAGTAGGTACGGCACTCTCAGAAACTCTGCGAAAAATCAAAGATTTTTCTTGCCCCGCTGCGCTCTCCTCCTTTCAGTCGTCGGGAGACATAACAGGAACGATGTTAATTGCAATTCTAAAACCTGCCTATTCTACAACGAGAAACTAGTGTTTAGGGGGAGGAGAAAAGATTATTTTTGTATAAGACTTTTTGGTACTTGAAGATCCTTCTTAGTTAAATATAATTTTCTAATTTCTTTAAAGTTTTTATCTGGATCAAGAGATAATTTTGCAATTTTATTAAGTAATTGGATATTTTCTTTGGATAATTCATCATCTTTTGCAGATACTAATCTCCATTTTTTCCAACCATTCTTTCCATTTTGAACTTTATCCAAATAAGGTTCCATTTCAATTTTATTTAATGCAGCAAAATCTCTTAATAAATTACCCCTAATAAACCATAATCCACTCAGCGATTTTAAATTATATTTCTTAGGATCTACACCAATTCCAAATTTTAAGGGATTTTCTTTATTTTTTTTACACATTTCCCACGCTTTTCCTGCAATAATAAAATCTTTTCCTGGTTTTATATCTAGCGGATCAAAATCCAATAGTAATTTTTTTAATTTAGGATCTAACTTCTTTTGATTTTTTGCCCAATTTTGAATAGTACATTGTTGAAATGAATCAATTTGTGGATCTACCATAACCCAACGTTTACCATTCCAATATTCGCAAATCCAATGGTCTTCATAAAATCCTGGGTTTGCTAAATAAACTGCAAATCCGCATCTTGCCCTAGCAGGAATTTTTTTGCTTTGAAGAAAAGCACAAAATAATGTAGAGAAGTCTCTACAATCTCTTAAAATTCTTTTTTCTGGAGATCGTGGAATAGCTAAAGATTGTAAATCTACTTTTAACACCTTAGAAAGTATGCTACTCATATTTGAAATCTTATAATCTCGATTTGGGATGTCTTTAGTTAAAAGACCATAACGTTTTGGCCACAAGTCATGAAGAATTAAACCTTGAACAATTTGAAAAATCATTCTTACATTAGGACTAAGCCAATTTGTAAACTTTTCAAATTTTTCAATATTAGTTATTTGACCAAATTTTTTATAATAATCTAACACCTGTTGATTTTTCTTCATATTATTATAATTTTATTCTTTTTATTTAAATCTTTCTTAGATAAATCATATTTCAATAATTCTCTCCTCCCAGTATTTAGTTGCTACGCAAGATATGATAAACGCTAACGCTCAACGGCAGGTTTTAGAACTTCTTCGCTTCGCTCGACTTTTCTAGCGAAAAGGCAATTAACAGGCATTAAAAAGTAAAATTTCTTGCAGAAATTTTCCCCGAATTTCTCCTTTCAGTCGAAACTCTTCTTAATGCCCGAAGTTATATTCCATTTTTTTGCTATCTGAAAGGGCATTTTTTAAAGTAATGTGGAGGAAGAGCTGATGTTCTTTCAGGCTTGCTTCTTGCCCTAGATATGCAAAAAAACGTTTCTACGAAATTTGCCAGAACTCCATTTTATTCGTAAACTGACAAAGAATATAACAGGCATGCCGATGTTATACGCAATTCAAAAAATATTTTTCTCGATGTAAAATGAAGATAGGCTTTCTAGGGGGAAATAAATTTGATTTTTTCTAAATTTAAAGAGGGGGATAATATTGTGTTTTCCTCCGCTTTGCTCCAGAAAACGATTTATTTATAAACTTTTTTCAATAACTCCTTGATATAATGAAAAACATAATCATAAAAGGCGCCAAAACCCATAATCTCAAAAATATCGACATTGAATTTTTTAGAAATAAAATCAATGTTCTTGTCGGTGTTTCGGGTTCTGGAAAATCTACAATTGCTTACGATATAGTCGCTGCAGAAGGGCAAAGACAATTTTTGGAATCTATCAGTACTTTTGCCGCAAGACTTTTGAAAAAATCTGGAAAGGCAGATATTGGTTCAATAAAAAATCTTTCTCCAACAATTGCGATTGACCAAAAGAAATTGAGAGGTAATCCTCGTTCAACTGTCGGTACTAGCACAGAAATTTATACTTATTTGAGATTATTGTTTTCAAGATTTGGTTCTGAAAAAAATTTAAGCGCTGGACATTTTAGTTTTAACAGCCCAAAAGGTGCTTGTTCAAAATGCAAGGGTTTAGGAACAGAATACACTATTGACCCAAAAACTATAATTGATTTTGAAAAATCGTTGAACGAAGGAGCTTGCCAAATCAATATTTTCAAACCAGATTCAAGATATTTCAATATTATTAAATCTTCAAAGAAATTGGATTTAGATAAACCAATCAAAGAATATTCAAAAGAGGAATTAGATTTTTTACTTTATTCTCCAAAAATCGTTTTAAGCAACAAAGACCAAGGATTTATTCAGTCATTTAGTCACGAAGGAATTATAACCCGTCTTATTGGCAGAGCCATGGATTTAAGAGGAGTTTCTGAGAATAAAGAAAAGACTGAAAAAAAATATTGGAGAGAACAACCTTGTCAGTCTTGCAATGGTGGCAGACTCAACAAAAAAGCTCTTTCATCAAAAATCAACGATAAAAATATTGGCGAATTCTCCAATATGCAACTGGATAAGTTTGTTGATGAAATTAGTGAGATTAATATCTCCGAAGTAAAAGAACTAACTAATAGAATTATTGAAACAGCCAAGAACTTAATTGATGTTGATTTAGGTTATTTATCTCTAAACAGAAGTTTAGATACCCTTTCAGGAGGAGAATCTCAAAGACTAAAACTTGCTAGAGAACAAGGTTCAGATTTAATAGAAATGGTTTATATTCTTGACGAACCAACAGCAGGACTTCACCCAAAAGACCGCAACAATTTGATTAAAATTTTACACAAATTAAAAGAAGCGAACAATACGGTTATTGTTGTTGAGCATGACGATTTGGTTATGCAAGAAGCAGACCATATTATTGAAGTGGGTCCAAATGCAGGAAAAGAAGGTGGAAAGATAATTTTTGAAGGAAGTTTTGATGATTTAAAATCAAAATCACATGTTACTGGGAAATACTTTGGAAAGAAATCACAACTTAAACAAGATGTCAGAAAACTAAAAGATTGTTTGACAATAAAAAATGCTTCAATTCATAATCTAAAAAATATTGATGTAAAAATTCCCCTTAAAACGTTTTGCTCTATTACAGGCGTTTCAGGTTCAGGCAAAAGCTCATTGATAATCGATGAATTTATTAAACAATTTCCAAATGAAAAAATTATCTTAATAGATCAGTCTCCTTTAACTGGTTCAGCTAGAGGAAATATTGCGACTTATACAGGAATTTTTAACGAAATCAGAAATCTTTTTGCTAAAGAAAATAATGTCTCAAGTAGCTTATTTAGTTCAAATTCCAAAGGTGCCTGTCCTGATTGTAAAGGATTGGGTTTTATCAAAATTGATATGCACTTTATGGGAGATGTAAAAACTTTATGTGAAACTTGCCAAGGCAAAAAATATCAAAAGGAAATTTTAGAATACAAATACAAAGGTAAGACCATTTATGATGTGCTTGAGATGACAGTGAATGAGGCGAATAATTTTTTTGAGCAAGAGTCCATTCAAAAAAAGTTAAAAATGCTTATTGATGTTGGATTGGGATATTTAACTTTAGGACAAACCCATGATACTTTTTCTGGAGGTGAAGCACAAAGATTGAAGTTAGCGAGCAAGTTACATAAAAAAGGAGAAATTTTTTTATTAGATGAGCCTACATCAGGATTACATTTTGCAGATGTTGAAAAACTATTGAATTTGTTAAATAAAATTGTTGATAATAGAAACACAGTAATTGTTATCGAACATAATTTAGATGTCATCAAACAATCTGATTGGATAATTGATATGGGACCTTCTGGAGGAGATAACGGTGGAAAGATTGTCGCAGAAGGAACCCCTGTAGAAGTTTCTAAAATTAAAAGTTCTGTTACTGGAAAATATCTGCTAGAATAATAAGGAGTTTTACTTTTTCCAATTCACCCCTAACCTCTCTTGGAAAAAGTAAAACGAAAAAATCAAATTTATAATTAATGAGGAAAGCCTATCTAAATGAATAAGAACGAAAAATATTTTTTGAACTCAAGCCACGCTGCGCTCTCCTCCTTTCAGTCTTCGGGGCGTATAACAAAGATTGATGTTAAACTCAATAAATTTAAAGTCCTAAAAAATAGAAAAGAGTAGTTGCATCAATCAGACTGTTTCCCATAACCTACAATAAGAAATAATATTCCTGCAATTAATGGGATAAATGTATGAAAACTCAATCCGTCTAGAATTATTAAAGATGAAATAAATCTAGTCATAATACCAATTATAATTAGCCAACCACCTATCTTCTCATATTTCCATCCTAATCCTAAACCAACAAACATTAATGGAAAAACAATTCTCCAAAGATTATTAAAAAAATCATAATCAGAATTTATAAAAGGAGCTGGGTTTCCATAAGCAAAATACAATGGAATTCCCACAAGAAGAGATAAACTCGCAATAATTCTAGCAGTCCATCTCATAATTTTTAAATGTTTTTTATTAAAGTTCATATTATCTTTTATATCCTATAATTTAATCTATTTTAAACTTTTCTAAAAAATAATTCAAAGGTTTAGGTTTAAATGCAACTACCCATACTTCTGTGTCTTTATTGTTCACCTTGTTCGCTAAATAGAACGGACTTCAAATTTACTTTGAATTTTTCCTCCGCCTTGCTACGGAACGTTGCACTAAAGTTCAATCCTTCGGAGAGTTTAACAAGGACCCGATGTTAGGCGTAATTTTTGTCCCACCTCGCAGAACTTTGTTCAGCTGATTTCTCAGATGATAATCCCTCTTACCATACAAATCTCGGAGGAACTTTCAATTAATGTTGATTAATTGGCATAAAACTTCTTTCAGAAATTTTCTGTTATCTTCGAGAAACTAAAGGGTTACTGCGTAACCAAATTTTTTTAACATTCTCGGTTTCGTTTAATCAAGTAAAAAAGAAAAAGTAGGAACTTGCTTCGCAACTATCCTATAACAAAGGATTAAACGGTTCACTTCGTTCTCCCAAATTTGGATTTAATATAAAAAAAGTATAAACTAATTTCTCGGGGGCTAACTAATAAAAAAGTAGACTCGGGGGCTTAAGTTCTACCAGAAGGTAAATTATTGAAAAATGGTAAATTAAAACGAAAGATTTAAATAGATATACTTCATACTCTTAATATACCAAATGGTAAATAGAATAAAAGAACAAGAAATGATGAAGTATATCGAAAAAGAGATTGAAAAATCTCTTTCTTCATTAGATATAAGTATAATCCAAAAAAAGATTAAAAAATCAGATAAATTAATTGATTTATTAATAAAAACCAAAGATGGAAAGACAATACTTATAGAAATTAAATCTTCTGGTGAGCCATCCTACATCTATAAAGCAATATCCCAACTAAAATATTACCAATCTGAAAAAAATGAATACTTAATGGTTGCTGTGCCAACAATCTCAGAAAAGAGCAAAGAAATATGTAAAAAAAGCCAAGTTGGATATATTGATTTGACTGGGAATGTATTTGTTAAATATGGTAATGTGCTTATTGATAAGACAGAAAAGAAAGATCTACCTAAAAATCTCTCACCTACTAAGAAAAGAGTAAAAGATTTATTCTCTGGCAATGCCCTAAGAGTTTTGATTACTTTATTAAAAGATTCATCTCAATATTTTACTCAAGAGGAACTTTCTGAAAAACTAGATCTGTCTAAAGGCTATATTAATAGAATTCTAAAAACTTTTGAAGAGGGAATAAAAAAAGATGGAGAAATTTTAATAATTGAAAGCCCTAAAGATAAGAATCTAATTAAAAATCGCCCAGGAATACAAGTTATTGGTAGTTTTGACTGGGTTGATACTAAATCAAATGAGAAAAGTAAGCCTGCAATAACAAGGAAAACAAAAAAATATATAGTCGATAATCCTAAAAAATTACTGAATATCCTTATTAAAAATTATAATTTTAGCAATAATAAAATTATTTCATTTTATACTTTTGAAAAAGACCCTAATAGATTGATGGATAAAATATGTCAGACAGGAAATAAAAACAAATTAGATTATGCATTCACACTACATGCAGGAGCTTCTCTGATAGCTCCTTTTGTAAGATTTGATGATGTTTATTTTTATATAAAAGAAGAAGATATCGATAAATGGGCAGATTTATTAGACCTAAAAAGAACAGAATTTGGTGGAAATGTTTTTTTAGTTGTGCCCCAACATGATTGGATATTAACTGACAATGTCCCAATAAATAGAAAAAAAGTAGTAAATAATATATTGCTTTACCTTGATTTAATAAATTACCCTAAAAGAGGAAAAGAGCAAGCAGATTATTTAAGAGAAAAGAAAATAGGTTATTAGAATGAACAATAAATCAACAGATTATCCATCAGATATAACGAAAACTTCAAAATCAGTACTATTGGAAATCATGACCTTATTGAAAGGATACAAAGACCACCTAGTACTAGTTGGGGGTTGGGTTCCTCATTTTTTACTTCAAAGATATCAGACAGATAAAGAGTTCAAACATGTCGGATCTGTAGATATTGATTTAGTGATAGATCCTAAATTAGTAAATTTTGGAGTATATGAAACAATTGTTGATATACTTGAAAAAAATGGATATCGACAAAGGAAAGATAAACATGGAAATCTTATTGAATTTAGTTTTGAAAAAGATATTAAAGATAAAACCATCCATATAGATTTTTTAAGTACTGATTATCCAGATAAAACAAAAAAACGTCATAGAATTGTACAACCAGATCTAAAAGCAAGAACATTAAAAGGGGCAAAGATTGCTTTGAAATATAACTACAAAGAAGAGCTAGTTGGAGAGCTTCCAAATGGTGCTCATGTTAAAGTAAAATTAAGAATTGCTAATGTTGTCGGATGTTTAATTACAAAAGCATTAGCTCTTGGAGGAAGATCTTCTGCAAAAGATAATTATGACATTTACTCAATTGTATCTTACTATAAAGACGGAGAAAAGAGCTGTGCTGAAGAATTAAAACCTACTCTTGATGATAAAGATATTAAAGATTGTTTGGCAGATATAAAGAATAATTTTGCAAAAGAATCAAGCTTAGGACCTGTTTTAGTTGGAGATTTTATGAATGTTAGCAATGACGCAGAGTTTAGAGATAAAATAATAGTTGATGCTTTTATGAGAGTTAATAGATTCTTGAGCTTATTACACTAGTATTAACTATATTCATTTCTTTCTTCACAGGGAATAAATAGATTATAGGGATAAGTTGCTCTGAGGCAACTAACCTGACCATTTTCAGTAACTTTAACATCAAAATATTCTTTTACATGAATCATCTGTTCCATAATTTTACGAACTGACTCTGTATCAGCAGTCTTTGCTTTTGCTTTAAAGTAAGGGTCATAGGTCTCTATTTCAACTGTAATAATCCAATAACCATCATAAGATAAAACCTCAGTTGTCCTTATCCAATGTTCAAGAATATCACAAGGCGGTTTCAGACAATTTTCTGGACCAGTTTGAACATCTATCCACATTTTCTCAGTAAATTCTTTTGCCTTATCTTTTGCTTGAGATTCTGAAGTTATATTAGTACAACCAGTAATAAGTATCAAAGCAATCATTAAAATTCCAAATATTTTTTTATATTTCATATTATCACATCAAATTAACTTACAGTAATAGACCATGAACTATCCGCATCAACATCAAGCAAGTAATATCCTGATTTTGGAACTTTTGTAGCTTTTGAACCATCAAAAGAACCAATCTCATTTACAAGTAAATCAAGATTATTCCCTTTTGAATCCATCAACCAAATTGAAAAATGACCAGAACCAGAATTTTTAATTTTAAAACGGGCTAATCCCCTTTCTAAATAAAATGATTCAGTAGCTTCTTGACCATATCCACTAAAATATCTTGTACTTTGACTAGATACTTCATCAGTACCATAATCTAAATCAGATGAACTATAATCTTCTAATACAAAAATTTTGTAATAGGATACAATAAATGGAATTATTAAAATCACCAATAGAAAAATAAGAACCTTAAGTCCGCCTGAAATGCGAAAATTATGTTTTTTACTAAAATAATTGTTTGTGAGAGGGATAATTAAAATTCCACCTAATAGTTGTAGTATTCCAAAGAAGATTTTATATGAAAACAATAAGAAAATCCCATTAAGCAACAGATAAGCACCAAATATCCAACTTATGATAACACCAATAGTTATATTTTTGATCTCTTTCTTTTTTTCTGCCATAAACTTTAATTTATTATTGTTCTATATAAATTTTCCTATTTGTGTTGATTATTAGTTGATAATGTTGTCACTTTATTTAAGTAGATATTTAGTTGATATTTAGTTCATGTCTAAACTAAACTGGGATTTGGTAGGTTATGTAAAACGTAGCAAGAATAGACAGAAAGTATTAGAACTTCTAGAAATACCTCTAACCCCTTCTGATGTTGCTAAAAAACTTAAAATTAGCTTAACACACGCATCTAAGATAATAAGAGAATTAGATTCTAAGAAACTGATAAAATGCCTTAATGAAGAATTAAATATGGGAAGATTATATCAAAGAACAGAAGAAGCTGATAAAATTATGAAATATGTTAAGACTAATTAAGACTTACTTCATCATACCATATAAAGCTAAGAAATTCTTGTCCAAGCCTAGTAAGTAAATATCTTTTTGAGTTTGGTTCAACTTGTATTAAAGATAAAAAACCATGATTATTTAAGTCTATTTCCAAAGCCCCATAATATTTTGAAATTTGCGATAACTCGTCAATCTTCTTCTGGTCATATTCAGAACCAATAGACCTACTTCTAACAAAGTCATTTTTAAGATACCATTCTAATATTTCAAAATGTTCTAATTCTAAATTAATAATCTTGTTAAGAAAATAATGGAAATCTATCTTGGTTTTATCAGTTCTAATGGAGTTCAGTATAAAATTTCTAAATAATTTTATTTTCTCATCTTTATACTCCAATTTTATTTGTTGAACCACTTTTTTAAGAAGATTGTAAAATTCTTCTGTTTTCATAAATTCATAATTGATTTTTTCTTTATGTAATTTATCCATCTGATATTTAAGATCATAAACATAGTTCCAAATTTTTTCAATCTCTTCCCTATCTTTGTTAAAGAATAAAGCTTTCTCAAGAAATGGAACTAAACTAACAATCATGCGAGTTTTATTTTCAGTGTCTGAGAAGTTTTTAGGAATATCCAAGATTCTATCAAAGAAATCTTTCATTGCAAAACTTCTCTTTTTTGATAATGATTTATCATCCACCATATATCTGTTGAGAAATATTATACTTTATAAAACATGGCTTTCTTTTTGATATTATGTCTGACCAATTACTTGGTAAATACTGTTCTCTCTTCCTTCACAACACTTCTCAATACATTATTTCTCTTTCTGGCAATTGGATTACTGAAAATCGAGAAGTTACGCCTGCATTAATCCAGAAACATCTGGAGCATAAAATCACAATTGGCTTATCTCCTGTCAAAGAAGATAACACTCTCAAATGGGTAGCGTATGATTTTGATGCACATAATGATGAACCAATGAAAGAACTGAAAGAAAATGTTATCAAGACCAGAGAAAATCTTGCAAAAGTTGGTATCGATTCACATATTGAGAAATCAGGAAGGGGTTATCATCTCTGGGTTTTCTTTGAAGAACCAATAGCAAGAGAAAAAATTGAAAATTTTCTCAAACAATTTGCGTATCATTCCTTAGAAATTTATGCAGGAAAAACAAAAATCAGAATTCCACTTGGTGCATACCAAAAAGATCGCTCCATTTTTTGTGGATTCCTAGATAAAAGTTTCAATCTCATTCAAAACCAGCAGGAATATCTGATGAATATTAAACCAACTCTGCTACAAACGATTCAAAACGCAAAGCAATACCTCCAGTCATTTAAGCTGACAACAAAGCCAATATCTCAAAACAAAAAGCGAAGAATTATTGGGGAGCAAAAATGGATGTACTTTGATAAAGAGAAGAAAGAAAAAGTTATTTCAGAAATTAAACCTAAAGAATTACTGAAAGTAACAAAAAACACAAAACATAAACTCATTCTTCATTTATTAGACAAAATGAACTTAAGCCCCCGAGAAATTATAAGACTAAATGTAAAAGATGTAAACATCCATGAACAAATACTAAGAATCAGGAAATTCAAAGAAGTAAAAAGAAAAGTTCTTCTCATTCCTGGACATTTATTGAATCTGTTTAAAGCGTTCACTGAAAAGAAAAATCCAGATGAACCTTTAGTAAAAAGTGAAAGAAATAAAAGATACAATAAAAGAACAATACAAATGATAAAAGAAAATGCTTTCAAGAAAGCTAACTTAGCCCCCGAGTCTGACGACAATTAGTCTCAGCAAAGCTTCGTGAATGATAAGTATTAAATCCAAAAATACACCGAGAACAAAAATACAGTCAGCAGAACCTGCGGTGCTTGCTTCCTTTTGGTGGAAGAAAAACTCCGTCGGACATCAAAGTCCGCCTACGCCTAACAGGAATTATACGGGTGCGTTACTCGACCCATCAAAGGGTCTGCGTTACTCCCCTAAATTTTTTTCTCCAGCTCTGTTACGCTCCCTGCGGTCGCTTCACGAGGGAGAAAAAAACCTCGCATAATTCCGATGTTAATTGCAATTTTATTTTTCCGCCTACTTTAGAAACTTATTTAAAACCAGAGATTTTTTTAATATTATGCAAGACGATTTTATGTTATTCGAAACAAAATTTTGGAAAGTTGTTCTAAGTGATGAGCAATCATATTTAGGTAGATGTGTAATTCTTCTCAAAAGAGATTGTGGTGAATTATCAAATTTAACATCTGATGAATGGTTGGATTTTCATG
Organism: uncultured Methanosarcinales archaeon; assembly: GCA_964384425.1. Taxonomy (GTDB): domain Archaea; phylum Nanobdellota; class Nanobdellia; order Woesearchaeales; family JAGLXL01; genus CAYLKE01. The sequence continues at coordinate 83,309 of CAYLKE010000004.1, read as the reverse complement.
AAAACATTGTGAAAAAATTAGAATCTACTTTCAAGAAAGTATTTGATGCCACAATGTTTAATTGGTCTTGCCTAATGAACAATGCTTACCAAAAAGAAAATCCAAAACCTTATGTTCATTTCCATTTAAGACCAAGATATAATCACGATGTTAAATTTGCAGAAGAAGAATTCCACGACCCTGATTTTGCTCATCACTATAATCGTGAAAGAAAAAATTTTGTTTCTAAAGAATTACTTAAAAAAATCTCTGATGAAGTAAAGAAACATTTGTAACGGCGGAAAAATAAAACTTCTTCGGCTTCGCCTCGACCACGCTGCGCTCTCGCTTCATTCGGGACATATAACAGGCATCGCGATGTTATGTCTAATTTTATTTTAACCCTTAAAAAAACAAAAAATTTATATATATGGCAACTTATATAGTTGTTATGGCAACAACAATATCAGTAAGTCAAGAATTACTCTCAAAATTAAAAGAGAGAAAGATGTATGACAAAGAATCTTACGAAGAAGTAATATGGGATGCTTTAGAAGATTCTATGGAATTATCTGAAGAAACTAAAAAAAGAATCAAACTAGCTGAAGAAGACATTAAAGCAGGTAGAGTTTATTCTCTGGAAGATGTTAAAAAAGAATTAGGAATATAAAATGTTTGATCTTTTTTTTACAGCAGAATCTAAAAAATTTCTAAAGAAACTAAATGAACAAGATTCTAAAAGAATTATTTCTACGTTAGAAAGATGTAGAATTAGACCACATTCCCATATTAAAAAATTAGTTTCTTCTCCTTATTTTAGATTACGAGTTAGAGATTATCGAGTAATTCTTAATATAAAAGCAGGTAAATTTTTAATTATTGTTATTGAAATCAGACATAGAAAAAATATATACAAAAAACAGCGTTAAAATAAAACTCTAAGGGACTTCATCCAACCTTTACACTAACCCTTAGTCGAAACAAGTTTAGACAAATATAACAAGGATCCTGATGTTAAACTCAATAATTTTTTGCGCTAAAAAGTAGAAGGAGGACAATTTTAAACTAAAAGAGAAGTTCTTTTTCTTGAAGCCATTTATTTTAATTGCTCAAAAAGATGATTAATTATTCTTTTGATGATTTCCTTATTTAAATTGATATAGTTCTTGTTGATCATAAAACCTTCATATGAAATACGATTCCTGTAATCTCTCATTTGTTGCAAGAATACTCGCATATGTTCATCTATTTTCTTCTCTTTAGCAACATAATCAATCAATTCTTGATGAGCACCTTCCCCTTTCACTTTTATTCCTTCTCTTAATGTAATGGCTTCTATCAATTTATGAACAACATCATAATAATCAAGCAATGTATTGCTAGGGTATTTATCCTTATCAGTATTATCTAGCCTTTCTAAAGTCACTTCTGCCATTTTCATTAATGATTCTGACTTTTGCTTATCTGGTTTAACTTTTGTAATCATTTATATCCCTCTAAAAAACCACTTAACACTATACCATTAATAATATTATTCTTCAGCTCTTTTGAGTATGAATTAAAATTATCATTAAAGTGTAATTCAACATTTCTTCCAAGCTTTTTTTCAAATGAAGATATATCTAATTCATCCTTCTTACATTCTATAAACAAATCAATATCACTTTTTTCAATATCTTCTCCTCTTTGATAACTCCCAAATAATACAATGGATTTAGGCATTAATTTTTCTTCAATAAATTCAATAATTTTTGACTCCAAAATAGAAGAAATATTGTAAATGGTTTTATATTTTTTGAAAAGTTTGTTATCTCGATTTGCTTTGAATAGAGGAAATTTTCTTTTGCCTTTCTTTTCTATTGACTCTACTATTAGTCCAAGATTAATTAATTTATCTAAATTTTTTTTAACTGAAGTATGTGCTAACCCAATGTTTCTGCTAATATCCATAAGATAATGTTTTTTAGTGGGGTTTCTGAAGAAAACTTCAACAGTTCTATCCATACTACTTTTTTGTAACATATATTACATAATTGTAAGATATACTATATAAATGTTTGCTTTTATTAAAGAAATTCCCTTATTTTATGAATAGAAAAGGCCAGCTTAGATAATCCTAAAATTGTCCCTTTGATGTATGTTCTCTAAAGCTCTTCAAGCTTGAAAGAATGGAACTCTTTAGTGCTTCGCACAAATACACTCCTTGTAGTCGAATTTATTAGAAATGGAAATTTTACTCTGCGAACGCAGGTTTTCCGAACTCCACTTCGCTTGTAACAGAAAACATATTTAACAGGTATTAAAAAATTCCGCTACGCTCCAGAAACTTCCCCAAATCCTGATGTTAAGTTCAATCAAATTTGAGTTCTATTTTTAGAAATAGGGGCCCTAGTTCTTCAAACATTTTCTCTTTCTCTTCGAGAAAGAAATTTATTCAATATTAGAAAAGGCAGGATTGTTCTCATTGTATGTGAAAACAAAAGCCCTACCAGAAATCTTTTTAGTTATAAATCCTTTATTGTTTAACAATAACAAATCTGTTCGAGCAGTTTGATAAACAACTCTAAATGTTTCTGATATTTCATTAATTGTAAATATTTTATTTGGATTTCTCATAAACTCTTCAAGTATCATTCCTTGCCTTAAATTTAATTCGGGAAATTTTTGAATTATTTTTTTAATTCCTTTTTGTTCTTTCTGTTTTCTTTTAACATAATCCATCAAATCATCTAAAGACTCTGCTATACATTTAAGATTATATCTAATAAAATATGTTAAATCCATTTCATCATACTCAGTATATAAATATGCAAGATCATACTCTTTTCGTGAACGAACTATTCTTCTTGATAGTGACATATATTCAAAAAGCCAATAACCTTGAGATAACATGTACCAATAATAAATAGATCTCGCAGTTCTCCCATTTCCATCATTAAATGGATGAATATATCCTATTAAGAAATGAATTATAACTCCTTTGATTACTGGGTGAATAAATTCTTCAGAATCATTATTTGCAAAATCACATAACTTTTTAATTAAATCAGGTATTTTTTTGTAATCCGGAGGGATATGAGCTATGATTTCTGGATTCATGCTATGTCCAACTACAATATCATTATTGTCTCTGAAATTTCCTTCATCTTCTGAATCTTCGAGAGTATCTCTAGTTACCTTCTTTTGAACTGCTAAAATTAATTCAGGAGTAATCTTTTTATCTTTAATATCTAAAATGTATTGCATTGTTTCAAAACTATTTACAATCATTTTTTCTGATTTATTTTTAGGCTTTCGTTTTTCTCGTAACATAGATTTAGCAACTTTTCTAGTTGTTGAAGCACCTTCAATTATACTTGAAGCAATTGCCTCTTCCATTAAAGAACTAACCATATACCTTTTTTGTAATCCTAAAGATTTACTTTGAACTTCAATATTTCCTGCTAATTGTTTATCAAAATGATGTAACTTCTTATTAAAATCAGAAATCAAAGAATATTTTAAATCAATGAAAGAAAACTTTAATTTTTCATATTTCTCTGAACGTAATATCTTCATAAAAGTCCAAATATATTTTATATCCTCTTTATCTTTTACCCTATATTTTAATTCAGACCAATAAAGATATCTTTTATTAAATTCAAAGATTTGATCAAATAAGTCCTTTTCTTTAATTACTTCAAGGACATGTTTCAATTCCTTTTCAAATACTTCTTTCCAATTAATGGGTTTTTCAGGTAATTTCATTTTTTAGTTCTACTAATTTAGTAGTTATTAGTAGTTGTTAGTAATAACTACTATTTAAATTTATCTACTAATTTAGTAGTTATTAGTAGTTGTTAGTAATAACTATTGATTAAATTTATATTGGCAAATAAACGGACCCCATCTTCTTTCTTAGAAAGAAAGAAGCAAAGAAGACGCATACATCTCTTATTTATTTGGACAGCATCCCGCCGTTCTAAAGTGTCCTCTCAAAATATATGAACGAGAATTTACAACTTTGATTTTTTACCCTCGGCATCGTTGCACTAAAAATCAATCCCTGCAAATTTTTGGGAGAGTTGAACAGGGCTTAAAGAGCTCATTTGTCCTTTGCCAAGCTCACTCCCCATTCTCCCAAATTTTTTCTTTTCAAGAAAAAACTTTCCTTATCCCCTATGTTAAACTCAATAAATTTGAAGTCCTAAAAAATGGAATAAGACAAAAATTTTAATTATGTCTAGTGATTTCTATAATTATGCAAGAAAAATCAGTTTATTTTGGAAACAACACAGGTTTAATGAATTCAGATTTTGAAAGAGGTGTTATTTTATTTAGTGGTTTTTTTGGAGACAAAGATGAGTCACATGGTTTGTTTAGTGAATTTGTTCCTCTTTTGCAGGGGCAAGGTTTTTCTACACTGAGATTTGATATGAGTGGAGTGGGAGAAAGTGACAAAGATTTGTCTGACATAACTTTCCATAATTGGCGAAACGATTCTTATCAAGCTATTGATTATTTCTATGAATCAGGTATAAAGCAAATTGGAATGGTGGGTTTTAGTTTAGGTGCAACATATGCAATATTAAACTATTTAGGTAACGAAAGAATAAAGCATAATATTAAAGGATTAGCATTATGGGCACCTGCATTTAATCCTCGTATGGACATGCTCTCAAGATATAAACAAAATGGGGATTATGAAAAATCACAAAATAATCTATTGTTTAAATCTGGAAAAAATGTTCCAACAGAGATTTTAGATAGTCTAGATTTTGATGTATCTGGAGACTTGGAGAATATTGACTGCCCTATGCTTATTTGTCATTCAAAAAAAGACCCCTATATACCTTTAAGTACATCTCAATTAGTACAAAAAAGAATTCACTGTTTGGATGAATTATTAGTTTTACATAATTCTGGACATAGTTTTAGAAGTTTAGAAAAACCTTATGGGAATTCTCCAAGAATTAAAGTTTATGATAGAACTCTGAATTTCTTTAAAAAATATTTCTATTAAACTTTTGATCTTTATTCTTGTTCTTGATGCACTAATAAATTAAAGATTTCTTGTATTCCAAAAATTTACAATGTTTCAATTCGAGTTTTGGCTAAAAATAGAAAGAGCTTGAGATCTATTGAATTCTTTTATTATTTGTCACATCAAAAATAGGATATGTAAAATCTGATTTTTCTACAGCAATTTTAGCTGCAATAGGAACATCCTGTCCAGTTCTAACATATTGCCATGAATCTTCTGGATTATTCTCAAATCCATCTCTTTGATTAAGAACATAAATAAATCCTTTTTGTCCAATAGTATCATCATTTATTCCATGGACTTTTACTTCAAGAGGATTTTCTTCATCAATAAAATAAGGATATTGTAATCCTGGATGTTTTAATCCTTTATTTGATACTATTGCTCTCATTAAAGCAATTGCAGCTAAATCAGAACCATACACTTTTCCAGATCCATTTTGTTTTAAATGGTCATCAGAAATTTCTGTTCTTGAACCATGTAATAAACTTTGATAATGTGTACTTAGATAATTAAGTAAGTCTTCAGTACTATACCCTGCAGATTTCAGTTGAGACATATCTCTAACCGAAACTATAGAAATTCCATCCTTTCGATCTAATCTATAGTCTCCTATGAAATCATCTAGTACTTTTTTAACTGACATAAATGTTTAGTGTTACCACAGATATTTAAATCTTTTGTATATTTACTACTTTTTAATAACTACAATATTTATGCTAAGCCCAAAATGTGTAAATAAAAACATTTTGCTGAATAACACCAAAACTCGAACTCTGAAATTTTCCTTCAAAACATTACACTAAAATTCAATTCCCAACATGAGAATATAACAAAAACTAATGTTATCTAATTCTATTTTAACCTCTCAAACATACACTACAAACAATAATTTAATAAATCAAATAAATTATTTAATAATTAAGAGGCAAAAATGAAAGACTATGATTATTCAATCCAAGCAAAATATTATGATATTTTGGAAGAAAATCCAAGTATTGAAGCTTTTAATAAAGTTTTAGATAAATTACTAAAAAAACACAAAGTCAAAAGTGTTTTTGACATTACTTGCGGAACAGGAGCACAAGCAATTTATCTTGATAAAAAAGGATATAATGTAACTGCCTCTGATTTTAATAAAGAAATGACTGCTATTGCACAAAAGAAATATCCTAAAATAAAATTCAAACAAGCAGATATGCGCTCAGCAAATTTTGGAAAGTTCGATGCAGTAATTTCAATTTTCAATGCAATCGGACATTTATCTAAATCAGATTTTCAAAAAGCAATCCAAAACATTTCTAATAATCTCAAAACAGGAGGATTATATATTTTTGATATTTTCAATTATGATTTTATGAAAAACAATTTTATTTCACATGAATTTATAGATACTTGCAAAGAAGTTGATGGAATAAAATATGTTCGCTTTAATAAGAATAAGTTTGATAAGAAAAAACAATTAATTACTATAAATCAAAAAACTTACATTCAAGATAAAATGAATAAACCTAAAATCTTCAAAGATTTATGGAATATGCAAATTTATTCTTCTGAGAAATTGAAAAATATTCTTGAAAAAAATGGTTTTGAAATTGTTGAATTTTTAGGCATAGATGGAAAAAAGTTTGATAAAGAGAATAGTTTATTCATTTTGACCATAGCAAAAAAGAAATAGAACTGGTTTTGTAAAATCTTTTTCAATAAATCAAATCAAAAACAAAAATCTTTAAAAAAGAAACAAACAAATATATCTGATGATAAAATTAAAAGAGGTTGGGAAAAACATTAAAAAAGAATTTTCAAGTGTTTATCAAAAAGCAAAAAGCAAAACTTTTATTTCTAAAACATGGAAAGCACTTGTGTCAGATGGTGTCTTTTGGATATCAATGTTTATGATAGTATATGGAATATTAAGTTATGTAAACAGAATTCTAAAATCAACAGGTTTTGATGTTAATAATCCTTCAACTTTTTCAACAATTGCTATAAATCAATCTAAAAATGCATTAATAATTGCAATTGTAGCAATATTCATCCTACCAATAATATTTTTTTTAGGATATTTAATTTATTCACTTTTTATATGGTTGATATATTTCAATAAAAAATTTACATGGAAAAAAGCAATAAAATGGTTTTTTGGACATATTGTATTGTTTGTTTTTGGAATATTTATTTTAGGAATAGGATTTTTGTTTATAAGTTTAACAAGTAGTTTACTTAATTTTTTTTTAGGGTCTTTTATTCCTCAACAAATAATGATAAATATTTTAGCATTGTATACAACAATTATTGCATGGTTCATACTCATATTTTTCTCTATAATATATTTTAATATTCTTAGTGGAATGATTACAAAAAATAAAATTTGGCAATCAATAGCAGAGAGTTGGAATATAAAGAAAAAAGCAGTTTATATGATTATGATAGTATCCTTTTTAATAGTAATATTGAATATGATATATATGGCTTCATGGTATTTTATAGGGTGGTTGTTTTTGGCTAGAACAATTTATATGTTATATTATAACCCATTGTCCAGTAAATAAATATTAAAAAAAGATTTATTTTTTATTTTATTCACCAAATAATCATCACGAATATTTATAATAAAACAAGATTGATAATATATTAGTTTTATGGGGGGAACCATATCAATAATATGGTTTAAAAGGAGGTAATAATGAAAATTAAAGTATATACAACAAAAACATGTCCTGAATGTATGGTTGTTAAGAGTTTTCTAACTGCAATGGGAGCAGATTTTGAAAGTATTCTTGTGGATACAGATGAAAAAATCAATTACATTGTTGATAAGACTGGACAAAGACGTGTCCCTGTTCTTGAATGTGGAGATGATTGTGTTGTTGGTTTTAAAAAAGATGCAATCAAAAATATGGTTGCAAAAGCTAAAACTGCATAAATAAATGACTAATGAAAGCATAATAAAGGGTATGGCTCATGCAGGAGATCACGGACCAATTTATACTGAAACAGATTTTTCACGTCTTATTGTTGAGCCTTTTAATGCTCTTTCTGCTTTTTTATTTATTATAATTGCAGGATATTGGTTTATTAGATTATGGGGACAATATAAAAAACATAAATTTTTAACATATATCATCATACTTCTCACAATTGGGGGAATTGGAGGGACGATTTACCATGCATTTAGATATCATCAAATATTTCTTTTTATGGATTGGATTCCAATTGCATTAATTATATTTTCTATGAGTTTTTATTTTTTTCAAAAGTCTCTTAAAAAATGGTGGATAGGCATAATATTAATTGTCTTAATGTTTGGATTAAATATAATTAATTTTATGTTTTTTGACATAGCACGTTCAATTAATTTATCTTATACAATGATGGGATTAACTGCAGCAATACCTATTTTTATAACATTATATAAAACAAAGTTCTATAAATGGAGTTATGTTGCAGGTTCAGTTAGTGTTATGATATTGGCAGTATTATCTCGTACATTTGATAAATATCTTGCAATGCTTTTACCAATGGGAACACATTTTATGTGGCATTTGTTTGGAGCAATAGGAACACAGTTTATTCTACTATACATTTATCATTTGGATTTTTATAAAGCATAATACGCAACTTTTAAATAAACTATATTTCTTAAATATAAAATGGATAAAACAAAGCCAACAATATATTTACTAGGTACATCACATATATCTCCTACAAGTAAAAATTCAGTCATTGAATTTATTGCTCAAAATAATCCTGAAGCAATTGCAGTCGAGCTAGATATCAACAGATTAAAATCAATGTTTTCTAAAAAGAAAAGAAAATTTGGATGGAGAGATTTTAGAAAATTAGGAATAAAAAAATCACTAGTTATTTTAGTGGGACAGTATATTCAACAAAAACTTGGAAAAAGAACAGGGATGATGCCAGGAGATGAAATGAAAACATCTGTCTTAATTGGAAGAAAATTAAAAAAACCTGTTTTTTTGATTGATCAAGATATTCAAATAACTCTCAATCGTTTAGTTAAAAAATTCTCTGCAAGAGAAAAATGGAGAATGTTCGCAGATATAATAAAAGCATTTTTTGGAATTGGAGAGAAAATGCAATTTAATCTTGCTGAAGTTCCTTCATATAAAAGCATAAATTTTCTCATGAAGAAACTCAAGAAAAGATATCCTTCTGTTTACAGAATTCTAATAACTGAAAGAAACACAATTATTGCAAAAAATCTTAAAACAGCTGCCTACCACATACAGAAAGGTAAAATATTAACTGTTCTTGGAGCAGGACACGTAACAGGAGTTAAAGAACTTCTCAAAGATGAATTTGAAGTGGTTGTTATATAAAAATTTATAAAGTTAAAATACTTCCAATAAGTATGTGTTATAGTGTAGAGGTGCAATTTATTACAGGAATTACAATTATTCTATCGTGTATTCTATTCTATATATTTTTTAGAAATAAATACTCAAAACTTTCAAAATCAAAAAAACAATGGATTATGCCTTTTTTAACCAATATTATAATTGCTTTTTTGTGTATTGGTATGCATCAATTTTTTGAATTTCTATCCCTAATAACTTTAAATCAGATTATTTACAAGATAGGATGGATATTTTCAATACTCGCTCCTTATTTTGGTATTATGGCACTTGAAAAAATGACAAATAAAAAATTCCATAGTTGGATTTTTCTTGTTTTGATTTTATTGGGAAGTATTGCATATATTTTTATTCCTATGAAATTTGAAGCATATAGTTTTTACTTAAGACATTATACAATTTATATCTGGGGTGCTATGTGGACAATATTTTTAATTTATATTCATTTATGTGCATTTGATTCAAGGAGATTTATAAGAGATAAAGATTCAAAAAAAATAATAATTTATTTTTTAATTTCTTTCGTTGATGTATCTTTATTATTATCTTTAATTTATGCATTGTATGGATATTTTTATTTAGGTGTTAATATTTGTACAGATTTAGCATCAATTTGGTGTACATTTGCAGTTATTCAAGCATTATTTATTCCAGGATTTTTAACAATACTTCCAAAAATATTCAAAAGACCAAATAAAAAAAGATTTTTAGATTATAAAACAAGTATTTTATTTTTTGTGATTTCATTAATTGTGCTAATATTATTTGTTTCATTTAATAATTCAGTACTGCATTGCACAATATAAGATACATTAATTATTATCTTAGATAAATAAATTTCTATAAACACATAACCTTTATAAACAATAATACTCTTATAAATATATTATTATTTTAATTAATATAAAAAGAGGAGTATATGCCACCGCAAGAATATGATTTTGAAGTAATTAGAGAAGGCGGAGAAAAGATTCTTAAGATTAATTTAGATAGAGCTTCATATCCTCCATCAATTGAAGATAGTGAAAAATGCATGAGGGATGTAATAAGTCTTTTAGTGAAAGTTATAGGTGTTACAAAATTTGTTCTTGTTCAGAGAAGAGATTATGAATATGACCATAATCAAACAATTATTCTCAATGAAATTGCAAATCTTATAAAAAAAGTTGGTAGAGAACAAAAATACACTTATACTTATCTTTTAAAAAGAAAAAGTTGGGAAAGATACATAAAAGAATATTTTACACAAATGCAATATATTCTTAATGAAGAAATAAAAAAAAATCCAATTTTTGCGTATATATCTCTCAAAAGACTTTATCGTTCATTAAAAGTAAGAATAACAAAATCAAATGATATTATTGAAAAAGATAGTCTTACTCATATTGCAGCAACAATAAATTATACACTAAATATAATGAGTGAATGGAGACTAATTATTCTCACAAAAAAAGATATTTCCAAACATAAAAGAGGAAATAGAGAAATATATCGTTCTATTTTTCATCCTTTTATCAAACCAAATTTCATGTATACTAAACTAATGGTAAAGTATCCTGAGAATGGAATTATCGTTGATAATTATACTATTGGAAATGCAGAAGTTACAATATTTCAGTTTCCTGATTCTGCAAAAACCCTTTATCACTTAATACCTCCAGAATTTAAACTTTCTGAAGAAAAATATGTTTTATTAGAAGAAGCAAGAAAAATTATGGCAGAACATCGCCCTAGTAAAGAAGAATATCTTGATCCTGATCTTATGAGAGAAGTTTTCTTTAATGTTGGAAAAGATCTTTTAGATGATCTTGCAAAAAATAAGAATATTGAAATCATACAAAATGAAATTGATGAACTTGCAGAAATATTATTGAGATACACTGTAGGGTTTGGTCTTATTGAAATACTCTTATCAGATACAAAAGTACAAGATGCAAATATAAATTCTCCACCAGGCACCACCCCAATTTATCTAGTTCATGGAGATTATGACGATTGTTATACTAATATAATACCTACTCGTACAGAAGTTGATGGTTGGGCAACAAAACTTCGTCTGATATCTGGACGTCCTTTAGATGAAGCAAATCCAGTTCTAGATACAGAACTTGAAATAAAAAAAATGCGTTCAAGAGTCTCAGCTGTTGCACCTCCTTTAAATCCAAAAGGTCTTGCATTTTCATTCAGAAGACATAGAGATAAACCTTGGACTCTTCCATTATTTATTAAAGTAGGCATGATAAATTCTATGGCAGCAGGACTTCTTTCGTTCTTAATAGATGGAACAAGAACAATGTTAATTGGTGGAACAAGAAGTTCAGGTAAAACATCTTTATTAGGAAGTTTAATGATCGAGATAATGAGAAGATATCGTATGATAACTATTGAAGATAGTGTTTCAGAAAATTCAAGAGTATTAGTGAGTTATGATGATAAAAAATATAATCTTCCTGTAAAAAAAATATTCAACATACTAAGTGGAAAAAATAAAGTGGAAAAAATTAACTCCAGAGAAATTATCAGACCAAATAAACTATTTATCAATTCTATAAATAAAAATGGAAAATTAGAATGTAAAAAAGCTTTATCAATAATACGTCATAAAGTAAAAAAAACCTTATATGAAATAATAACAAGAACAGGCAGAAAACTAGAGATAACAGGAGATCATAGTATATTTGTACTTTCAGAAAATACTAAAAGATTACTAAAAGAGGAAAAAATAAGTAATCTAAAACTAAGAGATAGAGTAGCTGTTCCGAGAAAATTGATTATTTCTAAAAACCCAAAAAAGTTTAATCTTTATGATGTTCTTAAAAATAAGAAATTAACAAAGAATGAAATAGATAAGATGTTTCTCGTGCTAAAAGATAAAACTATTGAGAAAAATAAAAAAATTATCAAAAAATTAGGAAGGGAAAATTATTGTAAATCAACAGTGAATAAATGGATAAAAGATAGATTGATACCATTTAAAATAGCAGATAGATTAAATGTTAAGAATTCAGATATAACATATTTAAGATATGGGAAAAATGCAAAAAATATTAGATTTAATATTAAATTAGATAATGAATTTGTTGAATTTATTGGATTATGGGTAGCAGATGGATGTTATGACAGAAATTCAATAATAATGTCAGTTTCTTCAAAAGAAGAACAGGAATTAGTTAAAAAAATAAGCAAAAGATTTGGTTTCAATATAAAAACCCATAGTGATAAATTTTCATTAATGATTAATTCAAAATCATTTAGGTTTATTATGAAACATTTACTAGATCTTGATGGCAATGCTTACACTAAAAAAATACCTTGGTGGGTATATTCATTAAGTGATAAACTAAAAGCAAGTTTCATGAGAGGATTTTTTTCAGGAGATGGATGTGTCTCTGACAAGGAAATAATAACTTCATTAGCTTCAATGAATCTATTGGAAGATATTCAAACACTTTTACTTAATTGGGGAATAATATTTAGGATAAATAGACTAAGAAAAAGAAAATCAAAAGATAATGACAGAACTAAAGATGGAAGAATCAGTTCTCAGGAAAGTATTGATAAGTTTAAAAAATATATTGGATTTTTACAAGAGTATAAAAATAAGAAATTAAATATTTTATCAAAAAGAAAATCAACTCATGCTAGTTCAGATAGTGTTAAATTAGATAAAACCATATTGAATAAATTAAAGTCAATTTGTCCTAAGAAAATCTTTAATAGTCAAGATTACATTACAAGAAACAATAAAATTGGAATAAATAAACTAGATAAGATTGCAGATTATCTGATAGACAAAAAAAATGAGTTAGGTAAATATCTTAAAAAAATATCTAATTCAGATATTTTTTGGGACGAAATTGTTTCAATTAAAAAATTAAAAAATAAACAAAATTGGGTTTATGATTTTTCAGTTCCAGAAAATGAAAATTTTATTTCAGATAATATCCTAGCACATAACACTCTAGAACTTCCAACTGATTCCCTTATGAAATTAGGTTACAACATACAACCACTTAAAGTTGCATCAGCACTTGCTGGAAAAGAAAGTAGTGAAGTTTCTGCAACAATAGGAATTAGAACAACTCTTCGTTTAGGAGATAGTGCATTAATTGTAGGAGAAGTTAGAAGCTCTTTAAGGGGAGATCAAGAAGTTGTGATAATTGAAAAAGGAATTACTAGAAGAACTGCAATTAAAAACATAGAAGGAAAAGATCTAAAAAATGTTTATCTTCCCACATTGACAAATGAAAATAAAATGGAATTGAAACCAATTTCAGGATTTATAAAACACCCTAAATCCAGCAAATTAATAAAACTTACAACTAAATCAGGAAGATCAGTTATTGTAACACCAGATCATAGTGTATTTACTCATGTAGATTTTAAAATAGCAGCTATAAATACAAATCAATTAATGTCTGATGATCCAATAATAATACCTTCAAAAATACCTTGTGGATTCAAAAATTTTGATAGTATTAATCTTCTTGAAATATTCAAAGAAAATTATCGTGTTGAAAATGCAGAACCATATATAAGGAAAGCAATAAAAATACTTAACTGGAAAAAAGCAAGTAAAATATGCAAAATCCCAGATATTTATAGGTATCTTCTTTCAACACAAAAAACAAGAATCCCCATAAAATCATTTTTAAAACTAATGAAAAGAGCAAAGATAAAATACAATCTTGAGGACTTAAGAATAAAAAGAGGTACTTCTAATAGTATTCCTGCCAAATTTCCAATCAATGAAAATATTTTAAGACTTATTGGATATTATCTCGCAGAAGGTAACATCGACAATAATAAAATTCAAATCACAAATTCAAAACCAAAGATTATTGAAGATATAAAATATATTTGTCAGAAAGAATTAGGTCTTCAAGTATCACAAAGAAAAATTAAAGGATTAGGTTCTTCGGTTCAGATATTTATAATGTCAAAACCATTAATAGATCTTTTATTGTATTTTGGTTGTGGCAAAACAAGTCTGCATAAAAGAATACCTGAATTTGTTTATGGATTAAATAAAAATAAAATATGTGCTCTTCTAAAAGGAATGTATAGTGGAGATGGATCAATTTCTTCTCTAAAAAAGTGCGGTAATATAATAAGATATTATTCAACTTCTAAAAAACTAGTTGAAGATGTGAATTATGCTCTATTAACTCAAGGCATAGTATGCAAACTAATTGAAAGAATGCCCAATAAAAAAGAAAATAGGAAATATTATATTGCTGAGATAAAATTAAGAAAATATATAAAATACTTTCTTGAAAACATAGGATTTACTCATAAAAAACCAAAAATAATATCAAATTCATTTTCACATTCAAAAAATGACTCTGTTGTCTTTAACCCAAAAGAATTAGAAAAAAATGTTGTACTTCCAAGAAAATACAGACATTTAAGAAAGACAAAATGCTGTTCAAAGAATTATCTAAAAAAACTTACAGAAGAAGTAAAATGTACTGATGAATTATATGATTTTGCTCACGGAGATTTTTTTATTGATAGAATAAAATCAATAGAAACAATAAATCTTCATAAGCCCGAATATGTTTATGATCTTTCTGTTAAATCAACACAAAGATTTATTGGCGGATCAGGAAGCATACTTCTTCATAACAGTGAAGCGAAATCACTTTATGAAGCAATGAGAGTTGGTGCAGCTGCAAATGTAGTTGCAGGAACAATTCATGGTGATTCACCTTATGGTGTTTTTGATAGAGTTGTTAATGATATTGGTGTTCCAAAAACTTCTTTCAAAGCAACAGATATAATTGTAATATCTAATCCTGTTAAGAGTGCTGCAGGTCTTAAGAAAAAAAGAAGAGTTCTTAAAATAACAGAAGTAAGAAAAAAATGGACAGATGATCCTATGAGAGAGAAAGGTTTTGTTGATCTTATGAAATACAACTCTATTACAGACCAATTAGAAATTACAGACGAACTATCATCAGGAGATTCAGAAGTTCTTAAATTAATTGCATCGAATATATCTGATTTTGCAGGAAACTGGAATGCAGTATGGGAAAATATACAATTGAGAGCAAAATGCAAAGAAGAAATAGTTAAATTATCTGATAAATTAAAAAATCCTGATCTTCTTGAAGCAGATTTTGTATTAAGATGCAATGATTATTTTCATAAAACAATTGATAAAATTAAAAAAGATAAAGGATTTATAGATAATGAAAGAGTTTTTTTTGAATATAAAGAACTTATAAAAAAAGAGGCTAAGAAATATGGCTGATGAAGAAAAAATAATCAGCAGGTATAAGGAAAGAATAAAGAATGAGTTAGAAAAAAGTACAAATCCAGATAAAAAGATAGAACAATTTGAAAAAAGTAAACGTCCAATAACTGTTGAATATGAAAATTTCAAAAAATCATTTATGTCTAAAAGATTAACTTATTATGAAAAAGCATGTAATTATTCTGAAAAAATAAAATTTCCTATAACTGATAAACAAGTAAAAAATTTAAATATAAGAATAGAAGAAGCTCATCTTGGTATAACTCCACAAGGAGCAATATCTTTGAGTTATATTACAGCAATTATTGTGTTCTTTTTAGGTGCATTTATTTCTTTTGGATTATTGGGCTCTATGTTTCTTTTATTACTATCTCTTATTGTAGCAGCTGTTTTATTTTTTATACTTCAAAAAGTTCCAGATTTTTTATCAACTAAATGGAAAATGCGTACATCTAATCAAATGATTTTATGTATTTTTTATATTGTTACATATATGAAACATACATCTAATCTTGAAAGAGCAATTGAGTTTGCATCTATTCATCTTAAACCTCCTCTTGCATTAGATATGAAAAAAATACTTTGGGATGTAGAAACACAAGAATTTTCAAATATAACTGAATCAATTAATCATTATTTAGAAAGATGGAAAGAAACTAATAGAGAATTTATAGAAGTTTTTCATCTTATTGTAAGTTCATTATATGAAGGATCTGAATCACGTCGTCTTGATTTATTAGATAAATCTCTTGATGTACTTCTTTCTGAAACATATGAAAAAATGCTTCATTATGCACATAATATGGGTACTCCCATGACTATGTTAAATATGTTAGGAGTTATTCTTCCTATTTTAGGATTAGTCATGTTGCCTTTAATTGTAAGTTTTATGAGTGATGAATCACTTTCTCCTGGAAGAATTGCTCTTTATATTGCTGTAATATACAACATTCTTCTTCCTGTAGGAGTTTATTATATGGGAAGACGTATACTTGAAAAACGTCCAAGTGGAGGAGGAAAAGAAAAAAATAAAAAATCTATTATTAAAGGTATTACAATAAAATTAGGATTTTCTGAAATAACAATAAAGGCAAAACATATTGCAATATTAATAGGTGCGGGTTTACTATTAATAGGATTATTTCCAATGATTATTCATTTTTTAGATCCTGCATTTGATATTGCAATAACTGAAACATCAAAGTTCTTAAATTATATCTGTCCTCCTGGAAAAATTGCATGTGATGCTTCAGAAAAAATAGGCCCATTTGGATTAGGAGCAGGTATAATGTCTTTATTCATAACATTAGCAGTAGGAATAAGTGCAGGTATTTATTATAAATTAAGTAGTAAAAATGTAATAAAAATAAGAGATAAAACAAAAGAATTAGAAGAAGAATTTGCATCAGCTTTATTTCAATTAGGTAATCGTTTAGGAGATGGACTACCTGTAGAAGTTGCATTTAGGAAAGTTGCAGCAGAATTAGGAGATAGTACAACAGGACAATTTTTTAAGCGTACTGTAGAGAACATGATAAAAATGGGCATGAGTATAGAAGAAGCCCTATTTAATAAAGAAACAGGAACATTAAGTATGTTTCCTTCTGAGATAATTAAAAGTTCAATGAAAATACTTGTTGAAAGTTCTAAAAAAGGTCCTAAGATAGCTGCACAAGCATTACTTTCAATGTCTCGTTACATAAGAGAGATGCATAGAGTTGATGAGAGATTAAGAGATTTATTAGGAGAAACACTTTCTTCAATGAAATCTCAGATAAAGTTTATGACACCTGCAATATCAGGAATAGTTGTGGGTATCACATCAATGATTACAACAATACTAGCAGGATTAAGTGGACAGCTTACAAAATTAGTTAGTGGTGGACAAGTTCAGGGACAAGCATCTCAATTTACAGGAATAGTGGATATGTTTGGAACAGGTCTTCCAATATATTATTTTCAAATAATTATTGGAATATATGTTGTTGAGTTAATATTCATATTAACAATCATAAGTAATGGTATTGAATTTGGAGAAGATGATACAATGGAAAGATATCAACTTGGAAAAAATTTAACAAATAGTACACTTATGTATTGTGCAATAGCTCTGGTTGTTATGATATTATTTAATTCTATTGCAGGATATGTAATGGTAGGAACTATGACATAAGGGAGAGAAAATGGATAAAATAAAAAGACTTATCGGAATGGCACTTATTGGATTTACACTAGCAACAGGATGTATAAAGCAACAAATAAAAGACAAATATAATGAACTTAAACCAGTTGTTGCTAAACAAGTTGAAAAAGTGAATAATGAATTTGATAAATTGAATAATAAAATAGTTCAAAAGATTGATAAAGAAAATATAACAGACACAGAAAAAAATATTTTAAGTGAAATAATAAAAATAAAAAAAGAAAATAAAAATGACTTTGAACTTTTAAAAAATACAAAAGACAAGAACAAGATAATAAAAATAGCTGGAAGGATTGAATCAAGATTCAATAAATTGATAAAATATATGGATAATCTTTCTAAAAATGATCTAAAAAAATTAGGTCCTTATATTGGTGAAAAAGATTTTTCATTAGATGATATTAAAAAGATTATTCAATCAATGAAATTAATGACACAGGAAGCTAAGAGTATTGATAATATTGATTTAACTAAAAAAGATGATTTTAAAGAAATATTAAATCTTTTAAGATAACTAATTTTATTTTTATTATTAAATTCTATAATATATTATTTATACCTAATCAATTATGTAAAAAAATAGAAAAACTTATAAACCACTTTGAAATAGTAAATACAAATAGGAGAGGTTGGTAGTCTGTTTAACTTAATTATTATATTTTATGGAGAAAGAATGGACAAAAAAGACCTCGAAGATATTATTAATGAAAAAAGTTTAGGAAGTGCTAAAAAAAAAGTTAATTCTGAAATAGCAACATTAGGATATATTAAAAGAATAAACCCTAATGAATTTGAATTAGAAAAATCAATTGATCCTCAAACACACCAAATATTCTCAGAAGAAATTAAAAAATTAGCAGAGTCATCTAAAATATTCAAAGATTACCAATCAAATATAAAAGTAGATAATTTAGACAGTGAAAAAATATATCAAATTAATGATTATCTTGAAATTTTAAAAGAAGAATTTGTAAATATTAATGATAATTATGCGAGAGACATAGCTAAAAATCTTGATCAATTTATAAAAATAAATAATCAATACATTTCAGAACAAGAAAATCCTAATCCAAGTAATTATAGTGGTATCAATAATGAAGTAAGTAATATTTTAAATAATAAATTAGGGAAAGTTAATGAAGAACCTCTAGATAAAAAACAAGAATATAATACCAAACAAGATGATAAATCAAATGTTGAGGAAAATGATGAAAAAGAATTAGTAACTCAACCATACAATAAATTAGAAAAAGTAAAAGATAATTCTGAGGTTAAGAAATCTGTTGAAAATGTTAATAGAAGTCCTAAGATAGAAAATGATGATAAACCTTTAGAAAATCAAGAACCTGACGAATATAAAATTCAAAAGACAGATGATAATAAACAAAACAAAAAAGTTTCAAAGAAAGATATAGATGTTGAAAAAGGTATTGAAAAAATGATTTCTGAAGATAATAATAAACCTTATTCTGAATTTAATGTTGAAGAAAATTTTAGTGAAGAAAAAGACGATGATATCAATAAGAAAACAGAAATAAGAATTAAAAGAAAAAAACCAGAAACTACAAAAAAAACTACAGGTATAACTAATAAAAATTTAGAAAGTGGAATTATTAATTATATTAAAAATAAATTCAATAAGATTAATACAGATATGGTAATGGATGGAGAGAATTATAATATAGACAATTCTGTTGCTTCAGCTTATAATAATATAATTCAAAAATATTCAAAAGATAATAAAATTAAATTAAATAACAAAGAAAAAACAATTATTCAATATCTTATTGCTGACAGTGCTAAAAATTCCCTTCAAAAGAGTAAATTGAGGGCATATCTTAATAAAAATAAGAAAGATCTAGAAAATAAAGTTTTTGATAAAAAACTAAGTGATTTTGAAAGTGAAGCTGTTAAAGGTAAACTTGATAAAGAACTTGCAGATGATATTGCTAATTACAAAGCCAAAAAATTAAAAAGAGTTCTTAAAAAAGAGATTCCTAGATTATCTAAAATAATCTCTGGATTTGATAAAGGAAAAGGAAAGGAACTTGAATATTTTAAAGAAAAAATAGAGAATGCAATTTATGAGAAAGTTGAAGACGAGAAAAAAAGAAAAGCAGTGAAAAAAGCTACAAACACACATCCTGTAAGAAAAACAGTATTGGCTTCACTAGTAATTGGAGCATTGGCATTAGGTGGGGCAGGAGCAGCTGCTGAACAAGGTTATGTGGCAGAAGAAGGTTTTGTAAGCAATAAGATAAAACAATCAAAATCCTATATTTCTAATAAAATTAACAAATTATTATCAAACATAAAAGGAAAATTCAAACAAGAAGTTGGGAATGTTGTTGATGATAAATTAGAAGATAATGATAAATTAGAAGAAAAACTAGAAAATATCAAAGCAGGATATGTTTCACTATCAGAAAAAATTACAGGTATTGAAGAGCAGATTAATTTAGATAAAAAAGAATTAAAAGAAAAACATCAAAAGCTTTACAATAAAGTAATAGATTACATAAATAATAACAAAAATGATGATGTTTTAAGTAAAAAAGAGTTCGGGAGAGTTATGGGGTCCATAAGTAGAAAGATGTCTAAACTGTACAAAAATGACAAAAGTATCAAAGAACAAGTAAAAGATATAACAACATCATTGAATGACTACATGAAAATACAAAAATTTGGTTCTAATATAAGAAAATTAGTTAGTGCATTCAATAAATCACTAAGTAGTTATGTTAAAAAAGCAGAAGTTAGAGAAGATATTCAAGAAATCAAAAAAACAATATTTAGTGGATTAAATAAAGTAAATAAAAGAACAATTAATGAATATAGTAAATTAAATGAAAAAATCGATAACTTAACTTCTGAATATCTTGATTTGAAAACAAAATACTCGAATCAAGAACTTCCAGATGAATTAAAGCAATTTGCAATCAATAAGTTGTATTCATCTAAAATAACTAACTCACAGCAAGTATTTGAGCAATATAAGGATATATTGGGTAGAGCAAAAGGAATAGATGATAAGATAAATGATATATTAATATATAAGGTTACATTCAAGGGAAAAAAGACAGATTGGTTGAATAATAGATATGTTATAGTAAATAAAGAAATAAATAATGATTTAAAAAACAAGATAAAAAATAACAAAAAAATCTATTCAAATGATATTCTCCCATATATGAGATTGAATGATGATGGAGAAAAAGAAAATAAGCTCAATTTAACAAAAAAATATGAAATCATATTAAAACAAAGATAAAAATGGTAAAACTACTCTATAGTAACTACAGAACCAAAAAGTTTATAAATAAAAGTTGTATAAATAAGGTTATCACTATAAAGTTACATTAGAGGAGGAATAAAATGGCAGATTTATTATTAAAAATCGGAAAGTATGGGGTATTACCTGTAGCATTTGGAATGAGTCAAGGATGTATCACTTCAAACGAAAATATTGTACCTAAAGAAGATTATATTAAACTAAGAAATGAGTTTATTAAAGAAAAAAAATCAGATATGAAGAAAGATACACCTTTAGAAAAAATTATACATGATGAAAATATAGCAAAGGAAGATTTCAAAATAAAAGATATTTATTCTAAAGATCAAATAATTAATGAATTTAAAGGATGTAATGAATTAGTTAAAAAAAATATAAATAAAATACTAAATACTTCTATTGTTGATACTTATTCAGTTAAATTAAATGATAAAGTTACAATTACTGGTTATATTGATAATAGAAAAGTATTGGGAAAAACAAATATAGATGAAGAAGGATTTAACTTGAGTATAATAAATCCTGGTTATAAAGAAAATACATTAAAGCATATGAAGGCAATGGATGCATTATATGTCAATGGTGAAAAAATAGATGGCTTTAATGATAAATTCAAAAAAAGTCTGAATAATGTATACAGTTCTCAGATAATTGAATTGATAATTGATTCTTATGATGGTATAAAGAAAAAAGAGATTAAAAAAGTGAATGATTTATACACTAATAATCTTAGTAAAATAAATGACGATAGAAAAAAAGCACTTAAAAAGAGTAATATGAACCAATATAAGAAATTAGTAAAGAAAACACAACAATATATGCAAAACAGAAATGAAGCTATTGGGAAAATAGAGAAAAAATACAGCAATTTATTAGATGACTTAAAGGATTTTAAAGAAGAGTATAGCAAATCTGAATTTATATTCAAAAAACAATAAAAAATCATAATAACTCAATAGGAGGGGTAAAATGAAAAAATTATTTACAGCATTAATGCTTGTACTGGCTTTGGTTGCTCCATTTGCAGCAGCTCAAACATACACATCACCAGAATACCAAGATGGAGATGTTGTAATGTCAGATACATACCATAAAATAATCAGATGGCCAGATGAAAGCATAGACATTAAAGTATCATGTCCACCAAATTATTATGCAGTTGATGCATGGATGGAAAATGATAAAGAAGAATCAACAGGAATCCATATGGATGACTTTGAAAAAGAAGATAAAGTAAATTCAGTTAAATGGAACGTAAGAAGAACAGGCGGAACATGGAATAAAGCTGAAATCAGAGGAACAGCATACGCATTATGTAGAGATACATCAAGAGTTGACTGGGTTGATGTTATGAAACTAGATATTGGAGATGCAGATTTCAGAATTAGAGATAATGATGCAGACAGATACAAAGTTGATGATATCATAATCGGCGAAGATCTAAAAGTTAAACTAACATTCGAAGCAAAAGAAGATGTTGAAAATATCTTTATTGAATATAAATTTTCAGGTTCAGAATTTGAAAGTGAATCATTAAGAACAAATAAATTCAATGTTGATAAAGATACAATTTACACAAAAACATTTGTAGTTAATGTACCAGAAGAATTTGAAGAAGGAGAAGAAGGTGTATTAGGTATTAAATTAGGAAAAGAAGAATTTAAAAGAATAAATTTACAACCTAAATTAGTATTTAAAAAATCAGAAAAAATAGAAACATACGAAGAAACATTAGTAACAGAAGCAGAAGTTATAGCTTCAGAAGCTAATGAAATAATAAGTCAATCTGATAAAGCACTAGTAATTTCAGTTGCTGATAATTTTCAAGAAGTTAAAGCTGGAGAAACTGCTGAATTTTCAATGCTTTTAACCAATAAAGCAGATTCAGTTAAAACATATATGTTAAAAACAGAAGAAATTGAGTGGGCAGATGCTCAACTAAGCAACAATATTGTTGTTCTAGAACCTCAAGAATCTAAAAAAATTAACTTATATCTTGCAGCTAAAAAAGAAACAGAAGGACTTCAAGAAATAGCAGTTACTGTTTTATCAAACACAAAAGCATTAAAGGACGTAAACTTCAATGCATTTGTAATAGGAACAGATGGAACAGAAGAAAGTTCAACTTTTGCTGGAACAGACACAGTTAAAATATTAGAAGTTAGTTTAATAGTTTTAGTTATCATCTTAGTATTACTATTAGTTATCGTCGGATTAACAAAAATGAGAAAGAAAGACGATGATGACCTAGAAGATGATGATGAAAATTATTACTAATTTTCTTCTTTTTTTATTTTATTAAAATTTTATTTTGATGCAATTCTAAATAATATATAATTAATATATGTGATATAAATGATAATAACTTTTATTCTTATGATTATTGATTATATTATTGAAAGTGTTTTTGGTTAGAATAATTTATTATTTTCTAAAAGGACTATGAAGTTATAATAGTTTATGAATTCAATATTATCTTTCTTATTATCAATAGACTCATTAACAACATATATTTTATATGGTGAAAATCTTTTCTTAAATTCTTTTGAAGAACTACTTATTGTTGCATCAGTTAACCTTGATTTGCACTCAATCCCCACAATTTTATTATCTTTCTCTATTACAAAATCCATTTCATATCTGTTTTTATAATTCCAAAATTTAACATCATATCCTTTCCGTATCAATGAATTTAAAATAAAATTTTCTAGAATCATTCCTTTATCATGTTTAAAATCAAGATCATTAAAATTATTTGCCAATGAATTTTTAAAACCTGTATCTTGAAAATAAATTTTATTATTTTTTATTTGTTCTTTTGTTTTTCTTTTTAGAAAAGGTTTAACTTCGTATAAAACATAAGTTTTAATTAAAGTATCTATTATTTCTGATATTTTTTTTCTATTTAATCCAAATTCTCTAGAAATAACAGATTTGTTAATTATATTTCCGTCTTTATTTGATAGATATCTTAAAAACCTTTCAAATTCCATGACATTTTTATATTTTATAATGTCTTTTATCTCTTTTAATAGATATGTGTTTACTAATGATGAAAGATGTTTTTTCTTTTCATCATATTTTAAAGATATAACTCTTGGATATCCTCCAAATTTTAAAAATTCTTCAAAATAATTTTTTAATTGTTTAAATTCTTTAAGTGATCTTATCTTGTTTAAAAGAATAGATTTTTTACTTGCTCTATATTGAATAAATTCATTGAATTTTATTGGAAAAACCTCTATTACTCTCATTCTTCCAACAAGATATGAAATTGAATGAATAGATATTTCTGGAGTAGATGAACCAGATACAATAAATTTCTTTTTAGTTGTATCATAAAGATACTTTAATATTCTACCTGATTGTTTAGAATATTGTATCTCATCTATGAAGATTATATCATTTGTATCTACATATTGTTCTTTGAATAATTTTTCATTATTTTCAAAAAGATCCAAAACTTCAAGATCATCAAATGTTAAATAAACAGCCCTATCTTTTACTTTTTCATACAAGTGTTGCATTATAGTAGTTTTTCCAACTCTTCTACTACCAATTAACACAGTTATTTCTTTAAAATCAAGTTCTTTTTCAATATCTTCAAAATAATGTCTTTTTATCATTATTTTAAAAAAGAAAGCTTTGTTTATAAATATTTCTCAATATCCTGTCTATTTTGGGAAGGTTTTGTGCCAAACGAGACAATTTTATTTTGATATTTTAATTTTGATGTTAAAAAATTATTGTTTAACTTTATTTATTAAGATATTTATAATATTCTTAAACTCTAATTCATTTCTATCTAAATAATCTTTATCAACATAAAATCCACGATAAGATATATCATTTCTTATTTTTCTCAATTCATTGATCTTATCAATTTCATAAATTAATTCAGAATGTTTTTCTTGTAAATATGCAATTAAACAAATATGATTTTTACAATTAAAACCATTTTTATATATTAAAGCAAAAATAAGTTCTTTAATGATTTCGTAGTATCCTTCAACTTTCAATGTAATAAATTTTTTATTAACTTTTTTATTCCAAAAAAGAAATCTTGTCTCAGCCATAGACAATAATTGTAATGATCTTTCTAAATCAGGTATAGTTTCAAAAATAATTCCATTTTCTATACATTCTTTCCATGATATTTCATCCATATTGATTACCTTATATTGCCATATAAAGTAATACCATTTATAACATTTATTCTCAGATTCTCGGAAAGTTTTTGTATATCAGAATGAAAAATAAGATTTATTTTTTTCTTTAATATTTTCTCATATTTAGATAAATTAAGTTTCTTTTGAGTAGATTCAACAAATATATCTATATCGCTTTCTTTATTATAAGTTCCTTTTGAACAACTACCAAATAATACTATTGCAGAAGCTAAAGTTTTATTATGTATATATTCGACAACCCTAGATTGTTTAATATCAAAAACAATTTTATTTATTTTATAAAATTGATAATTTTTATTTTGAGTGTTTGCATAATAAAGAGGATATAGAGCATTTTTTACTTTTATTAAATCTAATTTTAATAACTCTTTTAAATATTTTAACACTGTAACATGATTTATCCCTAATTCTCTAGCCATACCTCTAGCAGAATAATCTATTCTGGGATTTTCTATAAATAACTCTAACATTCTGTATTGATTTGTTTTAAAGATATTATCCATTTTAATGTTTATTTAAATAACCACTTGGTTAATAAAATAACCACTAGTTTATAAATGTTTTTAATAATGTAAGAATTAATCCACTCCCTGACCCCTCATAGATCTAAATGGTTCAGAAATAACTTTAACATTATTTTTATTATATCTATTATAAAAAGAATACTTATAATAACTATTAGTCATAAATGGAATGTCAAATAATATATTTTTTATTGTTGGCTGTATTATTTTTCCAGAAAATTCATCAACATAAGGATTGTTTTTTATATCTGTTATGAAAATATGCCTATATAATTTTTCTTGAATATAAGGTTCTTTTTTTACTTCGCATTTATCAAAATGTTTTCGTAAGTCTTTATATTTGTGATCTATAAATATTATAAAATTATCTCTTAAACTTATATCGTCACCTGTTTTATAAAATCCCCTATCTGTTAATTCATTTAACACTTCTTTGTATTCTAATGCAACATCATTATCAACAAATAAAACATTTATATTGTCAATAGAATCCCATAATTTTTGTTGTTTTGGATCTTTAAAATTTCTATTAAAAGCTCTGAAATATCTTTGTTTTTTATATGTCTCCATTCTTTCTTTGAATTGTTTTTCTTTTTCTTCTTTTGTTATTTGTTGAGAAGAGCATGAAGAATAAGCTAATAATAATCCAGATAATAAAGTAGTAAGTGTTTTTTTCATAATTTTTATTAGAAATATAAATTAATAAATAATATTGGTGTGGAGAATATATAAAAGTTTATTTTAATAATTTAATAAAAAAATATTTTTAATCTACTGCTTGTCCTTTAGGTTGATATATTTTTTCTGGAATTACTATAACATTATCTTTATTTAATCTTTCCTTTATAGAATTTTTATAATAACCTGGTCTCATGAAAGGAATTTCATTCACTATCTCTTCTATGGTAGGTTGTATTTTATTTCCTGTAATTTCATCTCTATAAAGATTATGTTTTACATCTGTTATAACAAGATGCCTATAAAAATGATTTGGATTAAAACATCTAGTATTCTTCTTAGCAGAAGGAAAATGTTCTTTTAATGAGCCATAATATTTTTCATCTATAATTATTTTAAATCTATCTCTTATAGTATCATCATCTCCTGTTTTATAGAAACCTCTTTCTGTAAGTTTATTTATAACTTCTTTGTAATCTAATGCTACATCATTATCTATAAGCAATAAATGAATATTATCTATAGAATCCCATAAATCTTGTTGTTTTGGATCATCAAATTTCTTTTTAAAAGCTTTAAGATACATCTTTCTTTCGTGTCTTTTAAGATCTTCTTGATGTTGTCTTTCAGTAAGACCTGGAGAATTACATCCTGAATAAGCCAACATTGCTAAGAATGATAATTTAAGTATTTTGTTTTTCATATCAATTAGAAAGTTGTTACTATTAATAAATAATGCTATTTTACAAAATATATATTAAAAAATATATAAAAAAGAAAATAAATTATATTAAAGGTACTATTCTGCTTATTGGATTTTTAAATAACATTACGTAGTTATTTATGTCTTTTTGTCCTGGTTCAACAACTAATTGTCCATTTTCTATGCTAAATCCATTTTCTGTAGTTACTGCTGATACTACATCTTCTCTAGGAGCATCAACTGAAAATGCCTCTCCATTATATATGCCATAACAATATTCAACACCACATATTACAGATTCTTCTGCCATGCAATCTGGAATAAGTACAGTTACACCATCATTACCTAATACTTGAGCATCAAATGAATAAGTGTTTACTATTTCACTTGCTGTATTATCTTCTCCTGTTATTGCCTCATCAAACATTGTAAGCATGTCAGCAGATTCTCCTGAAACATCCATTTTCATTTCAAAGATATTATCTCCTATTTGTGTATATAGGTCACCTGCATAGTTTTCAAATAATGTCATATATGCATTGTCAACTTGTTCATTTAATACTTCAAATGTGTCTCTTAATCCTGGATTTGCATTTACCAAGTCATTTAATTCAAGTACAGCAGATAGTTCTCCACTAGCTGTTCTTTCAAGAAGATATTCAACTGTTTCAAGCTCTTGTTGTGTGTAAGATATTGTTGGTTCTTCTGGTGTTGTTGGTTCTTGTGGTATTCCATCTGCGTCTGTATCACCTGTTGGTTCTTGTGATACTTGTTGCTCTTCTTCATATAGTTGTTCGGGATATTCTAATTCTGTTTCTGAGACTACTAGGGATTCTATATCACTTATTATATCATTTCCAGGTATTGGATTAATTGCAGCCATAAATGCATCTCCAACCATACTTAGAACACTCCAGTCTTCTTGTACATCTCTTAAAAGACTTACAGCTTCTTCAGACAATTGTAACTCACCATTAACATATACTTGTTCTTGCTCAGCTGGTTCTTCTATTTCTGAAGAAGTTATTATTGGTGTTTCTTGTGGTTCTGCTTGTTCTTCTGTTTGTTTTTCTTCACTTTTTTTTAGTTTAAGTGTAATAATCCCTATTAGTTTTTGACCTCTATCTTCTTCCAATATTTGATTTAATATTTCTAGTTTATTTTTATATTTAGCTAATTGTTCTTCTAGTTCTAAAAGTTTTGTTGAAGTTGAATCAACATTATCAGAATTCAGAAATTTATCTTCTTCTTCTTCTTTTTCTTTCTCTAATCTCTTAATTTCTTCCTTAATCTTTTCTCTAGCTTTTTCTATTTCTTTTCTATCTTTTTCATTTAATTTATAATTATCTGCAATTACTTTTAATCTTTCAGCATCAATATTACATTTAGCTATTTCTACTAATAATCCAGTAAACTGCTTTTTATTATCAAATGTAGCGTAATCAGTGTATTCATCCAATATTTCTTGTAATACTTCTAATTTGTGTTTGTATTTTTTAATCTCTTCTTCTTTTTCTTTTATTTTATCTCGTAAATCTTTTATCTTTTTTTCTTTATCCTCTTCTGGTCCCCATTCATCGGGAGCATAATCATCTTCTTCTGTTTCTAATTCAGCTTCTAATGTATTTTTTTCTTTTTCCAATCTCTTAACTTTGTCTTCCATATCTTTCATTGCAGCTTTTATTGCATTAGCATCTGCTTCAGAAACACCTCTCTCTTTTGCTTCTTTCAATAAATCTTCAGCATCAACATTACATGCTTTAATACCTTCCAGAAGCTGTGTTAATTGTCCATTCCCAATATTACTTTGAGGAATATCATTAACCCCATTGAGTAGTTGTTCTAATTTCTCAATTTTTTTATTGATTTCCACTAATCTTCGATTAACTATCAAAATTAATTTTTTTTCTTCTTTTGCTTTCTCTTTCTCCAAAGCAGCAATAGTATTTCTAATCAATTGTTTGTCACCTTCGTCTGCACCTTTATCTTTTAACATTTCTTTTAACTTATCTATCTTTTCTGTCTGACAAGCCCTAATCTCATTTAGGATTTGAGTTATCTGATTTCTAAACGCAGGTCTTGGTGCAGGTTCAGATGTTTGTCCAATATCATTAGCAGGTATTTTTGTTCCTTTTGGATCCTCTAGATCTTTTTCCTTACCAGGATCTGCATTACTTGATACTTTACTTAAAGCATCTATCTTAGCTTCAAGTTGCTTAACAATATTTCCAATATTTTCTCCATTTCCTAAAACACCAACATATTCTCTGATTCCTTCTTTTCCAAGACATTTTCTTAGATTATCTTTGAGTTTTTTATTATCAACAACATCACTTCCTTCACCATAATATTTAGAAGGATTATTATTTAAATCATTTTTAGTTTTTTCTAAACAATCTTTAACTTTATCAACTGAATCTTTTACTTTTTTTATTGCATCATTTAATTTTTCTATCTCTTTATTCCTCTCTTCTTTCTTTTTATTATCATCTTCTTCTGCATTATCATTTAATAGAGCATTTCTTTTTTTAACAAGATTCTCTATTAAACCATCAATATAAGAAGAATCACATTCCATAAGTTTATCCAATGCATCATTTATATGTGCTTCAGGAGGAATCATACTTGTAACAACCTTAAGACTTAACTTTCTAATAACAGCATCTTCCATTTCTTCAAGTTTATTAACTAAATCATTCATTTGTTTTATTTTGTCACTAACATCTTGACTTACTGATTCTTTAGCTTTGACTTTTTTCTTAAATTCTTCTTCTAATTTTTGAGCAAGTTTTTTGTATTTGTTCTTTGCTTTATTGATTGCATCATTTTTTGCATCACCATCTTCCATAGCTTTTATCTTATCAACTTCTTTTTTAAAAAGATTAACAAGATTTTTATTACACTTCAAAAGATTTTCAGTTGCTGCCTTAAATGCAATTGAACCTGGCTTTAAACAATCTGTTGCTGAACATCCACCAATATTTTTGTCTGCACATTCAGAAAGAACTTCAGCCACTCTTCTTGCTTTTTTCATATCTTGCTTGTTAAGGTTTTCAAAGAAAGCATCACAACCTAGCTTATTAAGAAGACCACAATATATAGAACATTCTTGCTCCAAAAGATTTTGTTCTGCTGCAGTATTTCCTTTTGCTGCTTTTCTAGCTTCATTAAGTTTGTTTGCTGCAGCAACAGCCATCTTAAATAAAAGTGCTTCATCTTCTCCAGAAATAGCATCAGAACCTTCCCATATCTGCATTATTCTTTTCCAAGCTTCTCCAGGTTCTGCCTCTCCATTCATAATCTTTGGGCCTAAATCATATTCAAATAATATTTCGACTGCAGTTATAAGGTTGTCATGAGTATATCCTTCTTTAGCACTCTCATCACATAACGCATCAAACTTGTCTTTAAATTTAGAAAAATTATTTATCAATTTAGTGTAATGATTCTTTAATCCCAATAATGCTTTTTGTTTAACTTTATTTTTAATAAAATCAGGTAATGCATTAAACAATCTTTGTTTATCTTTTTGTGAAATATCTGGATCATTCAAAACACCTGCAACTTGTTTAATAGTATTATCATTAAGTTCAGAACTACCCTCTTTTTGTTTTTTGAATCCTTTAACAATACCTTGAAGTTCTTCTGCTGCTTTTTTAGCTGCCTCTTTTTGTTCAGCTTTCTTTTCAGCTTCCATAGCATCATCATAATCTTCAGTTACTGCATCTTTTGCAGCATTTTTCATCTCTTTATCAAATGTAGCGTTTAATTCACCAAGTGTTTCGCTCCAAACACTACTTTCAAGAGATTCTCTAGCTGCTTCTTGTCGACTAGTTTCATCTGTGCTTTCACCATTTTTAATAGCGTTTTCTTCTTCTTGATTTTCTTTATCTTCTTTATTAACATCCTCACTGACATCAAGAAGATCACCAGTTATTTCCTTTCGTTTTTTATTAAGATTTTCAAGCAATTCATCCATATGCTCACAAATCAATTCAATAAGTTCATCCCTACTAAGATGATTTAAGAAATCAACAGCATCATCTGTCTTTCCATTAGCAACACTATGTAAAAACATGTATTCATCTGAATTAAACCAACCCTTTTCATAAGCAAAATAACCAGTTATTGCTAATATCGCAGCTGCTCCACCGACAATACCTAGAACTGCTCCTACAGAAATAGTTGCTGCTCCTCCACCAGCTGCTGCTGCAGCAACACCTCCAGTAGTTCCAGCACCAAATTGAGCATTTGCAGAATTAGAAAATATGGAAAACATAAAAATAAAAACAATAAACATTTGAATGATTTTTAAAAATCTAGTATTTTTTTTCATTTTTTACCTCTTTTTTATTCTTCTTTTATTTTAATTACAAATATAAATTGCACAACCATTATTTGTTATTTCTAAAGTCCAATTATTTGCATCTGTTTCACCACTTGCACTTCTATCTATCCACAAAAAGCAATAATCATCATTATATATGCTTCCACCCCATGTTCCAGTTTGAGTTATTAATAAATTTTGATTTATTCCATTTCTTGCGTCAGGATTACTACTATAATATGTAAAAAGACTTTCTGAAGTACTATAAAAAGAACTCATATAAACAACACGATTGTCTAAACTTGATTGAAAATAATTAACAAGTTTTAATTGTCTTATTGTATCAATAGTATCTGAACTTTCCTGCTTACCTATATCAGATAAAATTATATCACAAGTACTATCAATGCATGATTCTGGTACAGGAATAGTATGATTACTTTTGGTAAAAGAATAGTTCCATATAACACAATTATCATTTGTTAATCCAGTTATATTTTCATCCCCTTTTGCTAAAAGTGCTTGTCCTCTTGTTTCAGAATTTATTTGAGTTACATTGTAAAGTGAATTATAATTATAATCTGCTCCTTCTGCAACAACCCCCCATCCATTCGGAGAATTTGATTCACCACGAACACCAATTGTTGAACCAGAACTTGAACTTGCCTCTCCGTAAATACCTATTCCAGAAGAAGATTCTGATAATCCATAAACTGCTTTGGTTGAACCAGAACTTGAACTTGCATGCCCATAAACTCCTATCGAACCAGAACTAGAAGATGTTGTTTTTCCTTGAACCCCATAACCAAAATCTGTTTCGCCAACAACACCAATGAATTTCCCAAATCCTTTAATTGCATATTGATAAAGTGTGTTTACATCATATGAAGAATTAACAAAAAGTCCTGAAGAATTATGTGTTTTTATATTCATAAATGGATACATATGATAATAAGTAGAACCTAGAATAGTGTAATTTTTTGCAAGATCAGTTCCATTATATGTAAAGTTAAATTGGCTTCCATCTGTATTTTCAACAACAGAATCCACATTTGTGTGTCCTGGTTTTATCTGACTCAAAGAATGACTTTGTGTAGGATCTTGCCATCTTACAAATGTTTCAGTTTTCTTTCCTTTTTTATTGACGAGAACAACTCTTGTACCATACCATACTTGATCTAAGGTATCACGAACAATCCAATTAGCAGAATACGTCCCTTTTGTATCGTATCCAGCAGATAAAATCATATCAACTTTATCTTCTCCTTTTTCATGTTGAAAATAAGCAGTTGCTTTTTCTATTCCATATTTATCTTCAAAAGAAACCATAATATTAAGTGATTGTCCTGGATAAACCTTTATTGGATTAGCTTGTTTTCCTGTAACAACAGGTTCTGAAGAAAACCAATTAAAGAATCCAAAACAAAGTAAAGGAATTACTAATAGCACCCATAATTTTTTCATATAAGAATACATTAAAATTATTATTTAAAAAGATGTGTTATTATTTGTGAGTGAAATTCATATCTTTTAGACAAGAAAACATACTTATCGTAATAATACTTATCGTAATAAGTATAATTCCAACAACTATTCCAATAAAAAACAAAAATTAGAAATACATTAAATTTGTTCAGTACACTGAACATTTTTGATACAATTTGTTCAATACAATAAACAAATAAATTATCTTCATAAATAATTAATTTAGTAAAATAAATAAAAAACTAAAGTTTACCAATAGCATAGAGTATTTTTTCATGTCCTTTGATAAGTTCCATAAATTCTTTAATCTCTTTGATAACTAATTCATATTATTCTTTTGAAACATCGGTCTTACTATTTTATTAATCTCTGATTAATGCTTGAAAATTTTATTTTCATTGTTTATCCACTCATTAATTTCATTTGTAGAATAAAAGAATTATCTAAATGTCGTCTGACCATTTGTGAAATGTGACTGAGGTCTTTTCTCTATGAGAGATTCACATTTCTTAACTTGTTCCTTTTTACTAGAATCATCATTTTTCTCATTCCTAGGATTATTTTTATCGTCCTTAACACCCATAATCTCTTTATACTTCTCAGGACACATATTTCCATTACATACATCATAAAAAGGACATTGTCCAGTAGAATATTTACATAATGGAGAAGTTTTACGAGGATAATATTCTATTTCTTTGTATTGTGTCTGTTCGTGAACAAATTCAACTTCTTGAATTGCATAATCAATAAGTTCTTGATTAGCAGGTATCATCAAAGGCTGAAATCTTAAAAAAAACAATCCAACTTCATCTGGAATCTTTCCATGTTTTTCATAATATAATAAAGAATATATAGCTAATTGTAATTTATAATCATTAGATAATTTATAACGAGAACTTGTCTTATAATCAACAACCATTATTTTCCCATCCACAAGATCTACTCTATCAATATATCCTCTGACAGAGTATTTCATAGATTTATATGATCCTTCTCTTTCTGGAGTAAGTTGTTTAAATAATTCTTGAAAAGACTTTTCTCCATCATTCTTCTCCTTTACTTCTCTAATAAAATGCTGTAACCAATTAAATAACATCATAAGGGTTTCTTCAAAATAAAATATAGCTTTATCCTTTGACCCCACCATCTCCTCAATCTCTTCTTTATGTTTTCCCCATTCTTCAAAAAGCATATTCTGCATCTTTTTCTTGAAAAATCCTTCAAAATTAGAAAAATCAACTGAACTTACATCTACATCATAAAAATCTTCTAACACAGTATGTGCAATATTTCCTCTAATTGTGTGAATATTTCCAGAAGTAGGTAATTTGATTATATATTGATAATAATATTTTCTAGGGCATTGCTTGTATGTGTTTATTGAACTTGGACTTTGAACTCTTTTCATAATAAAATAAATTATAGTCTCTTTATTAATATTGTTAACCTTTAAGCAATAGTATATTAACAAAAATATTCCGAAAATAAAAACAAGTAACTTATAAAAAGTAAATCCAAAAAAATCTTATGGAAGAATCAACATTAAAGAAAATATCTTATATTGGAGCATTTGTAGGTGTTGTATTGCTTTTTATAATATCTCTTACAATTAATCCAAACATAACAACTATTCAAAATCTTACACAAGAAGGAGACTTTGTTCTAAGAGGAGAAATTACAAATACTGGTAATGGAAATAAAGTAACCTTCTTAACAGTTCAACAAATGGTTCCAAAAGAAGTAAGTGTTTTATTATTCTATGATAAAAATATTTCATTAAAAAAAGGAGACATAATACAAGTTGAAGGAAGTGTAGAAAAAGAAGAAGGTGAATATGTAATGGTAGGGAATAAAGTAAATTTAATTAGTTAACCCTACAAAATAGAAATATTTAAAAGTATGTAGGGATAACAAAATACATGGTTAGTGTCCAAACTAAAACAATTAAGTCCCATAAGTACCTTTATGCAGAACATTCATTTAGATTACCTAATCAAAAAATAAAGAAAGTATCAAAAATGATTAAAAATAAATCTGATGTAAATAAAAAAGAAGTAAAAGAATATTTGTTAAATAAAGAAATAGAAGAAAATATCAAATTTATAGAAAAAACTAAAGAAAAAAATTCTTTAATAAATATTAAAAAAATAGAAACAATTAAAGTTAAGTATAAACATTTAATGAATAAATTAACTAAAAACCAAAAAAAAGACATTCTTGACAGATTTACAGCAAACTTTACTTATGAAACTAATGCAATTGAAGGAAACTCATTAACATTAAAAGATGTAACTATGTTTATGACAGATAACCTTATTCCAAAAGATAAAGACCTAAGGGAAGTGTATGAAACAAGAAATATGAGAAATGTTATTGAATTATTGTTTAATAAAAAAATTAAAATCAATAAAAAATCAATAATTAAATTACATTCAGAAATTGTTAAAGATACAGGTGTCTCAACTGGTTTTAAAAAATTTCCTAATTTTATTGTTATGACTAACCTCCGCACAACACCTCCTGAAAAAGTTGAACAAGAAATAGATAAACTAATCAGATGGTATGAAAAAAATAAAGATAAAAAACACATTTTAGAACTATGTTCGATATTTCATGGAAAATTTGAAAACATTCATCCATTTGAAGATGGAAATGGAAGGATTGGAAGAATTTTATTAAATGCTATGTTAATGGAAAAAGGATATCCTCCATTGATAATAAGAAAAACAATGAGAAAAGCATATTTTGATTGTTTAAGTGCTTTTGATAATAAACATAACAATAAGTTGATTAGATTTATTTTAAATAAATTTGAAAACACTTTTAAGAAATTCTTTGAAGTTTATTTTGGGTATTTATAAACAAACTGTTTTTCTTTATAAACCTTTCTTTGCCATTTAACAAGTCTTTATAAACAAATGTTAAATAGTAATTAACAATTAGAAATATCTTCTTCTTTCAGATATTCTTTTAATCCAGGTGTTAAAACAACTTTATTATTTTTCTTCAAATACCTAAATGGAAAATAATTAGAAAATCCTTCATCTATCTGTAATTCGAATCCATCTTGGAATTTTAAATCAGAAAATTTCTTTTTGTTTTCTAAAATCTCATGAGAAACAATAACTGCAGTGTCTGTTGACATTTGTTTATTTCCTAAACATCTCTTTGGAAAATTTAATTTCTCTGTTATATATCTTGTACGCCCTTGTGGTGGATGATCTCCGAGAATACCTCCAAAGATATAATATTTGAATGTTTCATTAAGTGAAAGTTTCTGTTTTCCATCTAGTTCTAGAATACAAGTATTGTTTTTGTTTAAATAAGATAGTTCTATTACTGATTTTTCCTCAACCTTTCCAATCTTAGATAATATTTTAGCATCTTTCTCGTATTTAATATTTGTGAAGAGAACATTCTCTTTTCCAACAATCTTAGAGATATGAGTATACTCTAACAAACTCCATTTGTATAATTCATCATCTAAATGTTCTATTATGTAAATCATAAAGAAAAGAGATAAAGAAGTAATTTAAATGTTTTTATTTTATTCATTATTCATTTATTATTTTTTTATTTCAGTAAATTTTATCCTTGTTTTATTATTCAAAAAGCTATCTAAAAATTCTTTTTTGTAAACTCTCCAAGGACCAAAATCTTCCCTAATTTTTTCTTCAGAACCAATTACTTCATGATTATTTTCTACTTCCTCTTTTGCAAAAATATAATATTTCTTTTCTGTATTATTAAATTCTATCTCTTTACAATGAACCAAATCCCAAAATCCATGAGGGCAATTATAAACTGAAGAACTATAAAAATCCAAATTATTTTGAAAACTTAAGTTACAATAATTACCTATTGCTATATGCCAATCTTTATCTTGTTCAAAATAAACATCTAACTTCTCATCTTTGTCAGCAAGAACTTCCTTAAAAAATTTATTTTTAGTAGAATAAGATGTTATATCTCCTGAAAATCCTTCTTCTGCAAATTCAATCCACCAATCAGCAGTTCCTTCATCATAATATATTTTAAAAACACGATGATATGGGTATGCTAAAGCATTTACATAAGCGCTAGCGAATCCATCAAAATCACCCAAATAACTTTTTCCTTCCAGTACATATTCTGTACCATCTGGCCAAATAGGCCCAGTATAATCTCCTTTTCCAAGAACATGATAAAGATATTCAAAATTAGGAACAGTATCTACATAAGCACAAAAACTTATTTGTCTTTTTTCAGCATCACTTAAATCTTCAGCTTTAAATTTACTAAGATAAGTTCTTATTTTTGTTTTATTTGCCTCAGATATACTTCTTGGTGTAATATAACAATTATTTGTATCAATACATAAACCATCTTTTTCTG
The DNA here is from genome assembly GCA_964384425.1 of uncultured Methanosarcinales archaeon. Lineage (GTDB taxonomy): Archaea > Nanobdellota > Nanobdellia > Woesearchaeales > JAGLXL01 > CAYLKE01. The sequence continues at coordinate 45,890 of CAYLKE010000004.1, read as the reverse complement.
ATTTTGTTTCTTCTTTATTTTCTTCACCTTTATCTTCTTCTTTTTCTTTAGACTTATTATAAGATGAAATAAATGTTTCAAGGTTATCTGATCTCTCTGCTTTTAAAAGGAAATTTTCGAGCTTATCATCTTTTAATTTTCTTGCAACATTAATAAAATTATCTCGAACACCTGATGACATACTTTTATTCTTAAATATCAACCAAAAATCTCCTAAAGCAAAAATAGCATCAGGACCAATTCTTTCTATCTCATTCAAAATAATATTTATGCCATCTTTTTGATCAGAATAATTACCAACTAGTTCTTTTCTTATTGTTTCTAACTCAATTGTAAACCCAACAATATCTTCTAAACTTTTTTGAGTAAGTTTATTTGTCCAAGCTTTCTTTTCAGGATTATAAAAAACATTATTTCCTTCTAAATTAAATTTCAATGTTGTTTTATACACAATCTGACTCCAGATATATTCGATAAAAGCAGTATCCTCTAATGCTGCATCATTAGTTTGTGCACTTGTAAATGGAACTAACAAAAACATCAATACAAACATCAAAGCAATTAATTTCTTCATTCAATCATCTCTTTTATCTTTTTTCTTATATTCTCAACATCTGAATCATTCATCAAAAGTTTTTCCTTACATTTTAAAACAAATTCTTTAACTTTTGATTCATTTTTTAGTTCAATATTCTTTAAGTAGTACTGGTTTTTAATTCTATCGTCTTTCAGATCTTTCATAAACTCAATATCATCCAAACTAAATCCAAATAATTCCATCAATTCAATAGTGCAATCAGGTATTTCACATTTTATACCTACTTTCATCAACAAAGAATAAATTGCATTATAGCAAGAATAATAAGCAGTAATTACTTTCCATTTTCCTTTAGTTAAATACATATTTTCAAGTGTTTCGTCTGCTTCTTTCATATAAGATTCAGAAAGATGTTCTTTTTTATCAATAAGTTCAACACCTTTTTGTTCAAAACACCATTTAATCTTCATAAAAACACCTCAATTACATTGTCAAAATCCCCAAATAACACGTGATTCATTATAACTTCCTTAATTAAAGTATTATTTTTCATTCTCTTAAATTCAGCAAAAGTAATAAAATGTTCATTTATATCAATAGAATATTTAGATTTAATATCTCTTATTGATTTCTTCTTAGAAAATATCAAAATATCCAAATCAGAACTTTTTTTGTTTTTACCAGAAGCATAACTTCCGAATATAATAAAACATTTAAATTTCTTAAGTAAATCTTTAACAATCAAAGAAATATTTTTATTCTTCAATAAAAAATCAACAGATTTTTGGCATTCTATTATTTTAACAAGAGGTTTTGTGGTAACTGCATTTTTATCAAGATAGAATAATTTATTTCTTCCCTCTTTAATAAATCTAACAACATTATCTTTAACCATTTGATTCATTATTCTGGAAACTGTTTGTTGAGGTATTTTTGTATTTTTAGAAATCTGACTAGCAGAAAGCTTTCCATTATAATTTGATGAATAAGCTTTAAATACATTTACCCATTTTTGAGTTATATTACTCATTTTTAATAATTATGCAAGTATCTCTCCATATAAATATATCCAATATAATCTAATTAATAAATAAACAACTCCTAAAAACACCAATAAAAACACACTAGCAAATGCATTTGATATTGTCATCATCCAACCACCAAAATAATAAAAAAACCATGCAGGAATCAAATAAAATGGAAGTGCAATATAAAATTTCTTAAACCCTACCTTAAAAATTGACTTCCATATCCCTGGCCATCTATGGTGTATAGAAGAATATGCAATTATTGCAAAATATCCCACTAACAACAACAGCAAGTAATAAATAATCATATTCAATCCCATATAAGCAAATACTGAAAACAATAACACAAACAAAGCAGTAACTATTGTTATTATTAACCACCTAAACCATGAATTATAAAATGAAAGTTTTCTATGCATTATTCTTTCACCTAATGTCCATAAAAATCCTTCATTAAAAATAAATATAAGTAACATAAACAAAAACATATTCTGCATTGTTGACATAACCTGCTGTTGTAAACCAGAATCAAACATTTGATTTGTTAATGTGAGTTCTGCAAGATGTAAAGAATATCTCACACTAATAACCCCTATAAAAAACATAGATAAAAATATTATTGCTAAACATAATAATGTTAAATACCACTTTTCATACATTTTCTTGAATGGTGTTATATATTTCATATTTATCACTCTCCTAATTGATGACTGAAAATTGTTTGCAATTTTCACCTTCAATCTTTTATTTGCATATCTCCCCATATTTATCAAAATATGCTTTTATTCTATCATAATCATAAGTATATTCATATTGATCTCTTTTTGGATATTTTGAATAATAACCAGCATCAAATTTTTGTTTTGTTGCAAAATAATTATCACACATATTTTTCTTATATTTTTCTTTATCATTAATTGCTTTCTCACTCAATAAACCATAAGTTGTAATTATTGCAAATTGTGAATTAAGATCATAAAATCCTTGAGGTTCTTTTGTAGCAGCTATCTTAAAATTACTTATAGCAAACTCAGCTGTTTTACTATCTGTATAATTACTTGCCCATTTTCTAAATGCTTTCTTTCCAGCGTCATAATATTTCTGAGCTCCTTCAATAACTTCATCTGTTTGCTTAAATTTAAGATTTACTGTTCTTGAAGTTGGATAAGCCATTCCTTCTGGAAGTGTGACAGATATCATCTGACCTTTTACACAAGTACTTGTCCCTTCCTTTGGATAATATAAACTTAAAGAAGCATCTCTTCCAAAACCCTCACTTGCTCTTATTGCAGAAGTTCTTATAACAAAATACCCTTTATCTTTTGAAGGAATGAATTCTTTTATCTTAAATTTATATCCATTATAATCTATTGTATAACGAGAAATTTCTGTTAGAGAATATTCTCCATCATTAAAAGGTTTTGAATTTATTCCACTATTTTTAGGCAATGTAAACTTATATTGTGAACCACTTTTCTGATACCCTATCTTCACTTCCCCACTCTTTGTTTCACTTGCAGCACTTACAAATTCAATACCCACAGCACTTACATTAACCTTACTACTTACCCACACACTATTCTTAAGATTAGACATAAAATCTTGCAAGGTAATATTATCATCAAGAGTTATCTTAACATCAAATGTTTCAGGTCTTCCTGCTCCTATAACAGGCAATATCTTTTGTTCATCTCCAGTAAGTTGTCCACCTAAACAATATTTGTTTCCATCAGTATAAACCTCTGCTGCTAATTTTACAGGATCACCCAAATGCATCTCAACCCTACTACAATCTTCATATTCATAAGTTCTTTGATTAAAACATTTTACATCCTGAATCCATGCTTGTTTCTGGCCACTTATTCCAAAAGCAGTGCATTTAAATTCACCATTACTTTGCACACTACATCCATATTGATCTGCAAGTGAAAACTGTTCTTTTATTGGGAAATACATAACAGCTTGATTTCCCTTAATATATTCTTTTGGAAAGCATTTTGAAATATCTACATTAGTTTTTGGTCTAAACACAATCTTTATATGATCATATCTTCTATTTGAATTTATATTAACTGATTTTGATTTATCAACCCATTGACCATTTTCTAGTCCTGATTGAGAATAAAATAAAGAAGTTACTTCAGTATTTCCATTAAAGTTATCGCATCCATTACTTCCTTCAATTGCTGCATTGACTATTGTACAATCTAAATTATTTTCTCTAACTTCTTTGTCTGTAACAGCAGATAGATATATGTTGTAATCTAAATCACATCCAGAAGATATTGTCCATGCAGCATCATAAGCATATATTGCATTTCCATTTGCTGGATTAAATGAAAGCATCTGTCTTTCACCTGCTTGTCCTGATTTAGTTAATACTAATACAGATGTTCTTGAAGGAACTTCAGATCCCATTGTTACAGTTGCCATAGCTTCTAAATCAAGATTTATATCTATTCCTAATGCAAAAAGACAAATGTTTTTTGCAATACTTACACTTCCTCCTTCAAGATAGGATGCAAGTCCCATTTCTTCTCCATAATCTGCTTTAAGACTATTTTCCATATCTTTTGTTGCACTTCCTATAGCAGTTCTTAAAAGAGCTAATGTTGAAGGAGCTCCTCCATCTTTTCCTTGTGAAGCAGACATAGGTTTTCCAAAACATCCTTTTTCTTGTGATAAAAATAAAGTAGATAATAAATTACATAATCCTTGACTAAATATTTTCTTACATGTAGCTGAATTTGCATCTCCTGTTGTTTTTGTTTGTTCCATACATTTTTGAAACATTTTAAGATGATTCTTAAGTAAATTTATTCTTGCATTCATTCCAGTTAAACAAAGTTGTGGGAAAAATGGAGATATATAATCAACATAAGGATTTAATTCGGATATTTTTTTCTCGTCTCTAAACATATCAAATAAATGAGACATTCCTAATGCACCTGGCTCATCTCTACCAGAATAAAATCTTTCCTTAGGATAATAGATTCCAGATTTTCCATTATTTTCTAAATATAATCTATTTTCTCTGTAATTAAATTTCCAACCACTACCTAAAGTAGATTTATCTGCACCACTACTTCCCGAATAATATTCATCTTTTCCAATACCAGCATAAGCAGCACCTCTTTTCTGAACATCTTTTATTTCTTTTGAAACTATTTTTGTATCATTTCTATAACATACACATATTTGATTATCTTTAGTTGCACAATCTCTTGTCCATCCTCCTGAATAATATGCTGTATCTTTTTTATAAGCAGAATCTTTTTCAAAATCTTTCTTCATGCATTTTCCTTCCCATCCTTCAGCTCTTCCACAAATTTGATTACATGTTTCTTGTAAAGAAGTATAAACACTATCTCCAACTTTATTGTATTTAAGATTTTTTTCACAATCAGTTACATTGTTTTTATCTTTTGTTTCTTTAGAAATAAGTATTAGTTTGTTATTTCCTGGATCTAATTTGTAAAGACAATTATCTAATTTATAACAATTTTCTTGTTTTTGAAAACTTTTTTGTAATAAATCTTTGTAATTATCACCACAACTATCTATTTTTCTTAAAGACCTTACATTTCCTAAATCAACAGCACATTTTTGTTCATTTGATTTTATACTCCTTATATCTTCTATTGTTCTATCTTCTGTCCATCTTGCAGGTGTCACCCTACATAATGTCCTATCACAAGCCCATCTCATAATATACCATAATCTTTCTTCATAATTCCATGCACTTTGAACAATTGAAAATTCAGGATTTGTTAAGGTAAGTGAAGTAAGTGATTTTCTTTCTCCAGTAGGATTTTGTACAGTTTTACATGTCCCCAACACATAATCTTGTTTTGATTTTTTTATAGGATCTTCAGACCCAGTATAATAACATTTGTTTAGTTTATCTATTGCAGTTACTGGATTTTTTCCAAGAGAACAAGTTTTTCCTTGAGATTCTCCAGCAATACAAGCAGTTATTGCACTAAGTTCTTGAAAATTCCTATATATCTTAAATGCAAATAATGAAACAGTACTTCCAATACAAGCATAATTAACATATTCTATTGCTTTCATAAGATAATTTGTCTGGAAATATTCGATTTCTTTTATACTATTATTTATCTCTTTTGAAGCATCATCAATAATATTATCTGGAATTAAACTTGGGAAATCTTCTGTTCTTACAACATCCATATAGTTTGCAACTTCTGTACAACTTGTCTGAGATTTTGTCTCAAGTTTTTTAGAAAATATTTTTTCTTGATAAGATATTTTTACTTTAAATGGAAACTTAAGTTCCCCATTTGTATCTTTATTAAAAACAGATAAAGCATTCTTTTTTAATTCCTCAAATCTTTCAACTGCTTTATCTGAAACAACAGAAGTATCATTTTTAGTAATATTCATATCAATAAGAGATAACTTATCAAAATCTTCATAACTTAATTTTTTAAGGTCATAACTAAAAAACCATCTTGTTTTTTCTGCATTCAATGGCATTGCTATTTTTGGACGAGAAGGAAGAACCTCACATGCCCAAGTATAACTATTACTTTCTCCATATGCTCCTGCCTTACAAGCAGAATCTAAACTTACAGATCTTATTTGATAATAATTATCTTTTATTTCCTCAACTGAAGGTTTGAGTTTATTATTTTGTGCAGCACCATTATATTCTAAATCAAGTACAAATGAAAATACTTCTGTTCCTTGCTTCATTCTTTCTAAACTAAAATATTTAGGAGATTGATAATCAACTAGATTATTAACTGCAAATACAAAAGAACCTTCATTGCAATTCCCAACAGAAAGAGTATATTTTTTTGTTGTTTTATGTCCTACCTTGTCTTCAACAGTTACATAAACATCAATTTTTTTATTTCTAGTTATACTGAGATCATCATCTGTCTCTTGAATAGTAAATCTTCTACCTATGTCTTTTCCATGTTGTAAATCAACAATATCAAAATTAAAATTTCCATTCTCATCTGTAGTTGTATGATATGAATAATCTCCTACAATTGTTGCATCAGAAGGTCTAGGTGTTAAAATTGGATCAACATAAATATAAACTTTTGAATTAGGTTCTGTTTTTCCACTTACTGACCTATATCCACTTCCTTCATAAAAAAACATATCATCTAATTTAGGTCTTATCTCAGTTATTTCAGGATCTTTAAAATCAGCAATTATTGTTCTTTCATATTTTGTACTCCATCCAGCATTATCAACAGCTTTTACTGAAATATAATTTCTTCCATCAATCAATTGAACAGAAGATTCAAATGATCTTCCAGAAGTATTTATTTTTTCTTCACCATTTATTGTAACAATTATTTGTGAAGATTCAGAAACATTTCCTATTATTGTGATTTGACTTTTATTTATTAAATCTCCTTCAGGAGATGTTGTAACATTAAGATTTGGAGGTATGGTATCAACAAATATTGTTTTTGAATATGTTTCTTTATTGCCCCTATTATCCTCTATTTCAATATAAATATCATTTTGTGAATTTTCATTTAAAACAACATGATGAAAATAAAACTCTCCAACATCATCATCCATTTCTCCAATAACTTCATTATTTACTCTAAGAGTAATGTGTGAATTCTGTTCTGTTTTCCCAAGAATACTTATTTGCTTTCTATCATAAGAATCAGGAAGATTTATATCAATAAATGGTGCAAAATTATCTTCAGAAGCAGTTGTAAATGTAAATTGTTGTCCTACATTATTGTTATTAAAAATATTATCTCCTTCCCCATATAAAGTTAGATTATAATAATACTTAGTATTTGTTGCTAAACCACCTAAAGTAATTTCATGTTTTTTATTAGAAGATGAGGATCTTACTTGCTTTACACTCCCTCCTTCTGGCCAATATCTTACAATTGCTGTTGAAGTTTCATCTGCTTGAATTGAAACAACTGCACTTTTATCAGTTATAGAAGTTACATCTATATTTTCTGTAACAAGCCCAGACACAAATGTGACTGACAAAATAAACAAAACTACAATCATAAATCCTTTTTTTATATTCATCTTATCTCTATCTCAGGTATTAGTGATTTATTAAGATTTAAAATTTCTTGACTATCTGAATTAAATATAACTGGAATAATAACCTCTTCTCCTAATAAAATATCTTGCCAAGAAACATTCCAATTTCCACTATATGTTCCTATAACTTTACCAGACCTTAATAAATTAACATCAACAATATAATTTACATCAGATCCTGAAAATATTTCAAGATAATTTTGTACACTTTCTTCAAAAGGATAAGTTGTACTTGATCCTAAATCAACACTTTCTCCACCTTTATTTAAACTACCTCTTAAAGATACAAGTGCATAATCTGATCCAGTTATATCGTCTATAAACCAATCATTTATATTTTCATTCCAAATATATTTTTTTACTACAAAATTATTTAATTTATGTATAGGAACAAGATTAATATCTACTTTTTCTTGTCCTATTTCAATAACTTCTTCATCATCTAAAAATCCTTCTTTATTAGCTCTTACATAACCATAAGTACATCTAGGTAGTTTTACTTTAAGTCCAGATGCTCCTTCAATAGGTATTGAGTCACCTAAATCACAAGAGTATTGCATGCAATCAAATGTCAATTCAACATTATTAAGACTTCCACCATAATTATCATTATTAGTAAATTCATTTGTATATATTGTTAAGTCATTAACTTTATCATCACAAAAATCTTCATTACTTGTTTTTTCAACATAAGTTTCATAATCAACTTGTACATTGCTAGTATCAACTGGAGCATTATCTTCTACATTTACATCAAATAGAAATGTAAATTTAAAACCTGTTGATTCATCTAAAACATTTGCAAAAGCAGTATAGGAAACATCATAATTAAATTTCCATAATTGAAAACAAACCAATGAAAGCAAAGCAGATGTATCTATACCTAATTGACTTAATTTATTTTTATCAGGAGATTCTATAACACCACTTTTTATGTATTCTCCTTTTGAAGGCGAAACATGCATCATTAAAGGTTCAGTTTCCATCATTCCAAAACTAACAGACACATCATCATATTCAAAATCTGTTGCATCCCATATATAGTGAGTATTCATATATTCATATTCATCAGGAAATTGTTCTATTGGGGTTTTCTTTATTCTTAATAAAGGTAAGTTAAATGCTAATAATTTTCTTAATCTGTCTTCTACATCAGATATTTTCCATTCTTTTTTATCACAACTAAAATCATATCCATTAACAGGTATTTTTGTATCCATTGCCATAAGATCAAATGTTGTATCTCCTAATTTTTTTGTTGCAATTTCTTTTTCCATGATTTCTTTAGATAATAACCAAAGTTTTTTTAATTTAATATTTGAAATATATTCAAATTGAGAAATATCATACTCAGATCCATCAGAAAATAATCTTATTTTGAGAGGATAATTCATTGAAAATACAACTGCCTCATCACCTATTGAGGTATTTACAGATAAAGGAGAAGTTTCAATAACTTCATAATCTCTAAAATCAGAAAAATTACCCATACAATCTTTTAGATTAACTTCAATATATTTGTTAAGATCAAAACTCATTTTATCAAGAGAAGGTATGTTTACTATATCTCCTTTTTTCCAGTAAGGTATTTTTATACCAATATCAGCATTAAGATTACTATCATCTAATATTTGAGGAGGAATATAAATATATCCTGCCTGACTTCCAAGTAATGCTAAACCTTCATCTGCTTTTTGTTGTAAACAATCTCTTACTGCAAATGCAACAGGTTCAACTTCTGCAGGATAAGATATTTTAGTTTCAGAAATAAGCTCACTTCTGAAAACAAAAACTAATCCAATAGAAACCAATAATATTATACCTACTATAATAAATATTGTCACCTGACCTCTTTTTTCCATCATAAACCTATTATTTGAAAATAAATTATTTGATATTTAATTAATATGTGTTTTAATATTGGTTAATATTATGCAATTTATTTAATTTAATACATATCAACTTTTAACACACCAATTTAATACACTAATCTAACTATTTATCTTACATTACTATTTATTATAAAATATATATAAATGTTTCGCACAATAAACTCTATGTGCTGAATAGTAATTATATCAAATGCAATATATTCATAATTAAATTTTCTTAGGTGAACAGCTATGTGCTGAATAGTAATTATGTCAAATGCACTAACTCGTAATTATAACAAAATACAGTTATCAGCTAAGTGTATGTTAAATAGTAATCATGCAACAATTATGATTATATTTACTGAGAGTGTGTGTAAAAACAAATACAAATACCTCTATTGATAATTAATCAATTGCATAAAATTAAATTACAATAGATTTGATAAACAAAATCCATAACAAAAAAATAGTAATATTATAATAAAATACGCATAGATTATAGCAAAGTATAAAAACACATAAATCATACACCAATAAAAACTGAGGTGATATTATGTCCCCTACTAAAAAAACTTCAAAAAGAAAAAAGAAAAAACCTGTAGCTAAATCTTCTAAAAAGAAAATCAATAAGTCATCTACTAAAAAAAAGAATGTGAAAAATAAAAATTCTAATAAGAAAAAAACAAAAACAGGTTCAAAAAATAAAAAAACAGACAAAAAGAAAGACTCAAGAAAGAAAGCAATAAATAAAGTAGCAAAAAAGAAAACAACAACAAAGAAAAAACCAGTAAAAAAGAAGACAATAGAAAAGAATCCAACTAATAAAAAAACAAATAAAAAGAAAACAACTCGTAAAAGTTCTAAGAAAACAAAAACCAATAAAAAGAAAAATACTAAAACTTCTCAGAAAAAAAGTAAATCTAAAAAAACTACAAAAAAACCAAAAAAAGTTATTAAAAGAGATGATATGTTTGATGATCTTGATGAAGATAAAATTGCAACACTTATGAAAATAATAAATGACATGGCAATGACAGGTGGAAGGATAATTCTTATCAATCAATTAAAGATAATGTCTAGTAGTGAAGATATTGATGATGTTGAATTTGATCTCATATTAAGATATTTCGAGAAAGAAGGAAGACTGAATATTCATAAAGATAGTATAGAAGTGACATAAAAATTTTATAAAAACAAAGATAGAAAATATTTTTTTATATATTTTGTTTATGAAGATTTTAAATTAAGATTTCTTATAATTAAATTTTTTTTCATAATCCTTATGATTAATAATATCTAAAATTAATGAAATTATTTCTACTTTATCCCCTCTCAAAGTATATATCATCCTCCATGCACCAGCCAAATTTACTTTCCAAATATTGTTAACATCATATTTTTGGATATATGATTTAGGAATTTTGTTTTTACTAACATGTACACCAAATTGAGGATTTTTCTTTAATAATTTTATTTTGTCTTTTATTGAATTAAATAAAGTTTGATAATTACTTCCTGAAATTCCTTTTGTGATTTCCTGCCCAACAATTTCATTTAATTTTTCAAATTCCTCTTTAGCATGTCCAGTAATTACTATCTTAATGATTTTATCATTAAACTTCATAATTCTACTCCTAAAGAAATAGCTTTTTCTAATTTTTTACTTTTATTATATATCCACAAAATTCCTTTTCTACCATCAATAATTTTACCACTTTTTTCAAGATAACTTAAAATAACATTAAGTGTTTGGTGCATTATTTTTTTAGGTAGTTTATTTTTCAATTCTTCTCTTGTTAATAAACTACTTGACTTCATTAAAGTTTCTTCAACCATCAAAACAGTTTTTAGATTAGGATAGTGTATTAATTGTGTTTTAGTTTTCATATAATCTCCTTATAATTTTTATATAAACTTATATATATTATTGTATATATTTATATATTTATAAATCTTTCTAATAAAATTAATGAAATTAGAAATTATTCAAAAACTATTTCTTCATTACTTTTATATCTGCAACAACTCTTACTGTAGTTGGAGAAAATGCACCACATTCTTTTATTTGTTTTATCTTATACTGATATTTTGATTTTCCTAAATACTTGGCAATTCTATCTTTCATGATTTTAACATATTCATCTTTATGTTCAAATGCATAGAGATGAATAATTCCTTTGTTTTTAAGACGAGTAACAGCTACATCTAAAAACTCCTCTCCTGTCATTGGAAGAGGCATTGCTATCCTGTCAAAATACTTTTCATGAAAAGGAAATAAATTTATTCTTTTTCCATCAAATAAATGAATATTATATTCTTTTATATCAAAATGTTTTTTATCTTTTTCATTTTCAAGAATTACATTTTTGATTTTATTATATTCCATACTCTTCTTAACATCCTCACTCACATTATCAGTCAAAACATATATCCTCTCTCTAATATCTGAATATTCCATACCAAATTCTTTATGTCTATCTCTTAATACTTTTACAATTGTTCTAAAACTTAATGAATCAAAATAAGGAATAACAAAATTAACAGAAAAATCCTTTAATATTCTTTTTTTGATTTTAGTTGGATCTTCAACAACTATAAATTGTGAATTTGTATCTTTCTTATCTAATACAATATGTTCTTGCTTATAGATTTTCTTTTCAAAATACTTTTCTAACTTTGGCATTACTTCCCTTACATCTCCATTTAACATAATAGAATTCTTTAATTTATTTATTTTGATATTATGATGTCCTAACCACACACCATAAGGATTTATTTCTATCCCACACATAAATCTGTAATCTGAATTTTTTCCTATACTCCCTAAATAAGGAGCACATCCGGCAAACATAATAAGGACATTTTCATTTTTCTTAACAGCTTTTCCTATTCGCAATCTTTCATTTGCCAATCGTGTTGAAAAATAAACCTTTTCTCCATTTACTCTAAGAATAGCACCATTCTCTTTATAATAAGATTCTTTAACATTCTCTCCAGCCAACAAACGCAATTTTCTCGTCCTATAGACTCCTGAAAAATGTGATGATTTCTTAAACACAGATTTTACTTTATTTTTCTTCAAAAGATATTCTCCAATTAATTTTTCTTTTTTGATAAGTTCTTCAGGAATCTCTACAATAATCATATCTCCCAACATATCAAATGATGAAGGCAATAGTTTTTTTTCTTTTTCAGAAAGTTTTATTGTATTTTTCATTTTATTCTAGCTTATCCAAACCATTTATTAAGTGAAGGTTGTCCATAACCTAATGCTTTCTTTGTTTTATCTAAAACACTTCTAACCCTATCCTCTGAAAAGTCATGTTCCTCAACCAACAACTGAACAACTTTTTCACCATCTATTTTTTTGAAATTAATATCAAATTTATCATGATGAGGCATGTTCTTAATTAAATCAAAAACTTCTTTCCAAGAAAAATCAAAATATTTATCCCATTCTAATTTTTCAAAAAGTTTATCATAATCATCAAAATTATTGCATTCTTTAACTGCTTTTAATCCTTTTTTAGGACCTATGCCAGATATTCCTCCGGGATTATAATCTGTTCCAACAAGAATACCCAACACAATCAATTTCTCCTGATCAATACCCATTTTATTAAGAGATTTTGAAAGAGATATAAATTGAGGTTTAACTTTTACTTTTCCTATTTTTCCACTAACTCTTTTTTTCTGTTCAAGAGATAAATTTCTAACAACATAAGGACATCCGAATAATAAAGTATCAAAATCTTGTGATACACAAGCATAAGCTTTTCCTTTTTTTACAAGTTCTGTTGCTTCAGATTCTCCTTCTGAAGGAGCTGTTATATAAGGTACACCTAGTGCATCAAGAAGTTTCTTTGCATCATCTACAATCTCAGATGTTATCTTTACAGTTCTTGCAGAAAACTTTTTCATTGCATCTGTATCTTTTTCTTCAAAAGCTATTCTTAATTTCTCTTGTGCAATCTTTTTTCTTTTTTTTCTACTTTCTAATTCCTTTATTTTTAATTCAGGTGGTTTTCCATCAAATATAAAAATAAATTTCAGTTTTTTCTGCATTAAAGAACATAGACGATAAAATAATCCATTTAGATGAGATGTTATTCTACCTTTTTTATCCATCAAAGGTGTCCCATCATATTGCCGAATTGTTGTTAGATATTGATAGAGATTATTATATGCATCCATAGCAAGAATTTTTCCTCTAAGTTCATCAATTTCTATTTCTTTTATATCAACTAAATCTCTTATATTTACTCCCATTTTAATTGCATAATCATTTTTTTATTATATGATCTTTTTTTCTTATTCTTTTACCACAATGAGGACATTTAATAGTTTTTCTCTTCTGTATCTCATCAAAAAACCCACTTCCAAGAATACCTGCAGGTAATGCAAACATACCTATTCCTAAAAGAGACACAAACATACCCACTATCTTACCTACTGAAGTCACAGGTATTGCATCACCATAACCTACAGTTGCAAGAGTTACAATACTCCACCAATAAGATGAAGGTATATCAGAAAAAGTATCTGGTTGCACTTTATGTTCTGCATAATAAATAAAACTCGAAGATAATGTAAGTAATATGAATACCATAAAAAGCGTTATCAACAATTGTTCTTTTTTTGATTTTAGTACTCTTCTAAATATATCAAAAGATTTTGAATATCTACCTATCTTAAACAATCTAAATATTCTTATCAACCTTACAACTCTTAAAAATCTAAGGTCTAAAGGCAATACCATAGGAATATAAAAAGGCAATATTGCTAAAAGATCTATTATTGCAAGAGGAGTGAAAAAATAACGCACTCTTCCTATAAACCAACCCCTATATCTTTTGTCTGATGTAGAAGACCATAATCTCAATACATATTCTATTGTAAATACAACAACAGATACAGTTTCAAAAACATGAAAGTAGTAATTATATTGTGAAAAACTTTTTACAGTCCCCAGAATAACAGCTAAGACATTTGAAGATATTAATAAAATAATAAATATATCGAATATCTTACTTGAAACATCTCCTTTTTGAGCTTTCTCCATGATATCATGGGTTCTTTTCTTAAGTTTATCACACATCTTTTGTTTATTATTGTATTTAGTTTATTTATAAGATTTACCTTTTATTTAAAAATAACAATAAAAAGATTAATAAATGCAAATTCTAAAATAAGATTATGTATAATTTGATATTAAGATTATCACAAAACAGATTTTTAAGATTCTTAACAGGAGGAGGAATAGGATATGTATTAGAAATTACTATTCTTTTAAGTCTTGTTAAGTTTTTAGATATGGAACCTATGTTTTCGTATATATTTGCATTAACAGTAGGTACATTGTTTTTATTTACATACCATTATAGTATAACATTTAGAGTTAAAAAAATAGACACTCCTGCTTATCCAATATTTTTTGTGTTTACAACAATTATTGCAATTTTATGTTGGAGTTTTTCATTTGCATTGGTTGAAGGATATAATTTTCCATATCTTTCCACAATAATTGGAACAAACATGTCTTTGTCAGTTGTAAATTACTATTTCAATAGATTAGTTGTTTTTGTTTAAGAGTAATTAAAAACTTCCAATTTTTTTTCTATATTTCTTTTATCTTCATCAGGATTAATAAATGCAAAATTAATTTTTCTTTCTTCAAAAATACTTTTTAATTTTTCTTTAACTTTTTCATAAGAAGAATTTTTTTCCAATATGATATTTGATGGAAGATAATTTGTGGCTTCATCAGTTTGCATTAAAATTAAATTAAACCCATCTTCATTATAAACACCACAACTAAAAGGATTTATTTCTAATGTTTTATTTCTTCTTTTTATTTCTTTTTTATAAGGTCCAGAAAGTGGAAAAATACCTGAAAAAACAAGATCTCCGTCCCTTTTGAAAGGATAACAAGACATTAAGCCATATTCTGGATTTTTAGATTTAAATTCCAGATCCATGCAAAATCTTTGATGATACCCATTTAATTGTTCGATTTTATTTATTACCGGACTTACTTCAAAATTTTCAGTAAAAGCTTGCTGTAAAACATAGATAAGTCCATCTGAATTAGATAAATCTTTTGTATTTTTTAAGAATTTCTCGTCTTTTATTATGTTAGCTATGTGATTTGGTGTTATTTTGTATTGTTCCATTTTGCCTCTCCTTTTTTAGTAAAATCTAGTAAAAAATTACCTCTTTGTTTTAAAGATTGTGGTTTTATGGTAGTTGATTTAAATTTTTTTGATTGCATCTAAAAAATCATCAATATTTAGAAATTAATATGATTTTTCTTTCTTATATTTACAATACATACGAACAGGGCAAGTTTTACATTTAGGATTTCTAGGAAAACAATGATTCTGTCCAAACATAACTAGAATTCTATTAATATCTTTCCACCATTTTTTAGGAAGCTTCTTTCTCAAAGCCATCTCTGTCTGTAATGGAGTTTTTGTTTCAACATATCCTAATCTATTACAAATTCTGTGAACATGTGTATCCACACAAATACTATCTTTATCAAATACTAATCCTACAACTAAGTTTGCTGTCTTTCTTCCTACACCAGGTAGCTTAACCAGATCATCAATGTTATCAGGAACTTTTCCTTTAAATTCTTTAATAGCAGAAGGAAGTGCTTTCAAGTATTTGGATTTATTTTTGTAATAATTAATTGGTCTAATTATCGACTGCAAATCAGAAAGAGAAATCTTTTCAAGATCTTTAAAGTTCTTAACTTTCTTAAATAAGATTGGAAGAACTCTCTCATTCAAAGTATCTTTTGTTTGCGCAGATAATATTGTAGAAACTAAAACATGAAAAGCATATTTATGTTTATTTTTAATTGTCTCTCCTAATGGCAGTCTAAACTTAGAAACAAATTTATTTAATTTTTTTAATACAATATTTATTTTTTTATCTTGCATTTTTTCTTTCTCCTACAATATCCAAGTAATTTATACAATATAAAACCCAACACAACAATCAAAACAAATAATATTGTAAAATCATTTACCAATACAATCAAATCTCTCCATGTCTCTTTAAAGAAAAATCCAAATCCTACATATGAAGCAGAATAAATTATCTCTCCACTCACAACTGCAACAAAAAATTTTCTAAATTTTAATTTTTGAAAACCACTTATATAATTAAGAAAAGGACCAATAGGAGCAGCAAAAAATCTGGTTATGAAAACTGCATAAGCACCATGTTTATGGTATTGTCTTTGTGCTTCTTTTTCTCTTTTTAGAAACCATTTGTATTTACTTAAAAAACCATGAATCTTTTCTCTAAAAATTCTAGAAACTAAATATGTTGAAATATCTCCTGCAATAGTTGCAAGTAATGTAATCAATACAACCCAAAAATAATCTATGAAAGATATTAAAGATGCTCCTAATGATATAATAAAAAACATTGCACCTGTTGGTATTGCAAAAGAAGCAGCATAAACTATTAGAAAAAATAATGCCAATGCTCCTATACCTGCCAATGTAAAAGAAAGAATTTCAACCATTTTCAATCATTTTTCTTTTCCTTTACTTTTTGATTAAGTTCTTCAACGTATTTTTCACAATCCAAATTAAATTTTTCACATATCTCATCAAGAGTGTATCTATTATACCAAAATTTATCTTCAATATTGTAGTCTTCAAATAAATCTTGATTACTTAAATTGAATTTATTTTTAACAACACTAACTGCCATCCAAGACTCTATATGGACATTATCTTGTTTAAAAAAATCTTTATGTTTTATATAATTGTCATATCTATTAATTAATCTAAAACTAAAAAAACTAATTAATATTAAAACCACAATCAATAATACAGAAAATAAAATTATTTTATTTTTCTTTTTCATAAAATAATAAAAAGAAAAAGAAGTTTAAAAACTTATTTATAACAAAACCACCAGTCTAAACAAATATTTTTTATTAAAAATATTCTATTCTTTCCAGAAATATACACTGGACACACTAGACAAGTCCTCGTGTAGCATTTATAAGTTAAAATATTCTTTTTCTTACATGAGAAAATATTTATTAGATACATGTATTTGGATGGACTTTTTTGAAAACAGAATTAGTTTAGTAGGAAATCCAATAGGGCAATATGCAACTGCACTAATCAATAAGATAATTAAATCAAAAAATAAAATATTATTTTCTAATACAACCATAAAAGAATTAAAAACAACATATTCTGAACAAGACATTAATTATATGTTAAATTTATTATTTATTTCTGGCAAAATAATTAAAATAGAAATTAGTGAAAAGACATTTAAAGAAGCTAAAAATCTTTCAATAAAAAGAAATCTTCCTTTAGGAGATTGTTTGTATGCAATTCAAGCTAGAGATAACAATGCAATAATGATTACAAGAGATAAACATTTTTTAATTATCTAAATGACATAACTAAAGCAAAGAGACCAGAAGAAATTTAACCAAACTTTTTTTCTAATTCAGCTAACATTTCTTTACTGACTTGTTCTCTTATTTGTCTATCAGTCTTATTTGTTTTTCTTTTAATACTTCCATGTAATTTTAAAAATTCATTAATAGCCCATTCTTTCTCTAATTCAGATAATTTATCTCTAACAGCTTCTCTAACAAACTCAGTTCTAGAATTAAAGAAATTGCTTTTTATTACTGAATCAATTTTCTTCATAATATTTTCTTGAAATCTTATAGATAGTGTTTCCATTGTATAAACCCTTTGTGTTACAATGTAATACAATGTACTATTTAAATTTTTTGTATATTAAAAATAAAAAAAATAATTATTTATAACAGAACCACCAGTCTAAACAATTTGGATACTGTTGTTTTCTTTCTGCAACTTCCTTTTCTGAAGTTGGTGGTGGAATAATTACCTTATCCTGTATCAATTCATTATTAGGCCAATTTGCAGGAAGAGCTATTTTCTCATTATCTGTTTTTTGTAATCCTTTGACAACTCTTACAATCTCATCCATATTTCTTCCTAGTTCTTGAGGATAATATAATATTGTTCTAATAATACCTTTTGAGTCAACTACAAATACAGCTCTGACAGTATTTGTTCCTTTTCCAGGATGCACTAATCCTAATTCTTCAGCAAGATCCCCATTATCTGCAATTATAGGGAATTGAATATCTACTTGTAATTTATCTTTGATCCATTCTTTCCATTTGATATGTGAAAAAACTTGGTCAATACTCAATCCAATTAATTCACAATTTAATGCTTTAAACTGATCATATCTTTTCTGAAAAGCAACGAATTCAGTTGTACAAACAGGTGTGAAATCTGCTGGATGACTAAAAAGCACAAACCATTTTCCTTCATATACATCAGGTAATGTCATTGTCCCATGTGTTGTCTGTACTTCAACATCTGGAAAATAATCTCCTAACAAAGGAATTCTTCCTCCAGAATTTTCTTCAGAATCATTAAGATCTTCCTCAACAATAATGTCTTCATAATCATCTGTATTTTCATTAATATTGTTCATATTTTCTTCCATATTTATCCCCTCCTATTTTTGATTAATATAAGTAAAAAAATAATATGTGCCTATTTATTAATATTGTGGATGTGTGAAAGATGCGATGAGTATGATGCGAACCACATGTTTTATAAAAAATAAAACTATTATTTAATTATGTCAAGAAAAAAACCAAAAAAAGTAGTTGTGAATGACTTGATGCAGAAGAATTACACCTACTTCTTAACAGAACCAGAAGGAAAGAACTTTCACCCAGATTTTACTCCTGACCTTACACCAAAACAAATGCTTGAATTAGGTGTTTTTGGTGGGAAGTATATGACTGACTGCCAAAATGAATTTCCAAAATCATGGTTTAAAAAAGCAAAACTTAATCACAAGAAACATGATCCAGAATTAAACTATTTCAAAATAAATGCGTCTAAGTCGCTTTGGTATTGGAAAGAAAAAGGATGGATACATAATGATGATCCAAGAGGATGGTTTCAATGGTATTGTAGATATTATATGGGAAGACGCCATGAAGACGATGAAAGACAAATAAAAAGATGGAAAGCAATGATAAGACATATTGCACAAGTAAAAAAGAATTGCAAAAGAAAACAATTTACTTGTCGACCTAAACAACGTCAAGCATTACTTCATTGGGCAATTGATAGTAGGAAACTTTAATGTTTTTTATTTATTTCGTAATCTATCTTATCTAATATCATTCTCATTTCTTTTGCTTTTTGATTTAATTGAAAAAAATATTCATGCAATTTTCCTCTTTTTTTGGAATCCTTAATAGAAGATGTATTTACAGTCACATCAAGAGAATAATTAAAAAGAATCTCTACTGCACCTCTTAATTTTTGCAATCTTTCTTTATCATTCATTTCTTCTCATCTCTTTCTTTCACAATTTCTTTAATAAATTCATTTAATTGTTTCTCACCATGAACTTCATTATTTCTTGTACGGATATTGATAACTCCTTTTGTAGTTTCATCATCTCCAATAACTAAGATATAATTATATTGAGAAAGTTGTGCTTCTCTAATTTTTTTAGGAAGAGAAACTCTTCTATCATCAACATCCACTCTAAAACAATTCTTCTTTATCTCACAATATATTTCATTACAATAATCAATATGCCTATCTGTTATTGGTAACACAACAATTTGATTTGGGTTCATCCATAAAGGAAATTTTCCTGCGTAATGCTCTACTAAGATTCCCATGAATCTTTCTAAACTTCCATAAATTGCTCTATGTATCATAACAGGTCTATGATCTTCTCCATCTTTTCCTTTATACTTTAAATCAAATTTTTCAGGCATAGAAAAATCTAATTGAATCGTCCCACACTGCCAACTTCTTCCAATTGCATCTTTTACATGAAAATCAATTTTAGGTCCATAAAATGCACCATCTCCAAGATTTAGTTTATAATCAATTTTATTCTTTTCAAGAACATTTTTCAAAGCAGATTCTGCCTTATTCCACATATCATCCGATCCAATTGCTTTTTCAGGACGTGTTGAAAGTTCAAGATTATAACTAAATCCAAAGGTTTTGTAAGTTATACCAATTAAATCAATCAATTCCTTTACTTGTTCTTCAATCTGTTCCTCTGTACAGAAAACATGAGCATCATCTTGTGTAAAAAACCTCACCCGGAATAATCCAGATAAAACACCTCTTAATTCGTGTCTATGAACAATTCCAAATTCCCCAGCTTTTATGGGAAGCTCTCTATATGAATGTGAATTAGCTTTGAAAACTAATAAATTTCCAGGACAATTCATTGGTTTAACAGCAAATTCCTGTCCATCTATTTCAGTAAAATACATATTTTCTTTATAATGATCATAATGACCAGATTGCTTCCAGAGAGATTCATTCATTATTAAAGGAGTTCTATTAAGTTCATATCCTCTTTCATCTAATAATTCGGTCATATAATTAACTAATTGTCTAAAAATATAATTTCCTTTATCGTGAAAAAAAGGTGATCCTGGTGCTTCTTCATGAAATGAAAATAAATCTAATTTCTTTCCAATTTTTCTATGATCTCTTTTCTCAGCTTCACGTAAAAAATTAATGTATTCTTTCATCTGTTCTTTTGAAGGAAAAGTTATCCCATATATTCTTTGCAAACTTTCCCTATTGGAATCTCCTCTCCAATATGCAGAAGATACTTTTAACAATTTGTAAGCAGTAATATTTCTTGTAGTTTCTAAATGAGGACCCCTACATAAATCATAGAAATCATCTTCATGATAATAAACTCTAACTTTTTTTTCACCTGCTTCAGCAAGTTCATTAATAAGTTCAATCTTAAATTTATTGTTCTCAAATAATTTTTTAGCGTCTTTAATTGATAAATCCTTATAAGTAATATCATATCCTTTCTTGATAATCCTTCGCATCTCTTTTTCAATCTTTTTAAGATCTTCAGGTGTGAATGTATGTTCTGTGTGAAAATCATAATAGAATCCATTTTCAATTGTTGGACCAATAGCAAGCTTTGCATCAGGAAACAATTTCTTTACTGCTTGTGCCAACACATGAGCACTAGTATGCCAAAATACTTCTTTATTTTCAAAATCTATTTTCATTAAAACCACTCCCATATTAAATATTTTAAATTTATTCATTAAGGTTATTTATTATTGATTTAATTTTTTCAAATCTTTGCTTGTTATTTTCAACATCATCAACAAACATATCATGTTTTTCAATAATTTTATTGATGACATTTTTTTGTTTTTCAATATTTATTGGTCTAATATCTCCTTTTACAATATCATATTGTTTTACTAATTTAGCCAAGGATGACATATCTTCAACAATATTATTCATATAAATCTGCCATTCTGATATAAACTCTTTTACAAGAGACATATTATTAATTATCTTCTTTACATCATCTGAATGATTTTCAATCTCTTTTTTATTTAATTCATCCATTTTAAACCTCTTTTTATTATATTCTTTTATATTAAGAGTAATAAATAATGTAATTTTAAAATCTTTCTATATTATAGCACATTAAGAGGAATATATGACAGAACAAATATTAAAAAATAAATCAAAACATTCTTAAAACTTACTATTCGACGAATAATAATCACAATAACTACGAAAAAAGAAACAAAAATTATATAAACAAAAATAAATTAATAGGAATATGGCACAGGAACTAAAGGGACAGCAATGTCCAATATGTGGAGAAAATAAATTAATATTAAGAGAAGAATTAGTAGAAATACCTCATTTTGGGAAAGTTTTTATTTTATCTATGGAATGTGAAGGCTGTAATTATAAAAAAGCAGACATTGAACCAGAAAAGATTCATGATCCAGCAAAATATGAATTTGAAGTAAAAGACGAAAAAGACTTAAATGTGAAAATAGTAAGAAGTAGTCAAGCTACAATAAAAATACCCAGAATAATCACCATCCAACCTGGTCCAGATGCAGAAGGATTCATAACAAATGTCGAAGGACTTTTAACAAAAATTAAACTGATAATAGAATCATATGATGAAGAAGAAGTAGATAGAAAGAAAAAGAAAAATCTTCTTAAAAAAATAAGTAATGTGCTTCTTGGAAGAGATAAAATTAAGATCATAATTGATGATCCTAGTGGAACATCAGCAATTGTTTCTGACAAAACAAACATTACAAAAAAGAGAAAATAAAAAATGAGAGTAAAGACACATATGGTCTTTGGTATTCTTTTAGCATTATTTGTATTGGATTTTAGAGGAACAAGTTCTTGGACATTATATCTTATTGGTGCTTTTTTAGGTGCAATTCTTCCAGATGTAGATCATCCTAAATCATATTTCAATAATAAAGTTCCTCAAATTTTAAAACCCATGACTCAAGTTTTAAGTAGAACATTAAAACATAGAGGAGTTATGCATTCTATATTTCCTTTAATTATTATATTTGCAATAACATTATACTGGAGCAGTAATTCATTTTTATTTGGATTGTTTGTAGGATATCTTAGTCATTTATTGATAGATGGATTTACAGTACAAGGAACTAATTTTCTAAATCCAATAACAACACTTAGATTAAGTGGATTTATTGAAACCGGGACAACAAGCGAAGTATTTTTATTTGTTTTATTAATTGTTGCTCTTATTCTTAAAATTATGAGATTAATGTTTTAATAAAATAGATAAGACAAAACAACAAATAGAATAATACAATAAGAATAATACAATAATTAGAATAGATTAATTTAAATCAATAAATTCAATAAGAAAAAAACAAGAATATTAATTAAACAAGTTTTATAATTTAAATATAAAATAAACCCTGCTCTTTAGTACAATTACAATAACATTTATAAGCCTTAAATAAATAACAATACTTATGTCAGAATTAAAATCAAGAATAACAGAATATTTTGAATTTTCAAAAAAAGAACTTAAAAATTTAATAATATGTTCTTTAATATTTGGATTCATATTTGCTTTTAGAAGTTGGGATTCTTTAATAAAAGGTTTTAGTTCAGTGATTTTACTTTCGATTTTTGTATTATTATCTATGCTTTTACATCTTTCTGCACAAAAAATACATTCTTTGAAGTATGGACATATTGCAGAATTTGAAATTTGGTGGATAGGTATTGCAATATCATTATTATTAGTATTTTTTACAAATGGTTGGGTAAGAGTTATTTTGCCAGGAGGCATATTTATGATTTTTGTTTCTCGACTAAGAATCGGAGAATTTAGATATGGTACTGATTTTCTTGAAAAAGCATTTGTTTCATTAACAGGTCCTTTGACATCATTATTTTTTGCAATAATATTAAAAACAATAAATTCATTCTTAAACTCAACAATATTAAATGAAATAATATTAATAAACATAACTCTTGCAATAGCTACAATGCTACCATTACCTAAATTAAATGGTCTTAATATTTATTTTGCAAATAGAACTTTTTACATATTTTCATTTATGTTTATTACATCAATAATTGCTTTTATGTATTTGATAAATATATGGATAACACTATTATTTGCAATTATTGTTGCTATAATTTCTACAATTTATTATACACATAGAAGAGAAAATATATTATGATTCGTTTAATCAAATGGTTATTTGTTTAGTATTATTTTTTATATTATTTTATTCTGTTATTGTTTAATATTTTGTGCGATATTGTATTGTTATGAGTCTTTGTTTTGTTTGTTATTGTATTGTTATGAGTTATTATTTTGTGTGATATTATGTTAATTTTGGTTTTGTGTTGTTGTTTGATATTGTTTTGTTATGGGTTATTATTTTGTGTGATATTGTATTTGTCTTTGTTTTTATTGTTGTTGTAGAGTTATTAGTCTTTCTTTTGTTTTTTTCTTTTTCTTATTGTTTATTATTTTGTGTAATATTGTATTAGTCTTTGTTTTTATTGTTGTTGTTTTGTTATTGGTTATTATCTGGTTTAGTATTTTGTTCTTTTTTGTTTTTGATATTGTTTGTTATTGATTGTTATTAGTCGATATCTTGTTTAGTATTTTTTTATATTATTTTATTCTGTTTTTGTTTGTTGTTGTTTTGTTAATAACTAATAAATAAAACTAGAGAATAAAAATCAAATTAGAATAAAAATAAAAACAATGACAATATCCAATTAAATGATGCAATAATCAATTTACTAAAATAAAACTTAGTTGATTCTTTTATAACTTCTTTATAATCGAATTGTTTTTTATTTATACTAAATGATACTAGTTCTTGTTTTGTTTCTTTTTTTCCAAAATCATCAGATAATTTTATTTCACTAGTTGAAATTTGATATATCAAATCTTGTAATTGGAAAGGTAATGGTCCTGATCCACTTCTACGTGGAATCTCTTCCTCTTCTTCTACAGGAGGAGGAGTTGTTTTTATAGGTTGTGAATCTGCAATTGAAAATCCTGCTTGAAATGATCCACCATAAGTAGTTCTAAAAAGATTTTCAGCAAAATATTGTGTAGAGTTTGAAACAACCCAATTAGTTTTACAACTTCTTGTTCCCATATTCCAATCAGAACAAACATAAAGATCTATATTTGTTTCATTAGTATAATTTAATCCATCATAACTCACAGTTACAATTGCATCTGAATTTTTTTCTGGATCTATATCAATTGCATATGTTTTATATCCATAAGTATTTGTATTGTCAAGATTGTCTAATTTTATTGTGTATGTCTCATTTTGAGTTATATTAACACTATTAAATCTAACTGAAAACTTATCATCATAATTTAACACTACAAAATCATAAATATCTTCAACAATATCAAATTCTGTTGAAGATGCTCCTGCTAAATTTTTATTAAATAGAGAATAATTATATCCAGTTTTATAGATATAATACTTAGGTGAAGGATTTTCAGATGATGAATAAACATAATTAAATTTAAGTTGATAAGGATAATCCATAAATGGAAGAAGATATTTACAATCTTTATTGTCAGGTATTCCATCTTTATCTAAATCCATATATGCACACATAGGTGATGATGTATTATCAGAACATATGCTAAATACAGTTTCAATAGATGCATTGTCTCCATCTTCATCTACTGCAAAAAATTCAACAATATAATCTCCATCTGAAAGTGAACTTATATCTATGTTCCCACTACAAGTTACATCATTTGTACCACTAATATTCATAACAATAATACTTTGTTGTTGACCTGTTGAATTTATTATAGATGCATTACATCCCACTACTTGCCCATTATCTGCAGTCTGGAAATCAGCTGATACAGATATTGAATTTAATGAACTTGAATTATAAAAATAATCTCCTATACTTACTGATTTTGCAATTATCATCACATTAACATTATAACTTCCAAATGAAGTGTAACTTCCAATATTGCTTGCACCATCTTTTGCAGCAACACCTAGATTATATGAGGTATCTATAGTCTGTAAATTCATTGCTTTAATACAATTCCCATCAACTAGTGATTGTGTTCCAGAAATATTGTAAAGACAAGTGCATATTCCACTTGGATCATTTGAAGGTATTCCTCTAAAATAAAATCCTTCATTATATTCTAAATTTATATGTGATTGTTCTAAAGCATTAACACTAGGAAGTGTATTTTCATAAGTTGTTGTTGATAATGTATCTGAATAGCTTTCTGTTGAACCATCGACTTGATTAGATGTAGTTATTGAATATGAATTAGTTTGTACTGTTGAAAGTCCAGGACAAGTTAGTGTTGCAGTAAATCCTCCTGTAAAAGAACTATTATCTTGTAACTGACCTACAACATTTTGAGAAGATACCCATTTTACTTTATCTGTGTCTCCACTTAAAACACATTGTGTTGCATTATAAGGAAAATATAAGGAACTATTTGTTGCGTCCCCTAAAGTTACAGTGACTGAATCATAATCACCTGATCCAGTAAAAGATATTGTATAATTTGAATTAATATGGTGTTTTGTAAGATAACTTGCAGAAACAGATCCTAATGATAAAGATCCACTTGCAGGTATTGCAGTACAACTTGTTGCTGTCCAAGACATTGCACTACACCCACTAACTCCAAAACAATCACTATCTGCACAATCCGTTTTTCCGTCTGCATCATTGTCATATTCATCATTACAAGTTGTTTCAGTTGAATGTTCGCAATAACTGTACCCATCACATTCATTATCTTCACAATCAACATTTCCATCTGCATCATTGTCATATTCATCAGAACATAAAGTATTATTATTTTCACTTGCTTGGCATTTTACAGATCCACTAGATGATGTAAATTCTCCAAATAACCCATAACAATCACTATCTACACAATCACTTCCCCCACTGTAATCATCATTCAAATTATTTGAACATGAAGTAAATGAAACATCTTCTCTATCTGGACAAGGTCCACATTCTCCACTTTTTCCATTACAATCATCATCATAACAATTTACATCTCCATCACCATCATCATTTATATTATTTAAACATGCAACAATATTTGTAGGTGCAGTATATTCAATAGTATTATATCCTCCAAACATTGAAGAAAAACTATAACTTGAATTAAATTCACTTGAATGACATACTTGCCAATTTAATAAATTGACAACTCCTCTACAATCTGCTGTATCAGAACAATCTGAACTACCATCATAATCATTATCTATGCTATCAAAACATTGTAATGAACTATTTTCATTTGAAGTTGTTTCCATTTCTTTTGTAGGACATTTATTATCTCCATAAATAACACCACTACAATCAAGATCATTACAATCCATCATTCCATCAAAATCATTATCTATGCTATCAAAACACCAACTTGGATCATTACTCTCATTTGCAGGACAAGGTAATGTTGTACTACTTCCTCCTCTTCCCCGACAAAATGTTGTATCATAACAATCTGTTCCATCTTCTTGATCATTATTAAATCCATCATTACAGGCATTTGCCCAACTATATATTGAACTATCATAACTACTATGTCCTTCTCCATTGTAATGACAAAGAATACTTGCATCATTATAACTTCCTCTTTTTAAATCACATACACTTTCTCCACAATCATAAGCTCCATTATCATCATTATCAAAACAATCATAACATGTTAACTCTGTTCCATATTCACAATATGCATTTCCACCAACACAATTTGTCCCACCAATTTCTCCATCACAATCTAAATCTAAACATCCTTCAATGTAATCTAAATCTTCATCTGCACTATTTGCACAAGGCAATGTTGTATATGTTCCAGTTTCGGATTCATCCCAATTTGAAACAGCATTATCTGTCACAACAATTGGAATTCCTTGAACATAAAGATCTTGTCCATTATGTACAAAGTAATATGAAATATTGTAATTACCTTCACTATAATCACTTAAATTAATCCACATAACAAAATCTACATTCCCACTATGTCCTGAAGAAGATTCAGTAGCAACACTTGTTGCAGTTGAACTAAAAGATTCAAGTGAATCATATCCTGTTCTATTGTAATGGCCATATGAATCAACACCATTTAAATCAGTTACACTATAAAGAACAGGTGACGATGTGCTATAACTCCCACCATTAAATCTGACCTTGAATGTTCCATTAGGTTTTACATATTTTGTAAAACTATATGTTAATGTTTTTGCAGGAACACCAAATGTTCTTGACTCTGTACATATTCCATTACTACATGTTCCTTCAAATGGATCTCCTGCATAAACATGATTCTTACAAGAGTAAGGTAATCCTTGACAATATCTGTCATCGCAATCTACATCTCCATTTCCATCATTATCTATTCCATCTTGACAATTTCCTTCTAAATTCATTCCTAAACTCATACTAACTGCAAATGCAACGTCCCCCACATAATCGCAATAATAAGAATTATTAAAATATCTTTTTGGGAAACCTAAGAAACATCTTGCTGCCCTGTAAGCATCATCATTTGATGTGTCAAATCTCGTCCATTCATTTCCATGAACAAAAATACTTCTGTTTAAATGAGTAAGATTGTATGTTGCATTACTAAATTCAGTGTCATCTGAAAACTCAATAACTCCATCTGACCGATACAAAGTACAATTTACAATTTCCCAAGGAGTTAATTTGGAAACATTGTCTGTATTTTTAATAGTATAATTTAATGAAAAGTTTGAATAAAGAGTGTTCTGAGTTACAGGTTCAGTTACATTAAATAAAGTTCCATCTGATTGTTCTATGAGACATTCTAATTCAGTTCCAAGAGAGGTATTTAAGTTTTCAAATTTAAGTGCAAATGTGTGTAGATGTTTTCCAGGAAGTCCGGCGTTATAAGGTTCATAAACTCCTTCTGGATGCAATAATCTTGTCCATTTTGGAGTTGGAGGATTTTCATAAATATAAAATCCTGAAAAATTATCAACATCTGCTAATATATGTTGTGTTGAGGAATTTATTGTTGAATTAAGTAAATACCAAGAATCATTCATACATCTTCTGGTTGTAAAGTTATAATTATGACCATCACACTTATATAAAACTAAATTAGCTTCTCTGACATAATCAAGTTCTGAATAATCGAATTTAACATAAGCACTACTAAAATTAACTCCAGGTGAAAAAGCATAAGCCCTTATACCATTTACACCATCATACATATCAAACGCAAAAGTATAATTACTTTCAATAGTTAAGTTTAAATCATTTAAGTGTACTATTAAGTTTCCGTCGAAAACATCAATATTTACATCATACTCACCTGTTGGAAGTTTAAAATCAAGGAAAGATGCGTTTGTTGTTTTTTCTAATAATAAAAAGTCAGTTACAGCTTCGTAAATAGATGTAATTTTAATTGAATAATTACTAATGAATTCAAAATTAAATGCTAAATCAACTCCAACATCGTATTGTAATGCGTAATCACATTGATCTGGTTGACCATCTTGATCAAAGTCTGCGATTGAACAATTCCAATTACTTCCACTGGAAGTGTAATTTGAACAGACATAAAATAATTTTTTATCTGAAGTTACAGTGTCACCATCCTCATCAGTTGCATTCATACGGACATAGTAAATTCCGTCTGCTAATGAAGATGTGTTAAAATTATTATTGCATGCTGCACTATTACTTCCAACAGGAGTTACACTTTTACTTAAAACAATACTTCCACTTTCATCCTCTATCCATGCATTACAAGAACTAATACTTCCTGATGTTGCAGACTTGAATAGTGAGGTAAAAACTATACTTTCTCCAGCAGTTGAATTAAAGAAAGGATAATTTCTGCTTATTGCAAAAAAATCTTGTACAGGAAGTACATTTACAGGAACAATTCTTGTGCCCCCATAAGTACCTAAATTATATGCTCCATCTCTTGCAGCTGCAGATAATGTATAAGAAGTGTCATCATAAACATCATGTTCATATATGCAATTTCCATCTGAACTATTGTAAACATTTCCTCCAATGTTAAAACTACATTTACAAATATTTGATGGATCATTTAAAGGTATTGCTCTTAAGGATATAGGATCTCCATAATTCACTTCTGCAACACTCCCATCCCATAAATCTACCTCAACAGATGAAACAGATGGAGCAGTGTTTTCATATACAACTGCTGTGTATGATTCATCAGCACTTTCTGTTGCACTAGATTGTAAGCTATTTGAAATTATAATAGGGTATGTGTTAGTCTGTGCACTACTTAGTCCATCACATTCAATAGTTACATTAAATCCTCCTGTAAAACTCCCTCTGTCTTGTAACTGAAAAACTTCATCTTGAGAAGTCACTAAGTTAATTTTATTTGTGTCTCCACTTAATGTGCATGTTGAAGCATTGTAAGGAAAATAATCATTTGAATCAGTTGCATCTCCAACAGTTATTGTTACAGATGAATAACTTTCAGTACTTGCAAAATTCATATAATATTTATTATTAATATGATGTCTGCTTGTATGATAGAATGTTACACTTGTTGAACCTATTGATAAAGAGCTAGTATTGTAAGGCACAACCAAACAACTTCCTGCTGTCCATGACATCGATGCACAACTTCCAATCCCATAACAATCACTATCTAGACAATCAGTATCACCATCACCATCATTATCTAGTTGATCATTACAAGTTGTTTCAGTTGAGTATTCACATATTCCTATTCCATTACAATTGCTGTCTGCACAATCAGTATTTCCATTTGCATCATTATCAAATTCATCAGAACATAAAGTAATAGTATTTTCAGAAGCAGCACAAACCTGTGATGAATCTTTTGAACCCATTTTGCCTAAACAATCTGTATCTTCACAATCTATGTAGGATGTTGGTCTGTCTGTATCTTGATCAATATTATCTGCACAAGATCCATAAGACATATATTCAAATGAAGGACATGGTCCACAACTTCCAAATTGTTTATTGCAGTCAGGATCATTACAATCTAATCCTCCATTTGGCCAACCCAGAGATTTATCTCCATCAAGATCAAGATTATCCATACAATACTCTGGCGTTATGTTTAATGAAAGATTATACTCAAAGGGCATACAAGTAACATTTAATGTGGGATGTGTTACTCCATTACAATCTATATCTGCGCAATCAATATTTGTCCCCAATCCAGAATATTTTTGTATAGGGCTGTCTAAATCATTATCCAATGAATCAAAACATTGTAAAGGTTTAAAGTTTCCAAACTTATCTTGTGATTCATTATCAGGACATCTTGCAGAATATGTTGCATTTGCATATGAAACATTCCAACAATCATAATCAGCACAGTCTGTCCTATTGTCATAGTCATTATTTATACCATCGTGACACCATAAAGCAGTGTTATTTTCATAAGCAGGACAAGGTAAAGTTAGGCTTGTTCCTCCCCTCTGCCAACAGAATGTTCTGTCTTCACAATCAACAGCATCATCTTGATCATTATCAAAAAGATCAACACAAGCAAATACCCAACTATATAATGATGAATTATATTGTGTTTGATTTCCTTCACCATAATAATGACATTTTATACTTGAATTTGTTGAAGATCCAGATTTTAAATCACAATCTAAATCAGCACAATCATAATTTCCATCTCCTTCATTATCAAAACAATCATTACATGTTGTCTCTGATCCAAATTCACAGTATGCATTTCCTCTTGCACAATCACTTCCTCCGATTGAACCATTACAATCTAAGTCTTGACAGCTTGTATTGTAATCAATATCTTCATCAATTGAATTTGAACAAGGACTAGTTCTATTTTTTCCAGTAACAGATTCGTCCCATACGCTTGGTGCAGTAGAATCAATAACTATAGGTATTCCTGCAACTAATAAATCATATCCTTCATGAACCAAATAAATAGAAACATTATATTCGTTTCCATCAGTATATGCACTACTTAAGTTTACCCATAAAACCATGTCAGCATCTCCTACTCTACCATTTCCATCTTCAGCAACGACACTTGAGTCAGTTGTGCTTATTGTTCCAAGTCCATTTCCTTCTGAATAATAACCATAGCTATCATATGAAAGTAAATCAGTTATTGCATATGAAATTGGTTTTGTTGTATTATAATCTCCACCTTCAAATCTTATTTTTAACGTTCCACCAGGCTGGACATATCTATTGTAATAATAAGTTATATCTCTTCCACCAAAGTTTTTCGTCTCCCAGCATACACCATTTTGACATTCTCCATAAAATGGATCTCCTGCATATCTATGATCTATGCAAGTATATGGGATACCCCTACAATACCTATCGTCACAATCTGTATTTCCATTATTGTCATTATCTATCCCATCATCACAATAACCCTCTATTGCAAAACCAGTTGCCATGCTTACTGCAAATGCAACGTCTCCTACATAATCACAATAGTGGGAATTGTTAAAATATCTTTTTGGTATTCCTAAAAAACATCTACTTGCAAGATATGCATCATCATCAACAGTATTAAATTTTGTCCAATTATTTCCGTGCACAAATATAGATCTTTTTAGACGTGAAAAATAATAATCATTATCAAGAGATTTTAGTGAAGTGGAGTTTGTTAAAGTACAATTGATTCCTTCCCACCTAGTAAATTTAGAAATATTATCTGAATTTGCAACAGTATAATTTAAACTATAATTTTGTGAATTATATGAAGTTAATAAAGTTTCATTTAAGAAAAACACACTTCCATTAGATTGTTTTATGTAACATCCCAAAACATCTCCTGAAGAAGCATTCATATTTACAAATTTAATTCCAAATCTATGTAAGTGTGTTCCCACTAGTCCAATGTTGTATGGTTCATAAACTCCTTCTGGATATTCTATGCTATCCCAAGATTTTGGATAGGCCTCACCCAATGTTATGTTTGTATAAGGTGTACTATCAAATGAAAGATTAAAAGTTGCATTTTCTCCATCATAACTTACAAAATAACATTCTGAATTAGGACATAATTGTCCATTTTTATATGCAACAGGTTTAGTAAATGATTCGTTGTAAAAAGTTATTGTTGTGTATCCTGTTAAACTTGAAAGATATGTTGTATTTATGTATATTGAATCAGAAGAAATAGTTATCCCATTATCTAAATCAACTATATTTAAAATTGCATCAGATGCAAGATTTATACTCCCATTAAATATAATTTTTCCATTTGAACTATTTTCAACCACCATATTTTCTATGGACGATAATTGAGTATCATTAAGATAAAGAAAATCAGTTGTAGAACCATCGAAAGTGTCATAAATGACTCTTATTCCTGGATCTATTCTTGCAGAAGAAGTTGTTATTATTACAAAATTACCAGTTATTTTGCTAGGTAAGAATAAAATTGAAAATAAGGAGAGAATAATAATTAGTATAAATAAACTATAAATAAAAATTCTTTTGGATTTCATCTAACATTATAAATAAAAAAAATAAAAAAAAGAATTATCTTTTTTTCTTTCTGCTTTTTTTACGATTTTTTGGAGTTTCTGGGACACTATATCTTATGTATAATAAAATTGCCAATATAACTAATATTGCTACTATTACAATAATATATACCGGAGTCCAGTCTCTTTTATATCCATTACACATAACCCTTAGTCTTAATCCACTAGTTATTCCTAATGCTGTTGCTGAACCCATTCCTTCCATACTATCGTCTTTTACTTGTACAAGAGTTACTTCTCCATTATATGTTTCTAAATTTGTAGGACATCTTTTTTCACAAAGATAATTGTCTCCAATCAAACAATCTTTTTCATAAATTTCTCCTACTTCAAAACATAATTTTGTTGGAATTGCTTCTGCAGAAGAAGTATATCCTGGAATTAATTTGTTTTCTGCTTCGATATTTGAAACAACATCTGCAAGTTCATTTGAAACTTTCAAACTTGCATAAACATCTTCATCCCAAGGATTATATAATCCATACTGAACACATACTTCTTCACCTTCATTAACTATTTCTCCAACACTTAGTATTTTAAGACCTACTCCTTTTCTTGCTTCTGTAAAAGAAGAGAATGCAATAGTCACTAAAAAAATCGCTATAAAGATTGATAATATTTTTTTCATCTTAACACCTCTTTATTTAACCAATTATTTGGTTATATTACCACATGCATCTTGTCCAGATCTTGCTGCTTTAAAATAAACTGTATTGTTATATACCCCTGGATTTTGGTTTCCTGAAATATTCAACCAGAACCTATAATAATTCTTAGCTGATGGTGCCATTGTGGGTGTTCCATTTTTCATTTCACTTGTTAAGTTTGTACCAGGTAATCCTGGATTACTACCATCTCCTGTTAATGAATCATTCCAGAAATAATTTCCTAAAGGAATTGTATCTGAATTAGGGTTTGTCATAATACTACCATTAAGACAAATTGTTGCATTATAGTTTGAATCAGAACTTAATTCAATATAATAACCTGGTGCAGTTGATGTAAGGTTATTTTCTGTAGCATTTTGTTTTGTTACAGGCAATGCATTTACTGTACCAAAATCTATTCCACTAGCTAAATCATCTGATAAACTTACAGCAATATAGTTTTGGATATTTACAGTTGAATTTGTATCCAATTCTGTTTGTCTACCTGTAAAATAATTGCTTTGTGCTGGCATTATATTAGCCACTAGTGCTCCTATTGCTACTACTAGGACACCTATTAGAAATACGATCAATAGATCTTTTTTTTCCATTTGATCCCTCCTTTTTTATTGTTTTTTTTATTTGATAATGGATAATCTCACTATCTTATTTTTTTATTATTATATTATCATAAATAATAACATTAATAATGTATTTTTTAGAGTAAGATGTAATCGTTTATAAAGTTTATTGTTTTTATAGTCGGAAATCAATAATTTTATAATCGGAAATCAATAAATTAGATAAAAACATAAAAAACATTTTATCCTATCACTCCACCAGCATCAAAATAATGATAGTGTTGTATGTCTGCAATGTAAAATTCTCCTGTAAAAAGATTATAAAATGCACCAACATAAGTATTAAGATCGAGCATAACAAAATCCCAAATAGTTCCTGCACCAATTATTTGTTCAGTCATTGTTCCATCGAAACTAAACCATCTACTGATAGATTTATCTTCTTTACTAGCAATTATTGTATTATATCCTTCTACATCATTATAAGCTACTATTGCATCAGTATAACCTGAACCTAAAGTACTCTCACTAACACCTTGAATAAAAATAAGGTCTCCTGTAACAGTAATACCAACAATTATTCCAAATGCATTATCAACAGCATTATAAGATATTTCTTGACAATTTTGTGCACTTCTTTGAATTGATGAATCATAAGTCAATGTATCTAAATTAAAACTATACCTTATTATACCTTCTAGATTTGTTGATGCTATTACAAACAACAGATTATTGGTTTCATCTATACCTGTCTCAACAGATGATAACACTGTATCACCAACAATGTCTTCTAAATAAATATATTCATTCCAAGATACCCCATCATGATATTTCATTACAATACTATCTTGTGTTGAGTATACAACAAATTTATTACCTGTTGCTGAGTCAATTTCCATAGATACTGACTCTACTCCACTAAGACCACTTGCAACTATTTCAGGAGTATTTGTACCGAAAACATCATTGTATAGTATTATCTCATCTTGAGTATCAGATACTACCGCAACGTAATAATTATTATCATAGGTAGCACCATCTAAATAATATGGGGTTGTAGCAACAATTGTTGTTGGTGGTCCGAAATTCCCTCCATTTCTAGATCTTGCCTCTAATCCACCACTAGTTGGATAAGTAATTTGTACCTCTCCTGCAGAATTTACAGATACATCAGATATGGACTTTTCTAGACCTTCTGGATTAGGAATTTCTTCAATATTTGCCACTGAACAATCTTCAGGACAATTCTCAACTGTTTCATCACCAGTACAAACATCATCTCCACAACTTATTTGAAAATTATTAGGGTCTTTTTTTACTGCATTACCTTCACCATCAAGACTACCAAAATCAATAATTTCTTCACCAGTAGCAACAGGTCCCTTTTCTTCAAATGCAATAATACCTTCTTCAAAACCAACAATGTCTTGTACATTAATAGCTGCATTAGCATTACCAGCAGCCATAAATACAGGTACTACTTGAGCATTTCCCCCAGGTGCTGCTCCAGCTCCAAAAAATATAATATTTGCTCCAGGTAATTGTCCCCCATTAGCACCTATTCCAGCTATTGCACCTCCAGCCCCAGGATTTAGATTGACAAGTACCACATTCTCCAATCCTAAATTTAAATTAATTAATTCTGCTTTCATAGCTTCGACATTATTTGAACCTTTTTCTACCATTGCATAAAGATAGCCATCATCCAATATTTCTAAATCAATATCAGCAAGAGTACTTATACCAGTATCTTGATTTACAGTAACAGTGCAATCAGAGATTTTAACTTTTGCATTGTAAGTATTTCCATTAGCTGCATTATAATAAAGATAAGCATAGTTATCTAAAGGACCTAATGCAACAGATGATACAGATCCACCAATATTTGTTGTATCCACAGTACATTGTTTGTTAAAAGATTCATCAGTATAATCATATAATCTTAAAATAACAGCAGTATCCCCAATATAAGATAATGCCACATAATTACTACTCACATCATCGTCTAAACCATTAATTACATTGCCTGAATCTTCTGTTGTAGTTGTTACAGCAAATGTAGAACCATCTATTATTGCTTTTTCAAGAGTAACAGGAGATGATCCTTTTGTATATGCTAAGAAATGATCTCCATTACCTAAAACAAGACCATAAGGTATACCATTTACATTTGTATCAACCTGATATGTATTTGAATTAGTATCATCAACGAAATTCAATGTTCCTCCGTTATTTAATGCATAATATTCGTTTCCTGAAGAATCTTCTGTAATTGCCATACCTGTATCAGCTACACCAATTATTGTAAACTCCTCAGTTGTTGGATCATATTCTCCTACAAAAACATAACCTAATTTAATATAAGCTATTCTAAATAACCCATCAGGTGTTTGACTCATACTTACTCCATCTGAATATGTCTGGTCAATGCCTGTTGCTATATCTGTAGATTCCCATCCAGATCCAGTATTGCTATATAACACAACAGTATTAGTTACAGTATTGATTCCTGTGACATAAGTATAATCATTTGCTGAATCATAAACCATATTAGGATAATTTACATTAGCAGCAATAGTTTCTGTTTGAAAACCACTATCATAATAAGTATGTTTTAATTCATCTGTATTTTCATTATAATAGACTATTTTTGGATAATCACTTGAATCAAAAGTTGCTGATATTCTTGAAGGATAAACTCCTGTTGCAATAGGTGCAGCAGAACCCCCCATTTGATAAGAATAGAGATCATTTGTATCTCTATAGAATATATAAGTATTTGTTAATGAGTCTAATGCGATATCAGTATTAGCATCTCCTTGAGTTAAAGATAAACCTGTTGCTAATTGCAAAGGTGACCAAGATACACCATCAGAGCTAAAGTATACATAAAGGTCATTATCGACGTAAGCAGCAATAACATAGCCTGAAAAAGCACCATTTGGATCTGAATATGTACTTACTCCCCATATATTTCCTGCAGTTACATCAACGCAATTAAAGGTTCCTGTAGGATTTTGACAAAATTTAAGTGTACCTCCATCAACTGCAGCAAATGATTGATAATATGTATTAGGTGTTGTTCTTTCATATGATGAGAAACTTGTTTCTCCAGTGTAAGCACCAGTGATAGTATTAATTGAATAAGAATTATAATCAGAAGTACTACCAATATTAAGATCCCCATTTGAATCAATAACAGAATAATAAAAACTACCAAAACCAGTTCCCAATCCTAAAGAACCTGCACCACCAGTTCCAAGTGTTCCAGTTGAACCACAGGTATCTCCAGTCTTAACTGCTTTGAATAAAATACTATTATTGTATGTTCCCGGAGGAGTTGATGAATTTACATCCAACCAAAATCTAAAATAATTATTAACTCCTGGAGCTATTGTAGGGGTGCTTGTATCTGTAAGATTGTTTGATAATTGAATTCCTGGAAAATTTGGAGAAGATGCAGATCCTGTCAAAGAATCATTCCATACATAACTAGGATATGTTAATTTAACACCATTGACATTTTCCATCTGTGTTCCATTGAGACATAAACTCACATTTACATTTGAATCAGAACTAACAGTGATAAAATATCCAGGAGGACCATTAGATAAATTATTCTTAGTTGCGTTTTGTTTTATAGTAGGTAGTTGAGTTACTGAACCAAAATCAATTCCATTTGAAAGATCATCTGATAAACTAATTGCATAATAGTTTGCAATTGTTACTGTTGAATTTGTATCGAGATCTACTGTCTTACCAGTAAGTGAACTATAATATAATCCTATAGTTAAAATTAGTGAAAAACATACAATTGCTAAAAAAATAAACCATCTTTTTTTTTCCATTTTTAAAAAAAGTAATTAAAAAACATTTATAATATTTTTTATTCACTAAGGAGTGTATCCCTCAGGTACTGCTTTAAATTGCACAGTATTATTATATGTTCCAGGTGATTGACTAGGTCCTACATCTAAATAATATTTAAGATAAGAATATGTTCCATTTGTAACATTATCTCCTATTGGGTTGCCAGTAAAGTCTGTTGTCATTGAACCAAAAACATTTCTAGGTACAGATGAATTTGATAAATTATAATCGTAAGTTATATTTCCAACACCTATTTTATCTCCAAATGAATTACTTAAATCTGCATTTGCTTTCATATATAAATCTGCAGTTATTCCTGTTGCTAAAACCAATATGTTGTATTCTGTTACACTTGTCCCATTATTTCCATTTGCACTAGTGTTGTATGAAGGAAGGGATGATATATTCCAAGATATTCCTGTTCCTAATGGATCAGATAATGATATTGCAATTGCACCTGTTGCATTTAAATCAAATTCCCATATTGTTGATGGATTTGTATCATAAGAGTCATCTGCTAAAACTCTCCAATAATAGTAATCTTCTGTAAGGAATTCTCCAGAAAGTAATGTGTAATTTGTATCTTCTATTCCTGTTTTTTCAAATTCAGTAGAAGTAAAATCTGAGTTATTATCTATTTGTAATGTATATGTTATTGTGTCTCCGTCGACATCCTCTGTTGATTCTGTCCAATTAAAGAATGGAGTGTTATCTCCTGTTGTTGTTCCATTTGCAATTTCTATTAATGAAACATTTTCAGGAAGACTATTTTCAATATATATTGCAGATGAATTTAATGCTGCTCCGTCTGTTATTCCATCGTTAGGAGTTATTTCACATTTCCATTCTTCAAAGTGTTCTGTTTCGTTTGAAACAATTGTTTGTGTTCCGTTGATGTAAAGTGCTTGTATTTGTTCAGGTGAAAGTGTTTTGTTGAATACCATCACATCGTCGATACTTCCATTAAAATAAGGATATGTTCCCCAACCTGGTTCTCTGCCAATAATTAAATTTTGAGTATTCAACTGATACATTCCATCTGTAGCAGTTTTTGAAGCTTTTATCTCTCCATTGATATAGATATAAATAGTATCATTTGATTTAAATGTAACAGCAACATGTTGCCATACACCTGCTTGAATTGTTCCAGTAGTCGTTCCAAAATTATGAGCCCAAGAACCAGAAGTATTTACTCCCTCGAATTTTAATGTATCATCTAAAACAGTGAATACATAAGGTGATGCTGAATTACCTGTTCTTTTTACAACAATACCTCCTCTCACTCCACTAACAACAGACAAAGGTTTTATCCAAGCAGATATTGTTAACTCATTCCTAGGATTAAAATAAGATTTATGAGGAATAGATATAAAACTTGAACTTCCGTCAAATTCATAAACACCTTTTCCATCATATCCTTCACTAGAGTTCCAAACCATATTAGTCATACTAGGAATATTATTATTTCCACTATAATCTTTTGTCCAAGTTGAATTACTTCCACCTTCAAAAGGCATATTCAATATGGTGATTGATTCATTATCTTTATACCAATTTATTATTGGTTTGATATCATCTCCGTCTGCATCAGCAGAGTTATTTAATGAACATCCTAAGTCCATTGTTGTTTTTACTAAGTTTTCTCCAGAAGTGTAATTGTATAATTGTTCAACTTCTGTTGAGGATAAAGCTCTATCTAAAGTTATAACTTCATCAAGAGTTCCATTTAGATTCCTACCAGAAAATATACTTCCTATTTGCATAACAGGATTAGTTGCTGTTGCACCTGCACTTGTCGCACTCGCATTATAAACTCCATTTACATATGCAGAAATATTTCCTCCATTTCGTGTAAATGTAAAATGTGTCCATTTGCCAACAAAGTCATTTGGATTTACACTTCCAAAATAACCACCTGAAGTGTTTGCAGATAATGCATTATCCACTATCCTAAATTGACCAGTAAATGAAAAATAAAATGATGTCCCTCCCCATTTTAAGACTAATGACCTAGTGTCTAATGGATAAACCCAGAAACTTAATGTATAATCTGTGATTGATTCGCCTGTCATTGTCGCAGTCAAATAATGAGACTGATTTAGGAAATCATATGCTTTTCCAATTCTTCCTTCATAAGTTTGAGTAGGTCCACCAATAGTTAAATTATGATTTCCAGTTTCATCTGTTGCTAAATTTTCAAATTGCCAATAACCAACAATATTGTCGTCTAGATATGATTCAGATGCTTCATGTGCTCCTATCCAAGGGGCAGAGTGGGTAGGAATGTCATTGTATGTGTATTCTCTTGTTTCAGATAATGTGTTAACTTCTCCATCTGAACAATTTACTAACCAGTCGTATGTTCCGATATTCATTACAGATGCAATTGTTACAGATGCACCTGTTATTATTGATTCATTTGTTGTATTTTTTCCTCCATCTAAATATAATGAACAATTTCCAGTATCTTCATCATAATCTGTGTATGTGAAAGATGCATTTAATGCGTAGTTCTCAGTTGTTTCATTTGGAGGTGCTAAATTACTTATAATTGGCAAACTATTTTCTATTAAAATAGCAGAAGAGTTTAATGGGCTTCCATCTGCTATTCCATCATTGGGAGTTACTTCACATTTCCATTCTTCTCCTTTGTTTGTTTCTTCTGTTGAGATTGTTTGAGTTCCATTTATGTATAATGCTTGTATTTGTTCAGCACTTAAGCTTCTATTAAAGATTAAAACATCATCTATCTTTCCATCAAATTCCCAATTATTATAATCATTATTTGGGACACCTAATGTTAATTCATTTGAAGATGCTACTTGTGAAGCAGCTATTGGACTACTGTCTGTTGAATCAAGTTCTCCATCAAGGTAATGTTGCAATGTTGTTCCATTCCATACCATCACCAAATGTATCCATTTTCCCGTCTGCCAAGTAGGATCTAATCTCCACTCATGAGATCCATTCTTAAGCACTATAAATTCATTATTGTTCTGATAACTCATACTTATTCCTATGTCACTTCCAGTTTGTCCTCCTGAAGATAATATATAATATCCTCCATCAATATAAGCCCATAAACTAACAGTTAATCCATTTTCACATTTTGCAGGATCTTTGACACAATCTGTTGAATCAACATCAATTTCAATATAATCATTATCTCCATCAAAATCATATGCTCCTTTTTCATCTCTTCCACTTGTAGAGGAGAAAGTTGCATTTATTACACTTCCATCATTCCCATATCCACTATAATCTTTTGTCCAAGTTGAATTACTTCCCCCTTCAAAAGGCATATTAATTAATGTTATTGATTCATTATCTTTATACCAATTAATTATTGGAGTTACATTGTCTCCGTCTGCATCTGCTGAATTATTCAATGAACATCCTAAATCCATTGTTGTTTTTACAGAGTTTAATCCAGAAGAGTAATTGTATAATTGTTCTACTTCTGTTGAAGATAAAGATCTATTTAATATCATAACTTCGTCTATTGTTCCATTTATTGGGTAGTTCCCATTATAATGCGTTCCAATTCTACCATAAGATCCCGGTGAGCTTGCATTTTTTCCACTAAAATCTGCTGAATTATCATAATCTCCATCAATATAAAATGTTAAATGGCCTGTTAAGTTTCTTGTCATAACTATTTGATGCCATTTATCATCTAATACATCAGTATTTCCATTTAAAGCTGTATCTCCGACCCATGCTCTAAGAACTCCAGTCCCAATATTAGTTCCTAATTCAAATCCTTGATTACTATTCCAAAATCCTACAAACATCCTATATCCAGATTTATTAGTTGCTTTTACCCAAGTAGAAATAGTAAAATCTCCAGAAGTTCCAAAGTCCATGTTATTATTTGGTGTTTGTATATAATCATCAGTTCCATCATATTTATATGCTTCACCAATTCTTCCTTCATAAGTTTTAATTGGAGCATTTATTGAGGTAGCATTGTTAAGTCCAGTTGTATCAACACTATTATTTTCAAATTTCCAATAAGATACAATATTATCATCTAGGTATGATTCAGATGGTTCATGCGCACCCACAAAAGGGGCAGAGTGGGTAGGTGCATAGATTTGAGTGATACTAATACTTCTATTAGTATCTCCCCAATCACTTTCCCCATCTGAATCATATACTAGACAATTCCAGGTATAATCCCCTGGTTCTAAATCGAGAGTCCAACTAGACTCGTTCGCTCCCCCTCCAACACTCGTTGTTTGATTAAAGGAGAATGATTCATTTGTGCTATTTGTTATGTAAAGAGAAATGTTTTGTAAATTATTATCTACATCTGTTGCATTACATGTAAATGTTAATGAATGTAAATTTAATGTTGTATTTGTGTAATCATCATCTGGTGAGACAAGTGTTGTGATTGGAGGAGTGCTTAATATTTCTAGAGTAGCATTGTTCCAATCAGTTTCATTTACTGTTCCATCCTCCGCTCGAACTGAACATGTCCAGTTCTCTCCTGCTGTTGTGTTTCCACTTCCAACAGTTGAAACAAGATTAATTGTTCCTTCTGTAAAGTTGGATGTTTGTCCACTTAGTCCAGAAACTAAAACTGAATTGTTATACCATTTGTAATAGAATGTTACATTATCTCCATCTATGTCTGTTGCGTTTGCATAACATTTGATATCTTCATCTGTGTAATTTGTTCCACTTGTTGAATTTACAAATACATTTGTTGTGTTTGGAGCTGTATTTCCTAGTGCAATAATTAAATCATTTGAAAACAAAGTAGTTCCATTTTCATATCCATCTATTGGAGTTACAGAACAAGTCCAATTTTCCTCAGCATTTGTTTCTTGAGATACAAAAGTATTAGTCATGCTATTATTTAATGCAATAATTTGTTCATTTGTTAAAACATTATCATAAATTAAAACATCATCAATAGTTCCATTAAAATAATTTGATGAGTTATTTGGATCATAGTGTCTTCCAATCCAAACAGAATCCGTATTTTGTGGAATATCTCCACTATAATTTGTTGAAGTGTTTTCTAAAACTCCGTCAACATAAATACTCATTAAAGATCCATTGTAAGTTGCAGTTACAAAATGCCAGTTTCCGTCATTAAGATTTGTAGTTGTTGACACTACACTTTCATCTATTCTAAATTCCCCTCCATTCATTGTACTTAAAGCATAGGGAGGTGTTTTAATAATATAAGTAACACTAATATTTATTTTTCCATTAGTCCCCTCTAATATATACCAACCTCCTGCTTGTTTATATATGAACAATTCATTTTCTTCACCAAGATCATAATAAGAAGAATCTGATTCTGAGATATTAATAGGATCTGGGTAATCTGCATAACTACCACAAGTAGTGCCCACCCCCCCAAGATTATCATTATCTAACAACAACAGATCATTTAAGTACCAATCAGCATATCCATCAGCTTCGTAATGAGCAAGATTAATTGGATCTATATCTATTTTTAGAATTTTTGCAGAACTTGGTAAAACATCTGTCCAGTTACATCTTACATAACGATCTTTATTGCCATCTGCATGAGCAACACTAGAACTCCAACCACTGGTAC
This sequence comes from uncultured Methanosarcinales archaeon, assembly GCA_964384425.1. Lineage (GTDB taxonomy): Archaea > Nanobdellota > Nanobdellia > Woesearchaeales > JAGLXL01 > CAYLKE01. Next base: position 1,758 of record CAYLKE010000004.1, on the reverse strand, counting down.
TTGCACATGCCCCCCAATTCCAATCCCAATTAACAATAACATTAGGTACACAATCTGCTGTTGATGAAGTAGGTCCAAAATTTAATGTATACGTTTGAGTAAGACTATTTGGATCTTTAACAACAACATAACCTTCTGAATCTGATTTAATCCATGTTGCTATTGTTAAACTTCTATTAAGATTAAAACTAGTATCATTTCCAACATCAATATAATCATCCTCTCCATCAAATTCATATGCTCCTCTTCCATCATATCCTGCAGTTGCATTAAAAATTGCCCCATAAACAGTTCCATCATTTCCATAACCACTATAATCTTTTGTAGGAGTTCTTGCATCTTCAAAAGGCATATTCAATACAGACAAAGAAGTTCCATTAATAAACCAATTATAAATATTTTTAATATTATCTCCATCTAAATCTGCAGTTGATTGATTATGACAAGTCAAGTTTTCTTCACTTGTATTTGTTCCTAAAGTTGAATTTAAAATAGGTGTTGTGTGGGTTGGAAGATTATTACTTCCTATTTGAATACTTCTGTTTTCATCACCCCAATCTTGCCAATTTTGTGAATCATTTGCTAAACAATTCCATGTATAATCTCCAGGTCCTAAATCTAAAATCCAAGATGTTTCATTTGCACTTCCACCAATTGAAGTTGATTGATTTACTGAAAATGATTCATTTGTTGAATTTGTTATATATAACATTAAAGAATCTAGATTTCCATCAATATCAGTTACATCACAAGTAAAAGTAATTGGTAAACTAGAAGATGTTTTTCTATAATAATTATCTTGAGGAGATGAAAGTGTTACATTAGGAAATTCATTTGGTTCTAAAATAGTTACATTATTAGAACATACTTCTGTTCCTTCTTGGAATGGGTCGAGAGGAGTTACACAAAATTTCCATATATCTCCAATAACTGTTTCATTAGAACTAATTACAAAATCATTGCTTGCGTTTAATAACAATATTTGTTCTGCTGAAAATGCTTTTTCCCAAATTTTAAAATTATCTATATAACCTTCAAATTCATTGTCATTAGCATTATAATCAGATCCAATACATGTTTGACCACTTAAACTCAGAGGAGTATAAGATTGAGTTGTTCCATATTGAGAACCATCAATATATAATTTAGCTTCTGTATTTTCTGCGTCAAATACAAATGCTAAATGATGCCATTCTCCATCATTTGGGGCTGATCCAAAATTTTTATAAGAATTATCATAAAAACCAATCTGTCCAACAGAATTAGTATTCCACCATAATCTAACCCCTGTACTTGGATGGAACAAATATCTGTATGATGTTGATTGAGTAGATTTAATCCACATTGTAAAAGTATAATTTTGCGAAGTGGATGATAAACCAGTCCCTAAATTAATCTCATCATCTGCTCCATCAAAATAATACGCTCCCCCCTCATTATAACCTCCATTAGGGTAATGTGTTGCTTCAACAGTTCCGTTTTGGTTTCCAGCATAATCTTTTGTAAAAGTAAGATTTGATGTTACAGATTCAAAAGGCATATCTAATAAAATTAAATTTTCATCGTTTAAATACCACTGAGTTACATTGTAAACTGTTTCTGAAAGTGGTGTGTTTGTTGTATTAATATGTGCTGTTAAGTTTGCAGTACTAAAATTTAGTGGGTTATCTGTTGCATTTAATATTGCTGAATTTATTACAGGTGCATCATTGTTTATTGTTATGTTATTTGAGCATACTTCTGTTCCTTCTTGATATG
>CAYLKE010000003.1:0-106482 GCA_964384425.1 uncultured Methanosarcinales archaeon | reverse complement strand
AAGCAATACTCCATAATATCTTTTTATGGTTTAGTAAAGTCTTGGGACAAACCCTGGATTTTGAAAACATTTTTATATTAATATTTGTTATTTATATCCATGGTGATAGAATTTAATTTTTGGCATGCTTATGAAGTACTTAAACCCCTAACAATGTATGTATTTGCAATAGCATTTTATGGATTTATTGTCTTTAAGTTTTATCGGTTTTTAGCTCGTAAAGAAATGTTTGAATTAGATCTTAGAAAATATGATAAAAAAAAGTTTGGTTTTCTTGGAAAGATATTAAATATTGTTTTATATGTAATAGAATATATTTTTATATTTCCTGTATTTATGTTTTTATGGTTTTTAGTATTGTCTTTTTTACTTGCATTACTTTCAAAAACACATACTGCTGATACAATAATGCTTATTTCAATTGCATTAGTCGGGGCTGTTCGTATAGTTGCATACTATCACGAGGATCTTTCACAGGATCTTGGAAAATTAATTCCTTATGCTTTGTTAGGTGTTTTTTTAGCTGATATGGTTAGTGTGGATTTTTCAATTCCTTTTAATATAATTAAGAATATGTTTTTGCTTTGGAATAAAATGATATATTATTTAGTATTTATTATAGTTTTAGAATTTGTGTTGAGAATAAGTAATCTTATACTTTCTCCATTTTTACCTGAAAGAGAAGATAAAGATAAAGAAAAGAAAAAATAATTATTGAAAATCTCACAAAGAGATTTGCACAGGATATAATACTCTTCTTTTAAGGTGAAATTTTCAATCCCAAAAATTTGTCAATCTATAAACAAGACAGTAATACCTCAGCCTTCAGGTTGAGGATAGGTCTTGCCAATAGAAAGATGATAAATTTTTGTTATCTTAAAAAATCAAACATTCTGTTTATGATATATGGCATTTCATCACTCTTAACTTGATTATATTTTTTTAATATATTTTCCATACTATCATCAATTTTTTTTATTGTTTCTCCAATATCTTCAGAACTTTCATTATAATTTCCAGTTATATGAAGAACTGTTCCACAAAAACCTTTTGCAGATCTATTAAAATATATTTTAGGCTTAAGTCCTTTATCTTTCATTGTATTATGTAACTGTTTGAAAAGTTCAGGGTGTCTGTTTATTATATCTTTAACATACTTACTATTGTCATCAATTTTTTTTGAATAAATAAATATTCCCTTATTTTCTTTGTTATCATATTCAACAAATAATCTTGTTGTATCATTAAAAAGAAATTTTTGAGATTCTACATCTCCTTGACAATTTTTATCTGCTTTCTTTGAAAAAAGATACTTTTCTTTTAATTTATTTATTACTTGATCTATGTATTTATTTTCCATAAATATGCCTCCTGTTTGAATTATTTGTTTAGAAAGTATTTTTTTATAAATATTATTGGTATTGTATAATGGTAATTAGATTATTTAATATTATTTTTTAATACAACCTATATCATATTCAACAATAAACTTATCTTTTTGATATTGGTGTTGTCGTGGTATTTTAGGTATATTTGCCATATCAAATACATTACAAAGCCATCTTATTCTATTCTGTCTTTTAAATATTGTTCCTGATCCATTGTTTTTGTAAGAATATGTTTTTTTAGTATCTTTTTCATGTTCTATCTGTCCTATAAATCCATCTTTTTTTGAACATTTTCTTAATTCATCAAATCTAAGATATCTTAATTTTTCAAAATATTTCTTTTTTATGAAAAAAGTAGGGTTCTTAGGGGATGATTCAGCAACAATAATTCCATTTCCAAAATCATATGCAATGTAATTTGAATTTTCTTCAAATATATGTCCTGTAATTCTGTTTTCTTTTTTTACATATTCTTCAATAAGTTTTTGTCCCCATGATCTCATTTTGTTTTTAGATTTTTTGTAGTCTATAATATACTCTTTTCTAATTTCTGAAAGTGTATATTTATTGTTTTTTATATCATTGAAAAGAAGTTTTACAAGTTCACTTTCTTCTTTAAGAAGTTCTTTTAAATGTTTATTTCCAAGCTTGCCTACAAATCCATAACATATGTCTTTATCAATATCTTTATTAGTGCAGTGGTGATTAAGAAAATTTCTTTTATGATATTCTTTTATGTTTTTTGTTTGTATTATTTTAAGAGGACTTATTATGTCTCCAAATAAAAGTTCCCATGATTTTTTCTCTTTGTTATATGATATAATATGTTCTTTTTCATATAATAAACTAATATACCCACCTACCCAAGACTTTTTAAGTCCTATATCAAAATTTTCTTTGTTAAGGAGAGCTATTAAACTATCTTTCATAATATTGTTGTAATGAGTTTTTATTTATAAGAATTTATATTGTTGTATTTATTTATTAGTTATCCAAAATAATCACTTAAATCAAATTTGCTAATTAATCCTTGAGAATTCATATTTAAAATTGTTTTTACATTAGCTTTTTCTAGAACCTTACTTAACCATACTTTTTGATTTTGTAGAAGTTCAGAATCCTTGAATTCTTTTTTCATATTATTCTTATAATCTTTTTCAATAATACCTTTATTTGGTTTAGGTATTGAGATAGTGTCTTCATTATCATTATTGCTGGAGTTTGCATCATTTAAATCTACAATTTCATCACTTTCTTTTCCATGAAATATTCTTCCATAATATCCTTCTGATTCATCCATTTCCCTAAGTTCTGATAATGTAGAATTCCTTAATTCATTAAAATTTTCTTTTTTTAAAACATGTGTGGCTTTTTCAGTATGGCTGGATTCAACAACAATAAATCCTGTTCCAAAATCATATCCTTTATAATAGGATCCATCCCCTAAAATATAACCTTGTATTTGATTCTCTTCAGATATTATATTTTCAAGAATTTCCTGTCCCCAAGTTCTTTGATATTCTTTGTTTTGAGGTATTTTTCTATTGTTTCTTATAGAATAATTTTCATCTGTCCTAAGTTTTTTAATATCATTGATAAGTAAACTTGAAGTTTTAACTATTTCAAATAATCCTTTTATAACTTCTGTATCTTTTTTTAGAGGTATCCCAAAACTAGAATAACAAATATTTATGTCTGGATTATTATGTTTATTATCATAATCATCTTCATTATTATTAGTAAATAATTCTCCTAACCAAGCTTGTTTTTTAAGATAAGGTAAGTTTTCATATATTTTCTTTACTCTAACATAATCCTTTTTTCTTTCTGTGAACAACATTTCCCATTCATTTCCATTATGAGATAGAACATGTCCTTCATTATAAAAAAGACTATAGAATTTTATTTCTTTGTCTATTAGTTTTTTATTTCTTTTTGTTATTTTATATTTTTCTTTATTAAGTAATGTTCTTATTTTTTTGTTCATGGATTATGGTTCATTAACAAATATATAATTATTGTTATTATGTAATGCATTAGTATAGTTTATTTTTCATGTAAATAGAATAAAAAAAGAGTTTAAAAGAGTTTTGTTTCAAAACAATTTAGCTTTTTTAGAAACAAGACCTAATTCTTTGCATTTCTCTAAAAATTTATTGGCATAATTTATACGCTCTTGTATTGTTTGATTATTTTGTATATCTCGAGAAACAAGTCCTTTTTTTACTTCAAACACATGCATTACACTCCAACACAATGTTTCAAATATTTTTAATGGAATAAACACTTCTACCCTTTCCAATAAAGTTGCATCTTTTCTATGTTTAAAATATTCTTTGAGAAATAATTCTTTGTCTGTTTTACAAAAATCTTCACCAAAACAAGTAAATATATCTGCAATATCATAAGCTGGATCAGAAATTCCACAATTTTCAAAATCAATAAAATGTAATTTATTATTTTCGTCATAAATGAGATTTTGTTTACAAATATCTCCATGAGCAATAGTTTGTTTATTCTTAGGACCTTTATCTTTTAAATTTCTTAAACTTGAATTTAATACTTTGTATTCATTAGTTCCTTTGTATTTGTTAACTAGATTAATAAATTTCTTTGAATTTTGAATAACACTAGAATATGTTTTTCTAAATGAAGGTATGCTTTCTCCTATAGGAGTATTATGTAATTTTGCTGTTAATTTAGCAACATCAGTAATTATTTTTTTTGATAACTTTGTTTGTCTTAGATCATTCCCAGGAATGTATTCTAGAATCATATAATCTAATGGAATGTATTTCTTTGAAGTATCTTTAATAAATATATTTGGGGCTATATTATAATGCTTTAAGTATTTTAATACTCTGAATTCTTTAGAGAATTTATTCTTTGAAGTTTTTCTTGCGTTTACTCTAATAATATACTTATTATTTGCTAAAAATGAAGTATTGCTTTCACCAGAACCTAGTTTAGTTACTTCTGGATTTTCTATCTTTAAATGCTTTTCAGCAGCGTTTTTCACAGATCTTATATTTATATTCATATGTGTGTATATAGTAGGGGCCTTTAAAAAGGGTTTGGTAATATTGAAGGGGTTTTCGTTATATTAAATTGTAAATATGTTTAAAGAAAGTTTTTGCATTGTTTAAGCTTGTTTCTGCTGGTTCTTTGTTTGCTTGGGGAAGTTTTTGATAAGTAAAGTCCCCTCTTTTCTTTTTCTCAATCTTAAATATATGTAATAATGTGTCGGCTTTTATCATTATTTGTTCATATATTTTTAAAAGTTCTACATCAATTATGCCTTTGTTAACTAATTCTTTAAATTTTTCAAAAGTTTTTTTATGCTCTTCTGGAGCTTTTGTTTTTATTTTTTTACTTGATAAGTATGATTTTGCAGCATAAAATATAGAATAATAACTATGGGATATAACAGCACTATAAAATGTTAAATGAAGATTAATTCCAAAAATATTTTCTTGTATTTCTTTGTCTTTTGAAATCTTATAGATAATTTTAGCTAATTCCAATTCATTTTCAGCTCTTTCAATATAAATTTTTGAAACCATTACTTGTATTTTTTATAATCATCTTATAAAAAGTTGATGTGTTATAAATCGGAATATTTTTGCTTATTATCTGTTTTGCAAGGTTTTCATAATCTGCTTTTAACATTTTAGAAAATTCATCTTCTGTAATAATATGATAATCTATTTCTAAAGGTGTTTTATTTGATGCAGAATTGAGTTGAGGTTTTAGTTTTTTGTTATTTGTAAAAATAGCAATATCCAAATCAGAGTCTTTTTTGTTTGTTTTATCTGCATATGATCCAAATATTACTAATGAATAAAACAATTCTTTTTTATCAATAGCTTGTTTTATTATATTTATACTTTTTATTACATTTTTTGGAAGAATTTCTTGATTGTATAGTTCTAAGTAATTGTGTGTTTTACTATTGTGGATTATTTTGTATAGTTTATTGTTTCCAATGTTTCTTTGAGTTATTAGATCTTCTTTAAGAAATTCTTTTATTGCATTTTGTATTAATGAGTTTGATTTTTCTTTTGATAATGTCTTAAGTTCTTTGAAAGTAAGTTCTTTGAATATGTTTTTCCCAAATAATCCAAATATGTTTAGTTGTTTTTTTGTAAGCATTTTATTACCTATTTTATGGTATGTTCATACCTATTATTAGGTAATATATAAATGTTTCTGTGTTTTAAATAATTTTATATAATATCGTTTAATTGTTCTTATATGGCTTATTTTTGGAAAAAATGGAAGAATGTTAATGTAATTGAGAAAAAAGCAATTGCTTCTGTAGAAAAAGCTTTGAAAATACTTTTTGAGAATGTTTCTGAAAGAAAAATACGCTCTATTTACATAAAAGGAAGTTTTGTAAGAAGAGAGATGAATAGAAAAAGTGATGTTGATATTGTTCCTATAACTTTTCACAATAATGCTTTGCAGAAAATAAAAGATATACAAGATAACTTGGGAGATTCATTTGCTCCTGCTGAATTTGTTCCTCATTCTTTGAATGAGTTTAAGACAGGTAAAAGATTTTTGAAATATAAGTCATTAAAGGGCACAATAGATATTACTTTAAGAGAACTCTATAAAGCTGAATTAGTTTTTGGAAAACCTTTGGATGTTAGTGCTTTTCCTATGAGAACTGATAAAAGATTCTTAAGAGGACATATGAATGCATTTAAGGAAATATTTATTCCTTTGTTTGAGAAAGGAGAATTAGGATTTTCTTCTTTGATAAAACAAGTTTTTTTCTTAGTAGAGAAAGCAGAAAGATTGGAAGGAAATATTCTTCCTCTTAAATGGAAGGAAGCTGTTGAAGGTTTTTCTCAAGATCATATTATATGTGATGCTTATAAGAATAGGATGAAGAAGACTAAAGATGATTCTGAAAGAAAGAAGTTTGTTGATAAGTTGAAGGTTTATATTGCAGAGTTAGATAGGAAGTATTTTGCATGTTAATAATCTTTATATTAATTCTAATATTTAATCTCCTATGATTAAAAAAGCAGATATTAGTTTATTAGAGAGTTTATAAAATATTTACGATGATCTGATAGCAAGATTTAATAATATTGTATTTTTTATTAAGGTAGGTGTTAAGTTGAATAAAAAACTATCAAAAAAAGATGAAGTTAGTGATTTTCTTATTTATACGAGTCTTGAAGGAGATGTAAGATGGTAAAAGATACTCAGCCACCTACTAAAGAAATAACTCGTTCATCTACTGCAGAGTATCTTACATTCATTTCAGCTACTGGAGAATCAAGTATTGAATTAAGATACGAGGATGAAAATATATGGATGACACAGAAAATGATGGCAGAACTTTATGGTGTTTCTGTATCTGCAATAAATCAACATTTAAAAAGACTATTAGATGATGATGAATTAAATATTTCAGCTATTAAGAAATACTTAATAACTGCTTCTGATGGGAAAAAATACAATGCCACACATTATAATCTTCAAGCAATTATTTCAGTCAGATTTTGATAAGTTAATAGAAAAAGCAGAACATATTAATGATAAAAAAGATAATGATTAAATGTTTTTGATTATCAAATAATTTTATATATTTCTATTATATTGTTTTTATATGGATTATTTTTGGAAAGAGTAGTTTTGTTGTATAAAAACAAAACATTTATATAATATTCATTATTAATGAATGATTATTCACTTTTAATGAAAATGATAAATAAAAATACATCTAAAATAATATTGTACTTATTGAAGAACATTAATGAATTTGGTTATAATATTAATCAGATAGCTAAGTTAAATGAAATAAGTGTTGGTAGTGCATTTAAGATATTAAAAGATTTAGGAAAGAAAAATATAGTAATTATGAAAAAAATAAGTAATGCATTACATTATCGTTTAAATTTTGAAAATAATGAAACCATTAAATTATGCGAACTTCTTTTATTATCTTAAAAACGAAATCTTAAAGGTTATGCAAAAATATATGCTGATGAAATTATTGATTTTAAAGATGCTCAGATGATAATTTTGTTTGGTTCTGTATTAAAAAATAAAAAATTTAATGATGTTGATGTTTTTTTTATGACAAATAAAATTAAAAAAGTTAATAATTTTTGTTTAGAAATATCTAAAATAAAATCAAAACCTTTAGTCCCTTTAATAATGAATAAAAAAGATCTTATAAAAGCAATAAAAGATGACAATAATGCTATTCTTAATATGATTAAAGAAGGTATTGTGTTAAAAGGTGAAGAAGTGTTTATGGAGGTTATGAAAGATGTCAATTCATAAGTCAAAATTTGATTGGTGTTTAGCTAAGGAAAGTAGAATGAAAGAGATTTTTCCTAGTGATAAATTATCTAATGAACATATGAATAAAGCAAAACATAATCTTCATGCTGCAGATTATAACATCAAAGGTGGGTTTAGTGATTGGGGTGTTTCATTGAGGAGAAAGAGAGAAAAATGATGAAAAAATATCTAATTTTAGAAATAGGCAAATCTGCTTATACTGAATTCAAGATGAAGAATGGAGAGTTCGAAGAAATACAAGATGCTATATTAGTTGATGAAGTTGAAGCAAGTTCTGAGAAAGAAGCATATGATAAAGTAATTCATTCTAAAGAACATGAGAATAAGTTGTTCCATGATTTAGTTGTGAGAGAAGTTGTTTGAAGTATTTGTTGAATGGATATTCATAATGTTTTTAAACAATAAACTTATTCTTTAAATTATTAATTGAGAGGGGTTTGATAAAATGAAAATAATGAAGTATTTTAATTTAATATTTTTAATATCTGTTCTTGTTTTAAGTGCTTGTGGAAATACAATAGTAGAAAACAATGATGTTCTTGATGAAAAAATAGATGATTTAGATTCTTATGAACAATCAGATAACTTAGAAGATATTAAACAATCAAATAATGAAAATACAAATCAAAAATCTGTGAATGAGATTAAATCTAAAGTAGATGACAACAAACCTATTGCATCTTTTGAAGTTACTTCTTTTGAAGTTGACAAAAATATAAATATGAATAATTATATAGAAAATGATGAATTTACATATGAGGATTATTTTGTAAATGGAAAGTTGAATGGAAGATTTATTGTTAATCAAGAAGATCTCGATGACTTTGATTTGCAATTAAGATTTTATAATTCAAAAGTAAATGAAGATGTTGATTTAACTAATACAAATGAATTTGAAGCTAAAGTAACAAATAAATTTGTAAATCTCAATAAACCTTTACTTTATCAAGATTCATCAAAAAATAAATTTCCTAAGGGTTCTGTAAATGAGATAGAAATAAATTTTATTGATATTCCTGATTGGAGAAATGATCTACATTATGATTATTCTTTAAAAGAATGGAGAAAAGGAAATTATGATGTTGATAAAGCAGAAGTAAACATATTCCATAAAGGAGAAAAAATAGTTTCTGTTCCAGTAGAATTACCTCCTCAATATAAAAAAGATACCAAATTGGATATTGTTTGGATAGATGGCAGTTATTCAGAATATAATACAGAATTTCATGCAATAAGTTTTAATATTACAAATAAAGAAAATATGAATTTGGATAATTTAAAATTCAAAATTGATATTAAAAAATATTATACTGGATTATATCAAAAAGGTGAAGAAGATTACAGAAGTTATGAAAAATCTATTAATTCTTTTGCAGAAAATGGTGCATTTAGATACAAATTAGGAGATGAATTGTTTATTTCAAAAGGTTCTAAATCTAGTGTTAAATATAATAAAGTCTATGTTGATCTTTTTGATGGTAATGATTTAATTGATAGAAGAATCGTTCCAGTTAAACTTGGCGAAGATGTTTTTATTGGTTTAAGTAAAGAAGATCTTAAACAATATGAAAATGACTATGGTTATAAATTATTTATAGAAGATTTATATGGTAATGATGAAGATAGCTATATTGTTGTTAATTTAAGAAGAGATAAATTGGATTTTCCAGATAAGGAAAACATAGATATAGAAAATCCTGTCTTAGATTTATTTTGTGGTTCAACCAAAGTATATGAATTACAAGATGAATTATATAAAGGATATGATGAAAATCTTAAGATAAGGTTTAATTGGGGAAGATGTGAGCATGTTCATGTTCATTTAAGAGATGGAAATAGTCAGAAAGTGTTAGGTGCAACATCCCTTATTTAATCTTATTTTTTTGTTTTTTTAAATAAATATTAACAATATTTTTAAATAAGTTCTTATTATTTATATAATAAATAAGAATGAAAAAAGATACTAAAAACAAAAAAGACTATTCAGGATTATTAAGAGCTTCTGTATATGGTTGTATGGAATATGAAGGTATTTTAGTATATCTTCCAGATTTTTATTTAATTTTATGTAATATTTTTTCTGATAAGAAATCTAATTGGTACACAAAAATGCTTGTTAATTCCGCTCTTGCATACTTAGTTATAGAAAAAGATGTAATCTCTGAAAAAAGAGGGCCAAAAGGTTACTTAGATGATTTATTTATTTGTGTATATATTCTTAAAAAAATAAGGGATAAGATATCCACGGAAATTATATTAAATAATGTTTATGGAACTAATATCAATAAAGAAGAAATACTTGATTTGATATACCACATATATACAAAAAGCAAAGAACATCTTGGAGAAAAAGTTAATAAAATATTGTCCTTAGTTGGTTTAAATAAATTTAATCTTTTTGATTTAATGTACTTAGAAGATAAAAATATGAAATTAATAAATTATAAGAAAAAGAGAAAATTGATTTATGCGATGCTTGCTATCAAAACAAAACAAGTTTTCAAAAAATTAAATATTAGTTTAAAAAATGAACAGCTCAAAAAGCATATTAAAGAACATCCAGAATTTATTGAAATAAAAAGATTTATGGAGTTCGACAAAAAATGACAGACCTAGTTTTATATTCTGAAATGCTTGAAGAAATTTTTTTAAATTATGAAGGAAAATATGAGAATTTGTTGAAAAAAATTCCATTATATTTTAATATTCTTCAAAAAGTATATTGTTCTAATGAACTTAATTGGGAAGCCAAGTTTAAAATTAATTCTTGTTTTAGTTATTTTGCTATTCCCATAGACTTAATTCCTGATGATGGTCCTGAAGGTTATTTAGATGATTTGTTTATTTGTACTTATGTTTTAAAAGATATTGTTTTAAATTATTCTTATGTTATTAAAGAATTTTCAGTAAATTTATCTGAATTGAATCAGGTATTAAATAACCTTAATAACTTACTTGGAGAGAAAATTTTTGAAATACTAAGATTTGCTGGTCTCACAAAATTTATTAATATGGCTCAAACCATGGCTTTTTTAAAAACACCAGACAATATAGATGAAAAAATTGAAAGAATAAGTGATGAAATCTTATCTTTAATCGCATTAGTTAAAACAATCTTTATAGTTGAAGGTAAAAAACTCAAAGGGCTTAAATTAAAACATATTAAAAAATTATTCAGTGATAAGGAATGGTCTGAAGTAATTAATATCTTAGAAAAATTAGAATTACATGAAAACTATTTTGATAATTCTCATGAATTAGAAATGGATGACATAAGAAAAAAAGTACTTCTTGAAATTGATGAAAGTATATTTGATGAAAAATGAAAAGATTAAGAGATTATTCATGGAAGCCAAGGTATAGTGGAAGAAGGGATGATTTAATTAACGATTTCTATGTGCCAGCTTTAGAAAGATCAAGATTTTATTATCGTTCAGCAGGATATTTTAGATCTAGTGCTATTGCTGTCGCTTTTAGAGGAATCAGTGCATTTATAGAAAATGGTGAAAAGATGTTTTTTATAGTTGGAGCGAGCTTAACAGAAAAAGATACAGAGGCATTAAATCGTGGTCATGTTGGAATTGATGAGGTGTTATATAAAAAGTGGGAAGAATGTAAAAGTGATTTTGATAGTAATCTAATAATGAAAAGGTTTCAATTATTATCTTGGTTGATTGCTAATGATAAACTGAAATTCAGAATTGCTATAAATAAAGATGGTAAGGGAAGATATCTTTCATCTGATAAATCTTATTATCATCCAAAAATATTAATTTTTGAAGATTATGAAGGCGATAAAATTCAATTAGATGGTTCTATAAACGAAACAATGAAAGCGTGGATAAATAACAGAGAGAATTTTGCTGTCCATAAGAGCTGGATTGTTGAGGACAATAAATATGTTAAAGATGCACAAGATGAATTTGATGAATTATGGAGAAAGCATGATCCTCAGACGGAGATTGTTGACATACCCGAAGCTATCAAAAAAGATTTGATTACATTTGCTCCTAGTAAAAGACCTCAAAAAGACTTTGATGTTGATTTTTCTGAAGAGAATATCATGAAAATTATCAGAAGAGAAGGAAAAAAAGATTTAAGGAAGTATCAAAAGGAAGCAATAGACGCTTTACATAAGAATAATTTTGTAGGTATACTTGAAATGGCAACAGGAACTGGAAAGACATTTACTGCCCTTAAGGCCGTTAGTCAATTAGAATTAAAATCTAAGTTTCTCTTTATCTGTGTTCCTCAGAAAGAATTAGCAGAACAATGGAAAGAAGAATGTCAGGGAATTTTTAGGAATATTAAACATGATATTATATTGTGTTATTCTGACAATCCTTCATGGAAAAATGCTTTACCTAGATTTATACGTAAAATAAAAAGAGAAAATAAGCTAGGTATTATTATTGTATTATTGCCTACTCTAAGAGGAAATTCAAAACAAAATTACTTCATAGAAGAAACTAATTCGGTTTATGATGACTCATATTTGATTATAGATGAAGTGCATGAAGCAGGATCATATGAAAACCGCAAGATTTTTCCGAAACTTGAAAAAATTAAAGTAAGGATAGGACTAAGTGCAACACCAAATAGGGTGTGGGATAATGAGGGTAACGAAGCGATTACTTCTTTTTTTGATGGAGAAAAAATATTCTCTTGGGATATGAAAAAGGCAATAAATCCACCTGAAGGTTATGAACCATGTCTATGTAAATACCTTTATCACTTGTTTGAAGCACATCTTAATGAAACTGAATTGAAGAGATACGAAGGATTGTCAAAGCAAATTAGCAAAAAGATAGCGATGTTAACCCAAGGCGGGAAAGTTTCGATTAAACATATATCTGATGAAAAATCTTTAACACTTCTTCTTAATAAAAGAGCGGAGATAATCAAGACTTGTGAGGATAAATTTCGTGTTCTTAAAAACATAATTGATAAATATCCTCAAGAACTATCTAAGTGTTTGATTTACTGTAATGATAAAAAACATATGGGAAAGACAAGTAAGATTCTTTGGAAAAAAGGCTTATCATCAAGACAATATGATGGAGATATCAAAGGTGAACAAAGGAGAAAAATTCTTGATAATTTTAAAAAGAGCAATCTTAGATTTATCGTAGCGATAAAATGTCTTGACCAAGGAATTGATATAAAATCTTGTAATTCAGCAATATTGCTTACAAGTTCTAAGAACCCTAGAGAGTATATACAGAGAAGGGGCAGAGTTTTAAGATTACATGAATCAAAAGATTTTGCGCATATTTTTGATATTCTTGTTTTACCATATCCAATAGATGGTTTAATTTCAGGAAAAGTTGGCTTGTACGAGTACGAATATAATTTATTTATCAACCAATTAGAGAGGATTAAATTATTCATAGAAAACTCTGAGAATTATGACGAAAATTATTTAAACTTACTGAAATATGAAGATATTAAAGTGATTAAAAATGAAAATGAATGATGAAATAAAGGAAGTAATCGAAGATATTTTTTCAGCAAATGATGTAACTACAATTCAAGATATGTTAGATGTTATCACACAAGATCTAGATAAGAAAAACAAACCAAAAAGACTATCCCGATTAAGGGACATAATCAACGAAAGGATAAGATGATTGATTTTAATTTAACAAAGATTAAGCTGTATAATTTCGTCTGCTATAAAGATGAAACTATTGAATTTAATAACGCAAGTAAGGATAAGAACATTTTCTTATTTAAGATGCGAAATGGTACTGGAAAGACCACTTTATTTCATGCAATCAAATGGGGAATATATGGAGAGAAAAATATAAGGTTTTATAAAGATTCTCAAGAAGTTTTTGTTGAGGACTTCTTAAATGATAGAGTAAAAGAAAATTTTTTTTATGTTGAAATCTGGTTCAAATATGGGGAAAATAGATATACACTAAAAAGAACTTTCAATGTAGATAGTAAAAAGAAGGAATCTTCAATAGAATTAATCAAAAATGAAAGAGAAGAATTAATCTGTGATGAAGCTCAAGAAAGATTAGAATTCATCATCCCAAAAAACTTCTCTGATTTTTTCATGTTTGATGGTGAGCAATTAAGCAGGTTCATGTCGGCTCAGAAAGAACTTCATTTTAGGGAGTCGATAGAACAGTTACTGGGTCTTAGACAATTAAGATTATTAAAAGAAGATCTCACCGAATTACAAAAGGAATCTGAAAGAGAACTTACCAAATTAAATTCAGATGATTCTAAGGTAGAAAGTAAGAATAAGTTGATTAACCTATTAAACAGAGAGATAGATAGTTTTGAAGTACAGATAGAAAATTATATTAAAAAAATAAAAAATAATGAAGATTTTATCAAGGAATATGAAGTAAAACAAGAAGGTTATGCTAGTCAATTAAAGATTCAAGAAGAGCTAAGCCAGCTTAAAGAGAAAAGAGAGAAAATAAGCAACGAACTTGTTAGAATAAAACAAAAGCTTATCGACAATAGTAAGCGATTATTTACTGTATTTATTAATTCTGATTTAGATAAATATATCAAAGAGAATAATAAAAGGCTTAAAGAACTTGAAGAAGTTTGTGGTCTTACAGAAAAACAAGCCCAATCTCACGCTGGTAAAGAAGACATCTTAAAAAAATGTGTTCCTAAATGTGAGGTTTGTGGTCATCAACTTACGACAGAAGAAAAAGAAAAAGTTGAGAAAGAGCTGAATGAGATAAAGAAAAAGTTAATTCTTTTCCAAGAGAACAAGAAGGAAAGCGATGGTCTTAAAAATGAAAACACATTATTTGAACAATTCACTTCAAAGAAAAATGATATTGATTATGTAGCTTGCTTTGATGATTTGGCTGAAATTTTACAGAAGTACAAAGATATCAACTCAAAATTAAACAAATTAGCAAAAGAAACACAGAACAAGAGATTTGGCGATTATGGGGAAATAAGCAGAAGAATACAGCGTTTGCGTGACGAGAATAATGATTTGCAGAATAAGATTAAATTAATAAATGCAAAAAAAGAAGCTAAGTTTGAGGAGAAGAAAAACATAATTTTAGATATCAAAAAATTGGGACATGATAATAAACTAATCTCTTCGACGAGTAATAAGTTTAGTTTTATATCGAAGTTGATAGAAAGTCTAGATAAGGCTTTAGAAGAAGGAAAAGAGAGAAAGAGACAACAGATAATAAAGGAATCAAATAGGCTTTTCTTAGAGATTACTAATAAATCTGATGAGTATAAATCCATTGAATTTGAAGATGAGAAAAGTTATTCATTTGTTATAAGGGCAAATGATGATAGAGTAGTCAAGAATCCATCAAAAGGAGAAAAACAAGTACTGGCAATGAGTTTTCTTCTTGGACTTAGCCAATATACTGGAAGATCAAATGTTATAGTGATGGATACTCCAGTAACAAGTTTAGATGATATCCATGCAACAGGCATAGGTAATGCTTTATCAAAATTAAATAATCAAGTGATATTTCTAGCACAGCCACAAGAACTCAAGGGAGAGATTTATAATAGTATAAAAAAAGCTGTTGCGAAAGAATATGAAGGTAAAAGAAAAGATTATCAAACCTATATTGAATGAAAATGGTAAATGTAGAAAAATTCGTTGATGCCGGAAACATTAAGTTTAGAACAGTACACAGGGAAGCAATGTATTGGAAATTAAGAGACACTGATGTGACAGTATTAGATGCTGAAAACATAAAGAAAAGTGAAAAGATATTCACTCTTGAAAATTTGTTTTATATGGCTTTTGCAATAGGTTATCATTTTAATCAACAGATTCCAATAGGGAAAAATGCAATAAACCATCAGAATTTAGTTAGTTTGGATAGAGATATAAAATTATTGATGGTTCACTTAATTTTAAAGAGAAAAGGAAATATTGACAATCCCAAAAAACTATGGGGCGAAGTAGAAACATATGCTGAATATGGGATTAAAGTATTATTTAATTCATTAAAAGACAACAACAATATATTAGAAATAAATAAAATACTAGAATAATCAATATTTTTTGATAGCTTCTGTGATAAATGTAACAGCATAAAAGGCTAGGAGAATTCTAAGAGGTATTTTATTTCCTGGGATTTTTTTATCAAATTTTAGAAATTGCCCCTTTTTTTTATTATTCATCAAGAAAATATCATCATATTTATCTTCTGGGAAATGTCTGTCAACTAACTCTTTTATCTTTTCAAGCGTATCGTAAGGAGTATGATATTTCTTATCAGAATTGACACGACAATACATTTCCTGGAATTTTTTCCGATTCGGGATTTTTCCAGCAAATATGTTTCTTACATCCTTTATGAAATAATTTATTTTTTTATTATTTTTATAGGTTTTAATAATGGAATATACATTATCTAAAGAGCAGATACATTTTTTCATATTCTTCCGTCCAGTGGCATGGTGTAGACTTGCATTCCAGTTTATCTTGTTTTTTTTCCTAGGAAAACCATTATCTAATTCTACTCGAAAACCACTTATTTTTAAATCTGGGACAATCTCTGCAAAGTTTGCATATTTATGCTTATCTCTAAGAGTTATTTTTGAGGGAGGGCTTTTTCTTAAATCCAAAAATAATTTTTTATTATCTCTTTTTACTGGGTTGGATAGTTTAGGTTTTTTATTTCGATCAAGTAAAATGGCTTCTGCAAAAGCGAACGCCATTTTTGGACAGACAGCATTCCCAACAAGCCTATATTTATCTAATTCATTATTACCTTGAAAAAGATAGGTTATTGGAAAAGACATTATCGAAGCAATTTCTCTTATAGTTGGTGCTCGATAAACATTTGGTTTTCCATTATGAAAAATCATCGCTTCTCGAGTCATATTAGATTTAGTCGCCATAATGGTCCTACTAGGAGCTTTTTCATTCTCTGGAAAAGACATTCTGCCATAATATCTGGCTTGTTGTTTTTTAAGTTTGGCTTGCTTCCAAGCTAATTCGGGAATGGTAGTATCATAATAATGATCAGTAAGTTCATTATCATTAATTGTAAAATTGTAGAGTGGATCTTTTTTTAGATTTCCATTTGGTCTTAATGAGTCTAAAACCATTCCTAAAGTGAATGTCTCTTCTCTTGATTTTGTTTTTTTCTTTGGTATTGGAAAATCTCCACAAAAAAATCTTTTTCTTTTTTGTGGTACACCAAAGTAAACAGAATTATATATCTTTGAAGAGGAATTTATTTCAAGAGCAACATCGTTCTCTTTTTTTCTTATCTTCAACTTCTTTAGAATTTTGTTGTTAAGTCCTATTTCTTTGAATGTATAGGATTTTTTTATAAATTTTCTTGCGTTAGGAACATTTTCCATAATCCAATACTTTAATACTGAATTTTTCTTGTGTTTTTTAATAGCCACTATCTGAAAATATTTTTCAATCAACTTTATACCTAACGATTTATCAGCTTTTCCTGCTCTATTTGAAGATGAGAAAGAAACACAAGGTGGAGAGCCTACAATGACATCAGTATCATCAACAATCTCGTCAACTCTTTCAGGTGGAATGGAAAGTATATCGCCTCTCGTTTCATGAAAACAATCAAGACCAGGATGTTTAGATTTTGGATGATTAAGTTTGTGAGTGTGTCTTGCAATGTCCCAATTATCTAAAGCAAATACTACATCAAATCCAGCTAGTCTAAAGCCCTCAGAGAACCCTCCAGCACCACAAAAAAAATCAGCAACAGTAAAATTATTCTTCATTATTTAACCTCTTTTTTACAGATCTTCTAGATTCATACGATCAGTACTAAGTATCAAGAAATAATTTATAAAAGTTCCTATTTTTTGTAGCATATTCCAGATATTTTTTCAATTTCTTATTCTCTTTTATCTTAAATCTATTAAAAAGATTTGAATGTAGTGAAACGAAGTCGTTAAAATCTTGTTAATTGCCTTTTCGCTAAAAAAGTCGAGTGAAGCGAAGAAGTTCTAAAACCTGCCGTGAATCTTCTTATTATATCTTGTGTAGCAACTAAATACTTGGAAGGGAGATGTTTTGGTTCTTTTTTAAAAAGAACGAGACTTTTTAAATGACTTTAAATATGTAATATCTGATGAATAAATTATTTTTTTTGATTCATCAAATAACATCTGATTAATAGAATTTACATAATCTTCTGAAATTTTTTCAACTAAATTAATATTTTTTGAGAATAAAATACTTGTAGTGGGAGATATAGATAAAAAGAATTCATAATCATTTTTGTTCTCTGAATTTTTAGATTTCATAATCAATATTCCCCAATCAGATAACACAAAAGGGGTATCTGTTTTATTTAATAAGATAGTCATGTTTTTCTTTTTTAATTCGTAATCCATAAATATGCTTTCTCTATTTTTTGCGCTTAGTATTTCTAGAGTATGTCTATCCTCAGCATCAGCATACTTATTGACATTAACTTTACAATTTTTTGCATGTTTAGATAATAATTTTTTGTATTTGTTAGTTTTAAGTAATTTTTTTACTTTACTTGACGGCATTTTTGTTGTTTTTAGTATGTTTTCTTTTAATGTCTGCTCATAATTTATGTTAGGGTGGAAAGGGTTATTTTTTAAAAAATCTTTAAACTTCTCTGCCCTAAGATACTGAATAACAAAATATTCTTTAATGAACTCGTTTTCAAGATTTAATTCAATAACATTATTAGTCATTTTAAAATTAGAGTAAATCCTAGCAAATTTATTTTCAAGATAAATATCTAAATTTTCTTCAAGAGTGTTATTAATATTGTTAAAAATAGGATTTAATTTTATGTGTTTAAATTCCTTTAATAATACGGAAATATGTTTTTTAGAATAAAAATATCTTTTTTGACATTGGGTTTTAGAAAGAATATTCTTTTGAATTAAATTGCAGGGTTTCATCAAAAAAGAAATTCTCCAAACATCTTTTCCCTCATTTTTTTCAACAAATGAAAAATTGTTTATAATAAAATTAGGAATAAAATGATTTTTTACTTTTTCTGCCATTTTATTATTCAGTAAATTTAATCTTTTTAAAAAGGGATAAATCCCTTATTTAATTCTTCAATAATACAAGAAGAATTAAAATTAATATCAATTCTGGATAAGTCATTTTATCGCTCCCAATATTACAACTCATTCATTTAATCATATATTCTAAGGTAAAAATAATACTCGAGAGTTATTGTCAAAAATAATATTTTTAATGTTCTTAGATTTCAAAACCATCGTTTAATTTCAGTAATTCTACTTATTATAAAAATCTTTTGATTTAATTAAATAACAATATTTATATACTAAAAGATATTCTAATATATTAAAGTATACAGGAGGTGATTTTGATGTCACAAAGAATTGTATTAACATTGGATGATGGAGAATATGAATTATTTAAGAAACCCCAATATTTAGGAAATAAAGATTCAATAAGAGCAAAGAATATAATTATGAATTGGTTATTAGATAAAGGATATAATAATTTGGTTAGGTTAAAAAAAGAAATGTGTGGGATGTGTGGTAAGGAAACAATATGTTATGAGTTATTAGAAGATGGAAAAAATTGGAAATATGCATGTAATGATTGTTTAATGAAACCGTCGTCAAGCGATTTAAGAGAGAAATATAAAAATCAGATTGATTTTAAATTTAGACAATTATAAAATGAGTATATGCTTAATAATATCAAGAAATGGAGATGGTCATATTGTTTAAATCCAAATACTCTTCTGAAGAAAAAAGTTTGTTAACAAGTCTTAAAAAAATTCATTATAATAGTCGACCAACTATAAAGACTATAGAAAAATACTATGAAGAAAACAAAGAATTTATTGATTCCATAGAAACTGTAGAAAAATATCCTTCTCAGAAGAGCATATTATTATCTCATTTTAAAACTAGTTTTAGTGAAGACATAGGTGTTGTAAGATATAAATTGCCAGATAATTTCAAAATCGCAGATGAAGATTTGATGAAATCAATTAGACTTACTTGTGTTAGATTGACTAAAATAATAAGAGAAAACGAAAGATTTTCTTTAGATGAAGATCGTATTCTTTATGAAAAAGATTATTCTATTTTTATTTTATATCTCCTTCAAGAAAATGCTAGGTTAGGAAATAAAAAGAGAATTAGACCAAACAATAAGGATATAAGGGAAATTATTGGAATCTATTTTGATAAAATTAATAAATCGTTAAAAATTAAAAATATGCCTCCTAAATTAGGTCTTTTATTTGAAACTTTGTTACAAAATGAGATTAAAGCTCCCTTAGTTCAACCAAAAATTCCTGAAATTGGGTCTTGGAAAAATTTAAGTCAATCGATAATAAATCCCCATTATAAAGATATTGAAATTGAAGAAATTGGTTTTAATATAACAGATATTTCATCTGGAGAAAAAATAATCATAAAATCTAATCAAGGCAACATTAAACAATACGTATCTAATTTATTAAATAAAAAAGATGCAATTTTTATAGATTCTGAAAAGTTTGATTTGTCTTATATTGATTATATGAGAATAAGATTTAACAAAAAACATACTAATTATTTAAAATTTACACAAACAAATTCTGGTTTACTTATAGAGAATAAAAGTAAAAATAAAGATTCCGATTTAGAAAAAAATCTTGTTGAATTAGGAATTAAAATTAATAGTCCTATTATTGATACTGAAAAAATGTCTCATGAAAATTTATTTCAACAAATAATAATTCGAGGTTTTTTATCTGTAAAAGAAAGTAAACTAACAATATTTGAAAAAATTATGGAAAAATTAAATAATTTAAAACTAGTAAAAGATGTTAAAGAAGTAAATTTATATAAATGTTACAATTCGATGAAATGTTGGCACAATTCTGCATTCAGAACAAAAAAGTGTCCATTTTGTAAAAAAAATAATAAGATTAAAATTTTTGTACAAGGACAACATATAAACTTTGATTTTAATGAAATTATAAATCAATTAAAAAAGAAATTACTTAAAGAAAAAATAAAATATTCAAAAATAAGATCTTTATTTTATAACAAAAAATATGAATTACATAAGATTTCATTAGATGGTGAAAAGGATATTAATTTATTTTTTAATAAGAAAGGTTTAACAAAAGATTTATTGAAAGATTTTTCATTATATCCCAGACCCTTGTATTGTATAAACTTTTCTGGAGAGATTAAAAAATTCCCAGAATTCTTATATCAGGAAGATGCATCAAAATTCATATTTAGAATATTTAAAGAAACTAAATTTAATGATTTCTTCAAAGAAAAAGTTTTAACGCAATCTTTAGCTGAACAATTAGAAAACTCATTTGACAAATCTCTTACTGAATTAAGAAAGATTACTAAAAATAAGAATTTATTAGATAAAAAGAAAAAAGGTAATCAATATGAAAGATTAACAGCAAATATATTTAATTATATTTTTCCCATAAGTGATTTATGGGGAGGTCCTAATTTACCCGATGGGATAATTGGAATAAAAAATTTAGAAGAAATAAAATATATTTTTTGGGATGCAAAAAGATATGATGATACTAAATTAAGTAGTTACGCAAAAAAATCAAAGAAAGGTGCTATTAAAGATGTTCAATATGTGTTAGAATCATTGAAAAAAGAAAAAAGATATAAGAAGGGTAATCTTAAATACTATCTTTTTGTAACCTCAAGTACACATAAGGATGATTTCAATAAGGTACAACAAAAGATAGATGAAATAATTGAAAAAAATAAATTTATTCATATAAAAAGAAAAAAGAAATTAAACCCATTTTATAAAAGATTAAAGGAAGTTAAGTTTTGTTGTATTAATATTGAAGAATTAATAACTTTGGGAAATATTTTTGCTGACAAGAAATCTCGAGATAAAATATTAAGAAGTTCTAATTTTAGCATTATATTTGAAAATATTTTACAAAATGATAATTATATTACAAAATCAAATATTATCTCTGAATTCAATAAGATTTTAAGTGTTGAAGAATATATACCTAATAAAAAAGATCATAAAAGAAAAGGATTAGATTTAGTCGAATAACATGATATTTTTTGTTATATATTTTTTCTCTCCTCTCCCTAAACGTTAGTTTCTCGTAGTAGAATAGGCAATTTTAGAATTGCAATTAACTACAGGCATGTTAATCTTCTTTTGCTTTAGCAAAAGTCGGAGTGAAACGGAGAAGTCGAGAAAGAGGGCGTTTCGTCAAAAGAGCGAATGTGATACATTAAGAATAAGATAGATGAGTATAATTATTCAAAAGAAATATAAATAACTTATAATATTCATAATGATATGAAAGTAAGCAAATTTCATCAAGATGTACAAAAGGATTTGGTACAATTTAAAAAATATTATTCTCTATCCATAGATGCAAGAAAAAAAGCGAATTCAATTAGGAAGATTCATAATTTGAAAATACAAAGCTCTCGATTTAATCTCGATTTATTATATCATGATGCTATAAATGATTCAAATATTGATTATTCTGTAAAAGATTTTTTTAAGGACATGAATAAATTACAATTACGAACTAATAATCTTAAAAATTATGCTATGGACTTGATAATACTGAAAGATTTTGTAAATAATAACCAAATTCAAAGAGGAACGTTTATTTATACAATTCTTCATTTTTATGCAAGTCATTTCGATTGTTTAATTAATTTTTTAAAGCCAATAGCAAAAAAAATTAAATCTGGAAAACGATATGTAATTTCGAACAATAATCAGCAAGTTATTGAGCAAATTAGGACTGCAGAACATGTAGAATTATTATTTAAAAAACATAATCTGTTTTTTTATAATTATTTATTGAAATTTCTTAATAGGGATTTGCGAAATAGTGTTGCTCATGAGAATTATACTTTCAACAATAAAAAAATATTTTATAAAAAAAAGCGGATTAATGTAGATTCAGTATTTAATAAAATTTGTTTAATGGGAGATTTTATTAACAAGCTTCAGGCATTATTTAATAAATATGGAATTGTTATTAGTCAATCTATTTTGGACCAGAATATTAAAAAGAAAGATTTAGGTTCATTTTTGAGATCATTTGTTGTCTAATTATACTTATTTTCTTAGCCCTCTTTCTCGATTAAGATTAACATCGGGCCTGTTAATCTCCACGTAGTGTCGAACGATAGTGAGAAGTAATTTTTTGGGCGTCCAATCGTGCGAACAAAGTGAGTCTTCTAGAACAAGATACTGGGGGCGAGAAATACTTATATATTTGAAATTAAAAATGAACATATGCCTGAATCAACATATGTGATATGGATCCCAATTGTCTTATCAATAATTGCAATTTTATTCACATTATTAAAAGACTTTATTTTACCTTTGTTCATAAAACCTGCATTAAAATTTAAATATTCTGAATTAAGTCCATATAGAAAAGAAAATACAATTATTAATAACAATCCTAATTTTAAAGGAACATATTTAAGATTTATGGTAAAAAATGATGGTAGAGCATCCGCAATTAATTGCCGATGTCAAATCCAAATTATCCTAAAAAATGGAAAAAAATATGGCGAATATCAAGGATTTCCTCTTAGGTGGGCCGGTCGTCCAGAAGCAATAATAAATCAAGCAAGTGGTGAAAGACTGAATATTGCACGTGGGGAATCCGAATTTTTGGATCTTGCTTTAGCATTAAATGTTGATTCAGATATCCATTTAGAAAAATACCATGATGTTAGTATTGGAATTAAATCTATTATTGAACCAGGAGAATATGACATTATTTTAATTTTTAGTGGAGATAATTTTGCCCCATATAAAATTAAGTTTCATATTGAAAGAAAAAATACCATTAACCCAAATGATATTTCATTAAAATTAATTAGTTATAAAAATTAAAAGATAAATTTATATTTATGATAATAATTTATATCAATATGAATAAACAAATAAAAAAAGACATTGTAGAAATCTTGCTTGCAATGTATGGTGTTCCTGGCCAATATATTATTGGAGCTATGATTCTTGTAGCGTTTTGGAATGCAACAAAAAATATGACTAATTGGGCAATATTTTTTTTAATTCTTGCTTTTGTATTTATCATTCTAGAGATATTAACTCTTTTGATGGCAGGCAAAAGAATTATAAATAAAATTAAAAAGAATTTTAGAAAAATATTCAATTAAACAAATTACAAAATAGAAAGAATTATAACTTTTAACCAATAATAAGGATAAAATGAAAAAAGTCTTTGCAACAATTTTAGGAGCAATTTTTATTGCAATCATAACGTTATCAGTAACATATGTTTTTGTCAACTCTGCCTTTGATCTTAATGCTATTGGATTTTATAAAACAAACGATTTAAATAAGGGATTAGATATAACTTTCTTTATACATCATAAAGGTTTTAAAACAATAAATAGTTTAAGTGTTAAAATTGAAGATACATGTAATTTGGGATTATATGATTTAAAAATAGAAGAATCTAGTTCGAATTGTTCTTTAAAAAGAGGAATAAATACCTTTGAATGTAACAGGTTTAGTATGGATGAAGATATTTTATTAAACATTAAGTCACTAAATGCCCCTATTGACAATTGTAATATTGAAATATCTTATGATTTTGATTGGATAAATTTTTTTTCAAGATTATCATCTCCAATTATTTTACATAAAAAAGA
Source organism: uncultured Methanosarcinales archaeon (assembly GCA_964384425.1). Classification (GTDB taxonomy): domain Archaea; phylum Nanobdellota; class Nanobdellia; order Woesearchaeales; family JAGLXL01; genus CAYLKE01. The sequence continues at coordinate 82,132 of CAYLKE010000003.1, read as the reverse complement.
TGGAATAAAGGAAATTACCAATGAAAAGAATCAAACTATTGTCGCTAATAACAATTTAACATCTATTGAAAGAGTTAAATATGTTAATGGAAGTACTATCATAGATTTAAGATAATTAGTTTTCTCTCCCCCTTAAACAGTTCGTAGCCCAAAAAATTATTGAGATTAACACCAATTAAACTTACACTAATAGGAGTATAATTTTTATTGTATAAAAAGTATTTAAATACTGTGCTTTATGTTTTCACAATATTTTTAAACAAAACCTTCTTATTCCATTCATGGATTACAAAACTAACATAAATCAACTTAAAGAAAAAGTAAAAGATTTCTGTGAAGTGAGAGATTGGGATCAATTTCACAATGCAAAGGAATTATCTATAGGTATTGTTACAGAAGCATCTGAATTATTACAACATTTTAGATTTAAATCAGAAGAACAAATCAAAGAAATGTTTAAAGATGAAAATAAAAGAAAGGAATTAACTGAAGAAATGGCAGATGTATTTTATTTCTTATTGAGATTAGCACAAAGATATGATATCGATTTGGCTACAGAATTATTTGATAAGATTGAAAAAAACAATAAAAAATATCCTGTTGAAAAAGCAAAAGGATGTAATAAAAAATATTCGGAATACTAAAATGTTAATATATGAAGCAACAAAAAGCGAATTTTTGAATGATTCTTTTAATGAAACAATAGTAGATAAGATTAGAAGTGCTTACTTAAGAAATAATTTACATGTTGGAAGCGAATCTGAAGTTAGATCTTGGAAAAATTCATTAAACTATATGTATAAAGTATTATCATGTGATACTATTCCTGATGATTCTGGGATTGCTATCGAATTTAAGATTCCTTTAACATCTAAAAGAATTGATTTTATTATTTCTGGATATGATGAAAAAAAGAATGGAAATGTTATAATTATTGAATTAAAACAATGGTCTGGTAAAGATACTACAAGAGTTGAAGATAAAGATGGTATTGTTAAAACATTTTTAGGTGGAGGAATAAGAGAAACAACACATCCTTCTTATCAAGCATGGTCTTATTTTAAATTTATAAGTGATTTTAATGAAACTATTCAAAAAGGTGAAATTAAATTACTTCCTTGTGCTTATTTACATAATTTTGAAAAAGAATTTAGAGATGAATTAGATAATAATATATATTCTTACTATGTTGATGCTGCTCCATTATACTTGAAAGGAGATGCATTAAAACTGAGAGAATTTATTAAAAAACATATAAAATTTGGAGATAAAAAACAAAATTTATATGAAATAAATAATGGAAAAATTAAACCTTCAAAATCATTACAAGATTCTGTTTGTAGCATGCTACAAGGAAATCAAGAATTTATTATGATTGATTCTCAAAAACTTGTATATGAAGAAGCATTGAAACTTGCTCTTAAATCATACAAAGATGATAAAAAAAGAGTATTGGTTGTTGAAGGGGGTCCAGGAACAGGAAAGTCTGTTCTTGCTATTAATTTATTGGTTAAATTTATTGAAAAAAACATAACATCTCAATATATTTCAAAAAACGCATCTCCGAGAAATGTTTATTGTTCAAAATTAAAAGGTAATATCAAAAATGGTCAAATTAACCACTTATTTAGAGGTTCTGGAGCATTTCATGATTCTGAAAAGAATGTTTTTCCTGCATTAGTTGTGGATGAAGCTCACAGACTAAATGAAAAATCAGGATTATTTAGAAATAAAGGTGAAAATCAGATAAAAGAAATAATTCATGCTTCTAAATTTAGTGTATTTTTTATTGATGAAGATCAAAAAGTTGATATTTTTGATATTGGTTCTAAAGAAGAAATAGAAAAGTTTGCAAATAGATTAAATGCAAAAATATTCTTTCATAAACTAGATTCTCAATTCAGATGTAATGGATCAGATGGCTATTTAGCTTGGTTAGATGATGTTTTAGGAATAAGAGAAACAGCAAATGCAGATGGATTTGAGATGAATTATGAGATTAAAGTTTTTGATAATCCTAAAGAAATGCAAAATGAAATAGAAAAGAAAAATAAATTAAATAATAAATCAAGAATTGTGGCTGGTTATTGTTGGAAATGGATAACTAAAGAAAAAAATAATCCTAATATTTATGATATTGTTATTGGGGATGATTTTAAAATGAGTTGGAATTTAGGAAATAGTTCTACTTGGGCAATAGATCCAGATTCTGTTAAACAAGCAGGATGTATTCATACATCACAAGGATTAGAATTTGATTATGTTGGTGTAATAATTGGAGAAGACTTAAGATACGAAAATGATAAAGTTGTAACAGACCATACAAAAAGAGCTTCAACAGATAGATCTTTGTGGGGTTTAAAAAAAATGCTTAAAGAAAATCCTAAAAAGGCTAAAAAATTAGCAGACCAAGTAATTAGAAACACATATCGAACATTGATGACTAGAGGACAAAAAGGATGTTATATTTATTGCTGTGATAAAAAATTATCTGATTATTTAAAGAAAAGATTAAAGCAAAAATAACGAATTATTTCCGATTTTATTATAGTAATTCTTATTAAATACTTGTTAATAATTATAATATGAAAAAATATAAAGGTTATAAATATTTTTTAGATGAAGATGATGGGCTTTGGAAGGTGATACTAGATAAAAATTCTTTTTTTGTTGTTGCTTTAGATGATTCAAAATTATATGGAAATAAAAAGATTGTAAAAAAATATAATAATGAAAAAACATGTAAGAAATATATTGATTTAATCTCAAATTAAAAATCCTTTAAAATAAATAAAAGAAAAATTTAACTCGTCCATCCCCTCTCAACAACCCTCTCAACAACACCCCACCTATTTTAGATTCAAAACAACTATTCTTTTATTCTCAAACCTCTCAAACTCCTCTAGCTTTCAAAAATAAATATCCAGAAACACACAACCAAGCAACAAATGTAATATCATCCCAATGCCACAACATCCATTTATTGATTTTATTAATATTCAACAAAGATATTAAAATTATTATCAAAGATACAAAGATTATTGTTATAAAATAAAAATTAACTTTACTTAATACACCTGTTATGAACATTACAAACATCAATAAGATCATAAATCCATTAAAAAACAGAATTGCTTTTGTTTCTTTTTTCTTAGTTCTAATCATTTTAACAAATATTGTACTCCTTCAAAGATTAATGCAAGTGCAAATGAAAATATTAATACATAAAAAACCCATTTTATTACTTCAATAAAATCTTCCTTATCCATTAAATAATCTTTTAATTTTTTCATAACACACCTAAAATCCATAAAATAGTTTCAATTCCAGTTAAACTCAATCTTCATCTCTTAACACAAACATTTCCACAATCATCAACATAATAATGTAAACCAATCTCACCAAATAGCACAATAATCTTGAAATATTTAAAATAATATATTCACTTATCAGTATCTGAATTATTTTCTTAAAATATTTTATTAATCTACTACTCTTAAGAAATATTATAATTTCTAACAATCATCCGGAAACATTCCATTTAAATTAAAGAAATATTTAAATAATACTTTGTATTACTAAGTATTATGGAAACAATAAGCTTAAAAATTGATGAAAATATGTTAAATAATGTAGATAATACTCTTAAAAAACATAATTTTAGCACTAGAACTGAATTTATTAGAGATGCAATAAGAGATAAACTTGAAAACTTAACTAGAGAAGAACTAATCAATAAATTTATGAGTTTTAAAGGAAAATCCAAAATTAAAACAACTAATAAAGAAAGAAAACAAATAAGAGAACAAGCATTAATAGAATTAGCAAAAGAAAATGGGTGGAAACTTTAGATTATTTCTTCTGGTTTTTTAATAATTGCAATATCTCTTAATTTATTATAATCTTTCATATCTTGAGTAATAAGAACTGCTTTATTATTTCTAGCTAAAATAGCATGTAAAGCATCACCCATAGGTATTCTTCTTTCTTTTGATAATAATTTTGCTTCATCAATATTATTCTGATTAATTTTTACATATTTAAGAATTTTTATTAAAGATAAAATTTTGATCATGTCATTAATTTCTTTTTGATTATATTTTATTTTTAATTCAGAGTTAATAAACGATGAAAATAAAACAATATCTTTATTTTTCATAATTTTAGAAAAAAGCTTAGTAGCATAGTCTCCTAACGGTCTTCCATTAAAACCAATTCTATTTTCATAATGATCTCTCCAAATACAAGTATCTAAATAATATTTCATTAAAAAAATTATAAAAATATTTTTTAAAAACACTTCTAACAATCATCCGGAAATCTTTCCACTGGACACACTGGACAACCACTAGCGAGGAATTTATAAAGAATAATAACTAACAATTGATATGAACAAAGAATTAATAATAAAACTCAAAAAGCTATTTGAAGACCATTCTAATGAAACAGAAGGAGTTGAATTTTGGTTTGCTAGAGATTTACAAAAGTTATTGGGCTATGTTGAATGGAGAAAGTTTTTAGGTGTTATAAAAAAAGCTAAAGAATCTTGTAAAAATTCAGGAGTAGATATATTAGACCATTTTGTCGAAGCAGACAAAAAGGTCCAATTAGGTTCTGGAGCAGAAAGAGAAATACAAGACATTATGCTTACAAGATATGCATGTTATTTAATTACTCAAAATGGAGATTCAAGAAAAGATGAGATATCATTTGCTCAGTCTTATTTTGCTATTCAAACAAGAAAACAAGAATTAATAGAAGAAAGAATTTCATTACAAGAGAGAATCAAAGCTAGAAATAAATTAATTGCTTATGAAACAGAACTTTCTTAGAAAAAAGAAATTAATCAAAGAGAAATAATTATTTAATAAATTGAAATATAAACTAATAATTTGAAATTACGTGACTTTAAACAATCAAATAAATTATACTAATTTCTAACAACACCCCAAAACATCAAATTAAAGAAACATTTAAATACTATGACTTATTTAAAAGTCATATGAAACAAATAAAAGTCAATTACACATATGAAGTTTTACTTTCTCTATTAAAATCAGAGATGCATCAGAGAGAACTTGCAAAAATACTTAATACTTCTCTCACTAGAATACAATCTGTATTAAAAGAATTAAGAGATATTAATGCAGTAGATTATAGGAAAGTAGGGAAAAACCATGTTTATTTTATTAAAAAAAACATTATTTCAAAATCATTATTATTAAATGCTGAAAATTATAAATTAATAAGATTATTAAGAAAACACACTTTTTTAGAGCCAATTGTTAAACAATTAATTAAAAGTTCTAATTCAATGATAATCTTATTTGGAAGCTATGCAAAAGGAAAAGAAAAAAAAGATAGTGATATAGATATTTATATAGATACAACAAGTCAAAAAATAAAAAAAGCTACACAAGAGATCTACCCCTCACTAAGTATAAAGATAGGAAAATTTAATCCAAATAATTTATTAATAAAAGAGATAATAAAAAATCATGTAATATTAAAAGGTGGAGAAAAATATTATGAAAAAATTAAGTTTTTTGACTAAATTAAAAAGAAAAGAAGTTTTAGAATTAGTTGAACCTTCTGAAGAAATATCAAAATCTTATTTAATAAAAAGTGATAAATGTATAAAAGTTGCTGAATTGGCATATAGTGCAGGGATTTATGAAAATTCAGTTTCAGAAGCATACTATTCAATATATAATTCTGTATTGTCATTATTTTTTAAATGTGGAATAAAATGTGAAAATCATTCAGCAGCAGTAAAGTTGATAAAAAAAATATTTGAATTAGATGAATTACATGACATTTTTTCAGAATTTAAAACAGATAGAATAGATAATCAATATTATGTACCTGTAACTGATTCTGAACCAATAAATAAAGAAAAATGTTCTGAAAGAATTAAAACTGCAAAAGAATTTAATATTAAAATATTAGCTTATGCTAACAACTTAAATATTCAACAAATAAAGAATATAAGAGAGAAATTCCAAAAAATCTAAGTCTCATTCATATCTTTTATCTTCATGATTTTTCTTAAGAAAATTCTTTTAAAAACACTTCTAACAACCATCAGGAATTCTTTTAATCAAAAAACCAAAACATTTATATATTAACATAAGTTAACATATGTTAACAATGGTAAACATATATAAACTTAAGTTAACATCTTTACAGAATCAGATTTTGAGATTATTATTCATTAAAACAGGTTCTGTTCTAAATCAAAGACAGATAGCACTAGCATTAAATGTTTCTCAGCCAGCCATAATAAAAGCAATTCCTTTATTAGAAAAAAATAATCTTATCAAATTAAACAAAGACAAAGAAACAAAAAGATGGTCAATATCATTAAATACACAAAATCATGAAGTCATGCAATTAAAGAGAGTTGATAACCTTCTACAAGTATATGAATCTAATTTAGTTGATTATTTAGAAAAAGAATATGCTGGAGCAACAATTATTCTTTTTGGAAGTTATGCAAGAGGTGAAGACACAATAAATTCAGATATTGATATTGCAATTATAGGAAGAAAAGAAAAAGATACGAATTTAAATAAATATGAAAAATTATTAGAAAGAGAAATAAATATCAACTTTTATGAATCATTTAAAAAAATACATAAAAATCTAAAAGAAAATCTAGCAAATGGGATTGTGCTTATTGGAGGATTTGAATTATGAAAGCAATAAAGCAATTTAAAGAATTCATAGAAGAAGGTATTGTAAAAAAACAATCTCCTGATAAATCAAGAGCAGAATTTCTTATAAAAGAATCAGAAAAATCTTATAATTTTTTACTTAAAAAAATAAAAGTATTTGGTATTGATGAAGAAAATGCAAATGATATTGTTAAATCTTGTTATGATGTTATTATGGAGTCTATAAGAGCCAAGATGTTATTGAAAGGATATAATTCTTCTGGACATGGAGCGCATGAAGCAGAGGTTTCATATATGAGGATTTTAGGATTTAATGAAAAAGACGTACAATTTACTGATCAATTAAGATATTTTAGAAATGGAATGTTATATTATGGAACTATTTTAGATAAAGAATATGCAGAAAAAGCAATGGATTTTACAAATAAAATATATAAGAAAATTACTAATGATTAAATAATAAGGCATTTTGTTGGCTCAGACAAAATGATAAATTTCCTCAACCTCTCTCTAGGCCTCTCCCTTACACACATCTCTTTTATCTTCATATAACTAATTAAAAAAATATTTTTTAAAAGCACTTCTAACAACTAATCGGAAACCTTTCCACTGGACACACTGGACAACCACTAGCGAGAAATTTATAAATTAATTTTCTACTTTAAGTTATATGAATGAAATAACTATTAAAAATAAAATCCAAACAATTAGAGGAAAACAAGTTATGTTAGATGGGGATTTAGCTGAGTTATATGGAGTAAGCACTAAAGTGTTAAATCAGGCTGTTAAAAGAAACCTTATAAGATTTCCAAACGATTTCATGTTTCAATTATCAGAAAAAGAAAAAAACAAACTGGTCACAAATTGTGACCGGTTCAAAAACTTGAAACATTCAACTAGTTTTCCTTACGCATTTACAGAACATGGTGTTGCAATGCTTTCAGGTGTTTTAAATAGTGAAACAGCTATTAGTGTCAATATTCTTATAATTCGTGCTTTTGTTCATATAAAAAAGATGATTTCATCTAATCTTTTAACTTATCAAAGATTAGATAAAATAGAACATAAACAACTAGAACATGATCAAAAGTTTGAAAAAGTTTTCAAAGCGATTGAAAGCAAAGATATCAAACCATCAAAAGGAGTATTCTTTAATGGACAAGTATTTGATGCACATATTTTCATTTCAGACTTAATTCGTTCAGCTAAAAAAGAAATAATATTAATAGATAATTACATTGATGATTCTGTTCTAACATTATTTACAAAAAGAAAAAAATGTTAAGGTAATTATATACACTAAAGAATTAACAAAACAACTAAAACTAGATTTAGAAAAACATAATAACCAATATTCAAAAATAACTATAAAACAATTTAAAGATTCTCATGATAGATTTATGATAATAGATAACAAAGAACTTTATCATATAGGTGCATCATTAAAGGATCTTGGTAAGAAATGGTTTGCTTTCTCAAAACTTAATAAAAACACAAAAACAATATTGAATAAATTATACTAAATTTTTGTAATTGAAATATATTCATAAGAAAAATCAAGATATTAAGATGGTGGTCTACAAAAATCAGAGCTTACTTTAGTATAAACTAAACTTAATATGTATAAACTAAACTTAATACATATAAACTAAACTTAACACTTCAAAAACAGAAGCAATCACTTCAAAAACAGAAGCATTTATAAATAAGGACTTTTATTAACATAACATGAGACCTGAAGAAAAAGTATATAAAGCATATTTCAAGAGTAAAAAAAGTAGATTATATTTTAATGAAATAAAAGAACTTTCAAAACTATCAGATAGTTCTTTGACTAATACATTAAATAAACTAATAAAAAATAAAATATTATCTAAAGAAAAAACTAAATCAAATACCTATTATACAATAAAAAATAAAAAACTATTTGAATTGAAATTTTCTGAACTAGCAATAAAAAAATTCCAAGAATTAAACAGAGGAGTAAGAATACCACTAAATAACTTCCTAAAAAACATAAACAAAGGAATATACACAATAATTCTTTTTGGTTCTGCATCACGAAAACAAGAAAGAGAAGGAAGTGATATAGATTTATTAATAATCTCACATAAAAAAATAAATATAAATAAAAATAAAAAAGAAGGAGAATTAATATCAAATTACCCAATTAATATTTTTCAATATAATATTCGTGAATTTATAAAAAATATTGATGATGTTATTATTCAAGCAAGAAAAACAGGATTTCCAATATATAAAGAACAGAATTTTTATGAGGTGCTTTTAGATGGATATTGAAGAATTATTTATTAATAAAAAATATTTAGAAAAAGAATTGCAATTTTTCATAAAGAAAAAACACATTCTTAAAATTGACGAAAACAATGAATTAGTTAAATCATATTTAAAAAAAGCAAAGCACAATATAAATTTCTATAAAATAAACAAAAATCAAAGCAATTTCAATGATTGGCTTATTGTTATTTTATATTATGCACTTTATCATTCAGCTTTAGCATTAATAACTAATAAAAATTATTCTTCTAAAAATCATTATGCAACAATCCTTATTTTAATAAAAGAATATAGTATAACAAAAAAAGAAGCTGACTTGATTAATAACTTATCCATTAACAAAGAAGATGCAGAATTATACACAAATCTTAAATCAGATAGACACCATGCAAGTTATCAAACAGATAAATATTTTACAAATAAATTAATAAATTTATATGAAAAACAAGTTTTAGATTTTATTCAAAAAACAGAAGATATCATACAAAATGAATAAAAGAAAAAACATAACTCATCCATCCCAACTCCACCATTTCCCTCCTCCAACAATTACATGATCTAGTACTTTTATTCCAACAACCTCTCCAACTTTTATCAACTTCTTTGTAACATCAATATCTTCATCTGATGGACTACAATCACCTGATGGATGGTTGTGAACGAGGATCAATGCATTTGCACTTTCTTTTATAGCTGACTTAAACACTTCACGAGGATGAATTAAAGAACTATTTAACGTTCCCACTGATACAACTTCATCTTTAATAATTCCATTTCTTGTGTCTAACATCAAAACAATAAAATGTTCTTTATCTAAATCTTTAACTTTTGGATAAATATAATTAAAAACATCTTTAGCACTTTTAATAATAACTCTTTCATTCTTAATAACTTCCACCCGTTTACAAAACTCAAACAAAGCAAGTATCTGACAAGCTTTACAAAAACCAACTCCATGAAACTCTTGCAACTCTTTCAAACTACTTTTACTCAACTTCTTCATTCCAATATTAGAAATCAATCTATTACACATATCAACAACATTCTCTTTTCTACTTCCATTGCCTAAAACAACACCTAACAACTCAGAATTACTCAAACAACTAACTCCATCTTTCTTCAACCTCTCTCTTGGTCTTTCCCTTACACACATCTCTTTTATTTTCATAACTTTTCTTAAGAAAATTCTTTTAAAAGTGATTCTAACAATTAATCGGAAATCTTACAAAAATCAAAGATTTTTTAAGATACCAAAACTTTTGAGTTTTTAGTATCTTTCCACTGGACACACTGGACAAGTACTAGCGAGGAATTTATAAATCATAATTTCTAAAAATATTATTATTAAAAAGGAGGGGAAAAATGAGAATTTTTAAAATAGAATATCATTGGTATGAAGGAGAATATGACTATAATATATTGGTTAAAGATGTCTCTCATAAAGAATTTGAAAAAGACCTTATAAAAGCTAAAGAATTTGCAGAAAGTATTGTTGACAATAAAATTAAAGAAGGTGATTATTTGGGAAAGGGATATTGTATAGTTTGTCTTCCAGAATTTTATGAACAAATAATTTGGTATTTAAAAAATAAATTAAATTATATTGATTGTTATTTTGATGAATATATAAAGTATTCTGTAAGTGATGATATGAGTAAAAAAATATCTATTTCTAGAGGAGAAAAAAATATAAAATGGACTAATCTCAAAAAATAAACATCAAAAATTTTAAATCTATTATTAAATATTTAAGAATTATTCCTAATAATAGATCTTATCTTAGAAACAAACAATACTGCTTTTATTCTTAATTCTTCAACATCTTTTTTATCAAATAAAAGATTAGTTGAATAACTTGCATCTTCTCTTTTGTTTTTAAACTCAACATAAAATAATATATCTTCATAATCCAACATGTCTGAAAAAACTTCAATATCTTCTTTTTCTAATCCTTTTTTATAGAATTCTTTTACTATTATTAAAAAAGTGGCAAGATGATTTTTAGAAGAATATCCTCTTGTCATTATCAAAGCCAATGCTGCATGATACGAAGCATAATAACATCCAGTAACAGCCCAATCTTTAAATTCTGTTTTACTTATCTTTTTTATAAATTCAAGATTATGACTTGCTTTTAGCATATGTCCTTTTATCTCAGATGGAGAAGTTTCTTTAACAATTACCTTATCCTTAATAAATTCATTTATCTTTTTTTCAACAAGATTTTTATTATCAAGATATCTATCAATATCATATTTCTTCATCTTCAACACACCTATAAAACTCAATATGATTTAATATGGGATATCCTGTTTCAAGAGCTGATTGCAGAACTTTTTCTGATTTCATTTTAAGATCTTTTTTAAAATCATTAAAACTTATTTGAAAATCATTTATTATTTGTGCTGTTTGTGAATCAGTGTAATTTTTTGCTTTTCTAGTATTTATCTTTTCATTGACTATTAAAAACAAATCAATATCTGAATCTTTTCTATAAGTTTCTTTTGCTGTTGAACCAAATAGTATCACTATAAATGGTTTTTTATCTAATTTTTCTAAAAAATATCCTATTGCTTGTTTTTTTATAGAAGGAAGTTTTTCATATCTTTCAATATCAAAACAAGACAACAAAGAATAAACTTTATTGTTTTTATTTAATGAAAAAAGCTTAAGATTAGCTTTTTTATTTGATTTTAATATGTTTTCTTTTTCTAAAACATTAAGAAAACGATATGCACTATTTTCATTAAGAGAAGTTTTTTTAGCAATTTCCCTAAGATGAAAACTCTTTCTATTATCATAAAATAACTTCAATATCTTTTTATAACCTTTATTTATTATGTTTAACATTTTTAAACAATTGTTTATATTATTTAAACATTTAAATAGTTTTCGGTTTTCCATAACTTTTCTTAAGAAATATTTTTTAAAAACACTTCTAACAATTATTCGGAATGATTCCACTGGACACACTGGACAAGTACTAGCGAGGAATTTATAAATCATAATAAACAAAAACAAAATAAAAAATTAATTAATTAGATTAGGATTCCCCATAAATTCCTCTCTTTTCAGATCTTCTATGATAAAGAAAAACTTCTTGTCTGTTATCTTGAATTTATTTTCTAAGTTTTCTATATTTAATTGATTTTTCCACCAATATATCTCAAAGAATACACTAATTTTTCTTTAAAATAAATCCTTTCGTTTCCTTCAAATGATTTTAAATCCCCTTTCCATTTATTTACATATTTGAATCTATTTTTAACAATATTGTTTTTCCCTCTTATTGGAAATGTATCTGGAATATCTCTTAAACAATATTTTAAGAATTTGTAAATATCTTTTTTATTTAAGTCATTATCTTTAATACCTCCATAATAAACCATAGACCAAACAGGAGATTTTTTAATTAATATAACTTCCTTACCTGAAAATGTTTTATCTCCATAATAAGTATCAATATAAATCAAATCATCTTTTTTAATTATATGTCGTTTACCATTAAAAATTGTCTTCTTAGGAAAAGTTAATTTCGAAGCATATGCTTTCTTTTTTGCATATTTTAGGAATTTAGTTAAGTTTTTCATTTTTGTATTTTTAGCTGATGTAGTTTCTTTGAAAATATAATGTTGTTTTCAAATCTTAATATTTTATCTTATACTTTTTATATCTTTTTGAGTTTTTCTTTGATTTGTTCAAAATCTAATCCTTCTTTAGCCTCTGCATAGAATCTAAACTTAATCGATTCATTAGTAAATAAAGATAATCCATCAGCATAACGAAATATTTCTCCTTCTTTGGTCTTTGGTTCTGATGAGGATCCATGATTTAAAATACAATCTTTATCAATTTCATCCAATTCAAATTCTTCTTTTAACATTTCTAAACTTATTTCTGCATGGTTTTTTTCTGATTTAATTTTTCCAATATCATGTAGCCATGCCAAAGAAAAGAATTTTTCTAAATTCATATTTTTGTTAGTAGCAATAACGTTCAATATTTCTATTATTGATTCTGAATGAATAATATTCCACTGCTTTTCTAATTCAGGCATTTTCTTAAATTATTGTAATGCATATTTTTTAGCATCTTTTTGATTTATTTTTTTATATCATCTAAGTGATAAACTTATTTATTAAACTTACTGTCAGATTATTTCCGACATTATACTATTAAATTAAGATAATCTTTATATATTACTTAAATTTGCTAACTTTATGGAAATTGTATCTTTTATATTAAAAAAAGAAAATATGATTCTTGTTGAAAAAAGAAAGAAAAATAAATTATTAGATCCAGATACAATCATGATTCCTGGTGGAAAAGTTGAGGCTAATGAATCGCATGAAAATGCAGTCACAAGAGAAATTAAAGAAGAATTAAATATTAAAGCAAAAGAGATTAAATTCTTAGGAACTAAAACAAGAAATGTCCTGAACATAAATTATTACTTGATATCTCAATGGGATGGAGAAATTAAAACAAATGAAGCAGAAGAATTAATGTGGATACCAATTGATGATATTAATATGTTAAGTTTTGATACTGATAAGGGGATGATTCAAAATGGATTATAAAAATGAAGTTACTCTAGTTATTGGATCTCAATATGGTAATGAAGGAAAAGGGCGAATTTCATCTTATTTATGTAATAGAGATAATTTTAATATGGCGGCAAGAGTAGGATCATATAATTCAGGACATACTATTCATTACAACAATGAAAAAATAGTATTAAGACATATTCCTGCAGGAGTTACAAACAATAACACAACATTGTATTTATCTAGAGGAATGTTAATTCACCCCCAGACATTACTTACTGAAATCAATATGTTTAAATTAAACCCAAATAGAGTCAAAGTCGATAAATTTAGTGCAGTTATTGAAGAAGAATATATTCTTAGAGAAAAACAAAATAAATTTCTTGAAAAAGAAGTTGGATCAACTTTATCAGGTGTTGGAGAAGCATATTCTGATAGAATTTTAAGAAAAGCTAAATTGATGAAAGATATTAAAATATTAAGTGAATATCAAATAGATACAGTAAAAGAGATAAATTCAAGATTAAATAATGGAGATTCTTTGATTGTCGAAGGGAGTCAAGGATTTGGATTATCTTTATATCATGGAGATTATCCTTACGTTACTAGTAGAGATACAACAACTTCAGAGGCTCTGTCTAGTCTAGGCTTATCTCCTCAAAGAGTTAAAGAGGTTTATTTAGTTGTAAGATGTAGAGAAAGCAGAGTTGGACCAGGAAGATTGTATCAAGAAGAAACAAATAGTAATATAAAAGAATATTCATCGATAACTAAAAGATTACGGAGAGTTGGGGGTCTGGATGTTGATTTGATTAAAAATGCTTCTATAGTAAATGGTGCAACTAAAATAGCATTAACTTTCACAGATTATATTTCAATGAACAATGAAATAGATAGAAATGTTCAAAAAACCATTAACTTTATAGAAGAACAAACGAATGTTAAGGTGGCTCTTTTAACAAAAGGTCCAAATATTGGAGACATAATAGATCTAGAAAAATGAAATATTCTGTACTTGGTTCAATCTCTATAGATAATTTAATTTATAATGATAAAGAAATTACTTTAATGGGAAGTTCTGCAATTTATGCATCTCTGAGTTTTACACAATTTAAATCAGATGTTTCATTATATACTACAATAGGCAACGATTTCTCTCCTAAATTTATTGATTTTCTTAAAAAGAAAAATATTAATTTGAAGATTAATAAAGAAAATGTCAAAACAAAAAGAATAACTTTGGATTATCGTTGTGAAGACGAAAGGAAAGTATTGATATCTGGAGAATCACAAAAATTAATGAAATTAGAGAGATTACCTTATGAATTCTGGAACTCTGAATTCATTTATTTATGTACTTCAAATTACTCACTTCATAAAAATGTTTCCAATAAAGCAAAGAGAGAAAATATTCCTTTGGCATTCTCCCCACAAGGAGATTATGCTCGGAATCTTAAAAGATTATTATCTATCTCTAAAAATGTTAATTATTTATTTGTTAACAAGAGTGAAATTAAAGAATTAGAAAATCAAAATACAATAAGTACTATAAATCAATTAACAAAAAGTAACAAAGATTTGATGTTATTTGTTACATTAGATAAAGAAGGTTCTTTATTATTTAAAAATAATAAAATTTACCATACTAGTTCGTATCCAAATAAAGAAATTGACTCTACTGGTGCGGGAGACTTCTTTGCAACTAGTTTTATATATAATTATAATTTAACTAATAATTTAATCAGTTCATTAAAATTTGCTACTTTTATTGCTAGTGAATCTATTAGTCAAGTAGGGTATGATTTTAATTTGAATCATGAAAAAATTAACAACCTTATTAAAACTGATAGATTTATAAAAACAACATCTTACGCAATAAAGAAAATAGACCACATACTAAAAAAATATGAAATATAAATTAAAATTTAATTTGTCTCGTAGTAAAAAAGTCATTAATGAATTAATGAGTTCATTTTATAACAAAACAGGCATATTTACTGAGAATATTATCACTCCTGATCAAAATATTCCTTCATCAATAAAAACAGGTAGTGAAGAACACTTTAAATTTTTATTTTATATGAATTCCATTAATTATGGGACTAAAATGAGTTCTTTGATTGAAAGAGGGATTGCTATGTATAATGAAAATCCCAAATTATTTGATGCAGAACAAATTATTAAATATGAAGAAGAAACATTATCATCAGATCTAAGAAAATATTTAAAACCTAGATTTCCTAATCAAGCTATTAAAAGATGGTTAAATAATTCACAATTATTAGTTAATAATTACCAATCGAATGTAAAAAATGTCTTTAAGGGTGATGTGAAGAATATCTTAAATAATTTATCTGACTTTTATGGGTTTGGTCCAAAAATATCAAATTTACTCGTCTTTTTCATGATAGAACAAAAACTTATAAGTCCAAAAAGTTTAGATGGATTGATGATGCCTATTGATTCTCATGATGTAAATATTAGTTTGTGGACAAAAATTGCTTTAGAAACAAATTCACGAGAAGACAAATATTTTTATGCATCTCAGCTACAGAAATTCTATACTGATTACTGCAAAGATAATGATATTAATATTCTTGATTTAGATAGGGCTATGTGGATTACAGGTTCATATGGTTGTAGTAAAAAATTATGTTCTTCTTGCAAAATTAATTCTTCCTGTTCTAATTATAATAAATAAAAATGGTCTAACAAATCATGGATTTGTTTTTTTAAGTTGCTTAAATCAGTCAAATTATTTATTACATAATCTGAAGAAGCAATACATTCTGTGACACCTATTTTCTTCTCCCATTTATCTCTTGATATAAACTCTTCATGGGAAATGTTATTGTTACTTCTTTCTTTTATTCTTTGATATCTTTGATACTTTGAAGCAATTACCCCAATAGTCTTAGAATAAGATGAAAATTTATTATACAATAATTCTATGTCTTTTAGAATTCTAACACTATCGATTAAAAGAATATCAGAATTGAGTTTATGTTCTGATAAAGCTAATTCCAAAACTCCTGTTTTGCCCATAGAATTAATAATCTTTTCTCTAGTTTTTATGAGATTGTTTCTGTTTGAATTGCCATATCGTTCAATAGATATACTTCGTAACTTTGAGCTAACATCTAAAACATCAATATCATACATTGATTTTACGATTCTACTTATTTGACTTTTTCCTGATCCGGGTAACCCACATAATGAAAGAACACCACGATATTTAAAACACTCCTTATTATCTATGTTGTTTAATACAGTATTTATATAATTTTGATTTAATTTAATTATTTCCTGTTCGTAAATCCCAATTTGGAAGTCAATGTTATTTTCTTTAAATTTTTTAATACTTCTTCCCTTAGTCAATGGATTTGGATCTAACATACCCATAACTACTTTTTCAATACCTTTTTCTATTAGAAGTCTGGTGCATGGAGGAGTACGTGAATAAACTGAACATGGTTCTACAGTTACATACACTGTAGATTTATTTGCATCATTCGAAGGTATATTCTTAAAAGCCATTACTTCAGCATGTTGAGCTCCTTCATATTCGTAAAATCCCTTTCCAATAATTTTATCTGATTTAACAACAACGCATCCAACATAAGGACTATGAATTAAATTACCTTTTTTAGATAATTCAATAGCTATCTTCATGTATTTTTCTTCAATTGACATATTCACAGGTTGCTTCATTTTCACCATCCTCACTAATAGTTATTCGGCAATTTGCATTACCATAAATTTCACTTATTTTATTATAAATTAAATCAGATACATGTTCACAACTTCTTGATCCCAAATTCAAACAACCATTTTCTTGTTTCTCAAATAAAGATTTTATTATTTCATTGATTTGTTTTTGAAATACAAAAAATTCAATTTCTCTATCAGCATCATTTACTTGAATGCTTAAATTAACTAAAAATTTATGTCTATGTGGATATTTAAGAAAATTTACACTTTTGATAGGGCATCTTTCCCAATTATGAATTCCATTAAATGATGTTTTTATAGTTACCCATCTTTTGATTTTCATTTTTACCTCCATGAATTTTTCATTAGTTTTTCTAAATTATTCTTAATTCTTTTTGAGGACAATTTTTTATTTTCTTCTGTATATTTAAAATCAACTTTCTCTTTAAATAATTCAGGAATAAAATTTTCACTTTCACTTATGTATTTTCCATTTAATGCATACCAAATAGGCATTGAAGTATCCATGGATCTTATGAATGGAATATTCCTATAGTACCATAATTCTTGAAAGCCCCTGTTATCGCTCCCCAATAAATGTAAGCTTTTTGGAGAATAATCTTTAAATTGAAGTTGTGAATTTATTAATTTGTATTTTTTAGAATTAATTATTGTGTTAATGAAACTAATTCTTGATCTCATGACATCGCCTTCCATTATGTGATCTTTATATGAAGCAGGAATTCCTAATTTGCTTAATCCAATCACATTAACACTATTCATTTTCATTAATTCATGAAAACAATATAAAATCTCTTTTTTTGATGATCCTTGAGCAACAGCCTGAATTTTATAATCTGAATGTTTATTTTTATTTTTTACATCATTTATGAAATTTATTGTTGATTCAATTGTTTCCTCTGCTTTGTAAAGTACATCTGTTGCAATTATTTCATCTGCTGAAATAATATCAGCTGCTTTTAAAACTAGGTTTGATTTTAACCCAACCCCTAATTCTTCTAGCTCAAATGCCGAATTATCTAATATTTTATATTTATTCGATTGACGATAAAACTGAACATATTCTAAATTATCTTCATTTAGAACTAAATGAGTTAAAGCCATGTGTATATCTCCTTTTAGAGAGTGTTCCAAATAATTAAAAGGAGAAATAATTGCTAGATTTATTTTATTTGCTTTAATTTTATTCATTTTTCTGAATTGTCTTAATACATATATAAAAATACAATATAATGAAAAGTCTATATTAATTATATGTTTCAGATTTCGTAAACTTTCCGACATTATATGCCTAAACCAAGTTCTCATTACTCATGAATTCCTCTCTTTTCAGATCTTCTATGATAAAGAAAAACTTCTTGTCTGTTATCTTGAATTTATTTTCTAAGTTTTCTATAAAAGATTCCATTTCTCTAACATTCTTGAATATCCCTTCTATCATAAAATCAAATCCATTGTTTATTTTATACAGAGAATTAACTTCATTTGCCATCTTCAATTGTTTTAATAGATTTTCTTTATCGTCTCTGTCTACTTTTAATGCAATATTTGCTCTTGCATCATATCCTAATTTGCTGAAGTTTAAAAGACTAGTATGTTTTCTTATAATTGATTTTTCCTTTGCTTTTAAATTGTCAAATAATGTTGATACTGGAATATGGGTTTTTCTGCTCATCTTTGTTAAAGGCATTCTTGCGTTTTGTCTTAGGTGTGCGATAATTTTCAATTCTTTCGGTTTCATTGTAAATCCTCCTTTTTTTTGTTTACAAAGAAAATATTTTTCATGTTATTATATATTCTTTAAGAAAAATGGCTGAAATTAAGCAAATATTTATAAAATATGCTTTTTAATTATTTTATGCTCGATAAAAAAGATAAAATAATATTATTTGAATTATTTCAAAATTCAAGGTTATCAAATAAACAATTGTCAAAAATAACAAAAATACCTGAAAAAACTATTTCTAATAGAATCAATAAGATGATTAATGAAGGCATTATAACTAAATTTACTACTATGATTAATTATCAACTTTTAAGTATGAATAGACATTCAATATATTTTGATCTTAAAAATACTTATGATGATGAAATAAATAAAAAAATAAATGAAATTTTAAAAATTAAAAAGATTAGTTGCTGTTATGTTTTACATGAAATCAGTCAATGGAAATTATATGTGAGTGTCTGGACTAAAACAATTGAAGAATATGATAAAATACAAACAAAGGTTCTTAAAATTTTAAAGGATCATGTAACTAATTATATTAGTTTTCAAAGTGTCAGGAGTTATACTTATCTCACAAGATTACTAAATAAAGATAAAATTGCTAAATGCGATATAAAAGATAAAACTAAAAATATAATTATTGATGAAACTGATAAAAGAATTATTCATTTATTAAAAGAAAATTCTAGAATGCATATATTAGATATGTCTAAAAAAATTAATGTTCATCATGATACTATTAAGAGAAGAATGAAAAAATTACAAAAAGAAGGCATTATTCAAAGATTTTACCCTTTAGTTGAATTTCCTAAAATTGGAATTAGAGAGTATACCTTTATTTGCAGAATTAATCCTGCTGAAGAAGAAAAGATTGAGAAATTTATTAAATGGGCCAGAGGAAATCCTCATTTTGTAATAATCATTAAAGCAGTAGGATATGTTAATTTATATTATGCATTTCAAACAGAAAAAGACGAACAATATAAAAAAATAAGAAAAGAGATTCATAAACATATTGGTGATGCAACCATTATGGAATATAGAATAGAAGTTGAGAAAATTCTTCATTAGATAATTTATATTAATAATATAATAAATGGTTTTTATGTAAAATAATTAACAATTTAATATAAGTATAGAAACATTTATATATTTAGTATATAATATTATATACTAAGTGAATAATATGAAAAATTATACTGATACTAAAAATAAAATAATTGGAAAATTACTTAGATCTCCTTTGGAAAGTAAAAGTTTAAACCAAATATCAAAAGAAACTAATTTGTCTTATGTAACAGTACATAAAATAATTCCTGGATTGATTAAGAGAAAAATAATAAAATTAGAGAAAAAAGGAAGATCTAATTTGATATCTATTGATTTTTGCAATGTTTCAATAGATAGGTTAAGTTCTGCTATATTATATGAGGGAAATAATTTTTTGAAGAAAAAACCAAAAATTGTTCTTTTTTTAAAAGAAATAAAAGAAGATTTATATGATATGTTTTATAGTTTAGTTATTTTTGGTTCTTATGCAAAACAAAAACATACTAAAAATTCAGATTTGGATTTACTTTTTATTATTCCTTATCGGAAAGATACCGAGAAATACAAGGAAAGACTTAATAAAATATCTAGATTACATACTGCATTCAAAAAAGACATAAATATTGTTTGTGTTGAAGATTTTATGAAGATGCTTGAAAAAAGAAATAGTGTCGGAAGAAGTGCCTTTCAACATGGAATTGTTGTTTTTGGAACAGAACAATATTATGCAATGGTGAAACAGTATGTTAGAGAAAAGGGATATTGAAGAAGCAAAAAAAGTTTTTATTAAATGGGATAATAAAAATATTTGGAAAATACCTTCTGAAGAATTTATAGAACATTGTAAAAGAAAAGCAAAAGATTCATTGAACTTATCAATTTATCTTTTGGATAAGATAGAAAAAACAAATGAATTGAATGATAACGAAAGTGTTTTTATTTGGATAATTACTCAAAGTTATTATTCTATGTTTTTTGAAGTAGAATATCTTTTGAGTTTAGATAATAAAAAACTTCCAGATAATGTGAAAGATACTCATAAAAAAACCTATTTGGCATTTTTGTTTTATTATATTATTAAAGGTTCTGAACTTGAACAAAAAAATAACAACAAAATAACAACTAGTAGGATGTCAAAAGCATTGGCAATGTTTCAAGATTTACAAGACGAAACTTTGGAATTACAGAGAGTTAAAAAATGTGCAAGAGATTTGAAAAAACAAAAAGACAATAGAAACTTCTTTACTTATAGAATGACAAGATTGGCTGAAATGCATGAAGCAAAGAAAGCAGTTGATAAAGCAATAGAATTTAGGCAATTAATTGAAGAGTATGTGTTAAGTAAATATTAAATAAAAACAAAATAAAAAATTAATTAATTAGATTAGGATTCCCCATAAATTCCTCTCTCTTTAGATCTTCTATAATAAAAAAGAATTTCTTGTCTGTTATCTTGAATTTATTTTCTAAGTTTTCTATAAAAGATTCCATTTCTCTAACATTCTTGAATATCCCTTCTATCATAAAATCAAATCCATTGTTTATTTTATACAGAGAATTAACTTCATTTGCCATCTTCAATTGTTTTAATAGATTTTCTTTATCATCTCTGTCTACTTTTAATGCAATATTTGCTCTTGCATCATATCCTAATTTACTGAAGTTTAGAAGACTTGTGTGTTTTCTTATGATTGATTTTTCTTTTGCTTTTAAATTGTCAAATAGTGTTGATACTGGAATATGGGTTTTTCTACTCATTTTTGTTAAAGGCATTCTTGCGTTTTGCCTTAGGTGTGCGATAATTTTCATGTCTTTCGTTTTCATTTTGGTTTTCCTCCTCTTTTTTGAATATATTACGAATAATGGAAAAGATTTATATATACTTAATCCTAATATAATAATAATGCATAATAATATTCGAATATTTTAAAAAATAAGAATAAATGGTGAAAAATATGAAAAGAAAAGTCGTACAACAAGGACCTGCAACATTGATGGTGAGTTTACCAAGTAAATGGGTTAAGGCAAATAATGTGAAGAAAGGAGATGAGGTTGATTTGGTTGAAGAAGGTAATAAATTAAGTTTGTACTATGATAAATATAATACAAAAAAGAAAATAGAACTTTCTTTTAAGAAAATTCAAGGGAAAAGACATCTAACTAGAACACTATTTAATTTATATAGAAAAGGTATTTCTGAGATATCAATAAAATATGAAGATACTTCTATGCTTAAAAGCATCCAAAAAACTTTACCTTTATTGATGGGTTTTGAAATAACAGAACAAAATAAAGGCATAGTTGTTTTAAAAAGCATATTTAAGACAGATGAAGGGCAGTTTGATAAATCATTTAGAAGATTATTTCTCTTAACTAAATCTATTGCAAATGAATCTTATGATGCTATTAAAAATAAAAGATATGGTGAATTAAAAAATATTGCAAGTCTTGAATATGCTCAAAATAAATTTTATATGTATTGTTGTAGGGTTGTTAATATGCAAAAGAATTTATTTGAAACACCAACAGTTATGTTTTTGTTGTTACAGAGGCTAGAAGATCTTGCAGATGATTATAAGTATATTTGTAGATATATGGATGAAATTAAAGAAAAAAACATTACAGTATCTAAATCTACAATGAATTTATATAAGGAAGTAAATAAAATGGTTGATGATCTTTATAATTTCTATTATACATTTGATTTAGTATTAGGCGAAAGAATTGCAAATAACAAAACTAAATGGAATAACAAAGGATTAGAATTAATAGAAAAAGTTCCTAAACAAGAAATTAGAATTATTCATATTTTATGTAATATTGCATTCAAGATATATGAATCTGGATCTCCTATTTATGGATTGAATTTAAAATGATTTTTTTATTTTTTTATATTTATCATATGTAATACCATCAATATTAAATCCACAATCTTTCATTGTTTGGATTATTTTAGGTCTTTTTCTTTCAAATTCTTTTATTTTGATTATTTCATTCAAATTAAAAAAAGCTTTATTTAATTCTTCTTGTGGTCTGTATTCTAAAGCAGCAATGATAGGTTCTTGAAACTCTTTAGGCATGTTTTCTTTTATTTTAGATCTGTACTTATCTTTGAGGATTCCATTATCTAACATCTCATCTTTTAATATTTTCAACATATCTTTAAAGGAATTAGTAGATAATAATTTTTCATTTTTAATAGGATATTCTCTTGTAAATAATTCGTAAGATATAAGACTTAAAGAATAAAGATTATTTCTTCCACCATATTTTCTATTGTACTTTTCTTCATATTCTTCTATGTTAGTTGTTGCAACACCAAAATCTAATAATTTTAAAATTCCCTTGCTATCTATTTTAATATTTCTTGGTTTAATATCTCTGTGGTATATCTCTTTTTCATTAAGATAATTTACAACATCCAATAGGTTTAAAGTCCATTCCTTTGCATCTTCTTTTTTAAATTCTTTATTGTCGATTATATCTCTTAGTTCTTTTCCGTCTATGTACTCCATAAATATAGAAGAACAATCTTCTCCATATTTAGAAATCTCATTATCTGACGAATGATAAAGCTTCACAATGTTCTTGTGATTTAATTTATCCAAAATAATTGATTCTTCTAAGTTTTTGTTTTTTTTAATAATTTTAACTGCCCTATCTCCTTTGTCAATAAATTTGGCAAGATAAGTATTACCAAAAGACCCTTCTCCTAATTTTTTTATGAAAATGCCTTCAAAATCATATGAAGCGCATTCAAGCAATTCTTTTAATGACGTAATCTTTTTCTCGTCTAATATAGAATGATATTTTTTATAATGTATAGATTTATTCCTTGTATGAAATAAAGGATTAATTTTTTTTAATATATCTTCTTCACTTTCACATCCTTCCCACTTTATAAAATTCGCATTAAGTAGTTTTTTAACAAATTTATATTCTATTTCTTCCATGGGTTTTATTTTTTCATAATCTAAGGTTTTAGCTAATTTTCTTAATGCAGGGAGAACATACACTTCCTTTAATGTATTAAATTGTTCTTCATTGATTTTATTAATATACAATAATTTTTTCATTTGATTATTTATATTATTATAATCAGTTAAGAATTGTGTTGGAGAATTAAAAACATAATTTTGAGAAGCATATTTAAAATTTTCACACACACTAATTATTTTTTTAAAAGATAAATTTTCATCGTCGCTATCATCAATTTCAAAATCTAAAAAAGTATTGCTCATTTCTCTCAATTCATTAAATAATTTAATATTTTTTCTTACTAAGTAATTCAATGCTTTTACTATGGGCCTTATTTCAGAATAGTCTTTTGAATTATTAAATAGATTATCAAAAATATTATTTGTAATATTTTTGTATAAATCTACAAATACTTCAGCATCGTGTTTTACCATAAACCTAAATGCAAGATACAAATATTTGCTATCTTTATTTTCTTTTTTTAAATATTTCTTAACATATTCTGCAGTTAATTTTGAATTCATTAAATAGGCTTTTTTAATAAGATTTGTAGTTGATGGAGTGTAACTTATATTTTTATAATCTAAAATACTCAAAACTCTTTCAATATCATAATCTAAACATTTTATCAATGATTGTGTTATTGGTTCTGTCTTACTAACATGTCCAAAGTATTTTTTTATGATGTAACTAAAATCATTCTGATAATTTTTAAATAGTATATGTAAATTAGAAAATAGGTTTTTATGTATGATTACTCTTCTTGATTCTATATTTTTATAATCATATTTATCTTATCTTCCATTGATATTTTTTTTGAATTAAGATAGAAATTCATAACTCCTGCTTGTTTATATTCTCTCTCTGTTACAGACAAATCAGAATCTAAATGCAAATCTAACAAATTTATTGCTTTGTCTTCATTTTTTTCAGCTATTTTCTCTAATAACAATGATGCTTCGTATGCTTCTCTACCATCTAATTTGGGAAGTGTTTTTTTATAAAATCTAATAAATGTATCGATATCTAATTCTATTATCCTAGATAAAGATTTAAGAGAATTAACTTTCATGGTTTCATTCATACTTTTTTTGAGAAAATATTTATGTAACGAAAGGATTTGTTTGTCTATTTTAGTATATTTTAATTTTTCTGAAATAATTTCTTTTGTTTTATCATTTGATAATTTAATAATCTTATCAATATAGTCTGAAAATAATTTATTATTTGATTCTTTATACTTGAATAAATTTTCAATAATTTTCTCATCAACCAAATAATCATTAATACATTCAATATAGAGATCTAATTCTTCTCTTATTGGCGCATCATTTTTATTACACATTTCAAAGAACTTGTCAATTCTTATTTCATATTTTTCTTTTATTTGATCAATATTCTCATAAGGATTACTTTCTTCTAAATCCCATGCACTTTCATCTTTAATCAATTCAATAGTGTTTTTTGGTTCTTGTTTTTCATAATAATCAAATAGATCATCTTTTTCATTAATTAAATCATTATTAATATCCAAATCAACAATATATTCTATTTCTTCAATTTCATCAGAATTTAAATTGGTGACATTTTTTAATTTTTTATCCTTTTCATTTTCTTCTTTTATTATTCCTTGACCTATAAGAAACTTTTTCCTCCTATATCTTTCAAATTCATTAAGAATATATTCAATATTCATTTTGTTTTTTATTTTGGTATTTTTCCAAATCATTATACTTATTCAATTCTACAATTATTTCATCACAACTTTGATACCTATCTTTTTGTTCGTATCTCATGCCTTTTCTGATAATTTTTTCTAATTCAATTCCTTGTGGATATTTTCTAATTGGATCAAAATCAATTTCATCAACTATTTTTCCAGATTTAATTTTACTAATTAAAGCAATTGTGTTTTTGTTTTTAATATACTTTTCTGGAACAGGATGTTTTTCAGCAAAGAAATAATAAATTATGCCAGATAATGCATATGTATCTGTAGTAATATTAAATTTTTCAGGCTCAGCTTTAGCTCTTTCTGGAGCCATATAAAGAATAACCCCTGGAATTTTATCTTGATTTAGTTCAGTATATTTTTTTTTATTTTGTTCATGAAGATTACATAGTCTTAAACTAATAATCTCAGCTTCAGATCTCTCTAGTTTTTCAATAAAAATGTGTTTTGGGTGAATATTTATATGTAATAATTTTTCATGTAATCGTTTATAGCGAAACATAATACTCTTTAATAGACTTAGTTCATTTTTTATATCAATGGGAGCTTTTCGAGTTTTTACATATTTATATAATTCAATCATTTTACTTCATTTCACTACTAATTAATAAACACAAATATATAAAGTTTTCTTTATAAATATTAACTCATCAGTTAATACTAACCTTTAAATATATTATTTCAATAATATACTCTATTATTATATAAATATTTCATTAGAATGTTTAAATAGAGGTGTTAATATGGATAAAAAAAATGAAGCAATCATTGTTACTTTAGTACTTTCTGTTATTATGTTTACATTTGTCGGACTCATGTTCGGAGGAATGACTGGGTATAGTGTTGGTGGAGCTGTAGATAGTGAAAATGAAGATTCTATTAATATAGGAAGTAATTCTCCACCAAATAATGAAGACCCTTCAGAACCAGAATTTGAACTAGTTGATAACCCAACCACCACAACCCCAACATATAATGATGATCCTGAGAAAAAAATAAGAGATTGTATTGAATCTTGTGAAATAAATTGTATAGAAAGTAACGGAGCTAATAATTTTGGTTTTAATAATATTCTTTATGATTTTAATCAATATAATTGGCAAGATGTTCCTCATTATAATTATGGAAGTAGTGTACTATTCAATATTGAAAGTGAAATAGATAATTATGAAGATTTAGATTATATTTTATATTATACATCAGACTTAAAACAAAAATATAATAAAATTAATGTAAATTTTGGAGATATAGTGGAAGTGGATGGCCAATTTTATATAAATGATCTTGTTAAGGGTTATTATAGAATTGATGCTACCTATCGGGATAAATTAATAGCCCAAGAAAAATTTATTGTTGATAAAGATGAGGCTTTATTTTCTTTTATGCTGAAATCTATTAAAAACCTAATTTAATATTTTTATTTTTTCTTATTTTTTTCTATTAGATTTCTTATTGTTTCACATGCAGAACCATAAAAATTTATTGTTTTATTAAACCATTTTTTTTGTTTATTAGTTAAATCCAAAATACTGCTAATTACTTTTTGATAATCTTTCATTTCATTAATTAATTTATTAATTTTATTTTCATATTTTTGATATATTTTATCTCTTTCATTCATGTCATCTTCCTTTCTTATATTGTATTTAAATTCCAATAAAAAATATTTTGCTTTTGATTTTTCATTATTAAAATAACTATATAATTTTTCTCCATCAGGAGCGTTATTAAATTTAGCAAATTCTGTATTTTTTTTCAAGTAAAAATTTAATTTTTTCTTAAAATCATTTAAATTTTCCTTTGTATTTTTTCCATGAAATGTGACTAAATACTTAGCAGAATTAATGTCTGACGTGAGATTATAACCAAAACTAGACAATAAATTTAGTTTATATTTTGCAATAAAATTATTATCAAATTTATTAACTTCTTTATCATATTCTCTTATCTTTTCCCATATCTTTTTTTCTTTTCTTTCTGCAGGCAATACATTAAATCCAGCATTTATCTGTTTCACAAATTTTTCAGTATTTATCATTGACCTTCTTGAAAAATTCAACAACAAATCATAAACATCAAATGATATATCTAAACATAATTCATGATAGTCTTTATTCTCTTCTATCTTAGAAATGTATTTTTCCATCCATTCTTTTTTATCTTTTTTATTTCTTTCTTTCATTCTTTCAACAAAATAACTTACTTTAGAAGTATTTTTAATTTTAAGAATCTCATCTAATGTTAATCTATCTTTTGCAGATGCATTCAAGAAATTAGCAATCTCCAATATTGCATTTTGATAATTCTTTTCAATCTTTGATCCGATAATCTCATGTTCTTTATCAATTTCATTAAACAAAGTTTTTATCTTGACTTTTCTCAAACTATCTAAATAATTGTATCTTGCTATTACATTAAATCCTTCATTATTTCTAAGTTCTAATAACATATTTTTTCTTTTCCACTCATCTTCAAGATCTTTTTTATCATATCTTATGATATCAAAATATTTGCAATTTTCAAGAATTGCTTTTTGCATATCTTCATTTTTAGTATTAACTAATAATTCTGGCAATTGTTTTTTTAGATTTTCATGTCTTACAGCATAAGTTAATTTCCAAAAAACTTCATCTGTAATGTAATTTGCCCAATCATTATCTTTTAATGTGTATTTAATTAATGTAAGATTATCATTGTGGTTGTTATTCATAAATCCAATTTCATTTATAGTATTCAATTTCTTTTTTCTTCTTCCAAATAAGTTCTTAATCTTTTCATTGAAAGAACTCAACAACTTATTCTCCAATCCTTTTTTCTTAGCTCTTTCCAAAGCTAGTTTCTTTTCATTCTCACTCTTCTGTTTCTCTTGCTCTTTCTCTTTCAACTCTAATCTTGTTTCAGCTTCCTTTAACTCAACACCACTCTGATAATTCATAAATCCTATTCCACCAGCAATCAAAGCTATTGCAAATAAAGCTCCAGCACCAGCACCAACTGCTTTCCCTGTTTGATTTTTTACCCAAAACTTAAACTTGTCTAATTTAGAATATTCATAACAAGAAAGATCTTCATCATTTTTCCATTTATTAATATCATCAACAATCTCTCCATAATCTTGATATCTTTCATCAAGATTAAATGCCATCATCTTCTTAATCATACCTTCCAAAGCTTTTCCTTTTTTCAATTTCCTAATTCTTCTGTAATCAAGATTTTCTGAAAAACTACCATCATATTTCATAAGCATTATCCCTGGCAATCCACTAACCTTTCTTCCTCTCTCACTAAGAGGACGAGGATCAGTACCAGTAAGCATATAATAAAGAACTCCTCCCAGAGAATAAATATCAGTTTGATGTGATACTTGATCTAATCTTTCAGAATCTGCCTGTTCAGAAGACATATACAATGGTGTTCCCATAGCATTCATTGTTAAAACAACTTCTTTATTGTCTTTAGTTCTACTTTTTGAACTATAATTTCCATTTTCATCAAGAATAACATCATGCAATGTCATAGAATTTTTAAAAGCTTCAGCTCTATCTCTTACATCATTATCTTCTAAAGTATTATCATCATCTAATATTTTAGTTAAACCCCAATCAAGAACATCTGTTGTATTAAAATCAGGATCAACCAAGAAATTATCTGGTTTAATATCCCTATGTATTAAACCTTCATGAGATAAAATATCCATTTGTTTTACAAGATTTGTAAAAGTAGACACAATGTCATCTAAACTATATTTTGATTTAAGATGACTTCCTTTATTACCTGCTCTAAGATGATAATCAGCACCAGAAATTGATCTGTCACTCAATCTTTTCTGAACAGAATAAGCAGCATCTCCAGGTTTTATATGAAGATCAACAAGATGATTGGAAGTTGCTTTTTCAGAAGCTATTCTTGTTGCTTTTGCTTCTTTTCTAAATCTAATTAAACTATTTGAATTTGATATATCTTTTGGAACTTTAATCAACACACTACTATCATATGCTTTTCTGTCTTTTGCAAGTATCATAGCACCCATTGCACCTTGTTTTCCAAAAAACTTCATTTCATGATATCTATCTGGGTTATTTTTCTCTAATTCAATAAGAGATTTTCTTATTGTATTATCTTTAACTTTATTTTGTAAAAAAACATAATTAGGACTATCTTCTATTTTGTATTCGTAATGAAGAAAATCATTATTGGTGTATCTTTTTTCATGTGTTTTTCCTAAAGAATTATTAGCACCATCTTCTTGCATTGTAAGATTATCATTATAATCTACTGTATTATTTTCTGAAGTTTCAAAATTTTCTAAAGAATTATCAATTTTCTCTATCATTGGCCTAAGGTCAATAACTTTTCCACCTAATCTAAAAGGTTTTATTTTATCTACATCAAATTTTCTACTTTTTAGATATTTGAAGACTTTTTTACGATTATCTCCTTCAAAATTATCTACAAGCATTTTTTTGATTTCATTGATATTTGGTGCCATTTTATCTTATAATTATGGGGAATTTATTATATTTTGTATACTTTATTATATTTATCACTATTAAATAGTAATAATATATAAATGTTTTTATTTTAAAGAACTAATGTCTTCTTTTAATATCATCTGTTTGTATATCACACATACCTTCACCACATAAAGAAGTTTTATTAATAGGACAAGTATTTATTATATATCTTATTTGTTCTAAATGTTTATCTTTTTTAGATATTTCTCCTCTATAAGACATATTATCTAAAAGAACAGATGTACCTAACAACCAACTAGGATTAGTTAATCTTAAATCTCTGTTTCTTTGAAGTAATTTACCTTTATCTTTACCTGCAATTAATCCACATTCATATGATAAAAGATATAATTTTGGAAGTGAAGGAATTACATTAGATATATTTTTTTCATCAGATCTATATATTTCTGAAATAGAGTCAAAAAAACGATGATATACTTCTTTAGGATTTATCACTTTCCCAACATTATAAGGCAATTCAATTCTTTTTTTCTTCACACTAGAAACCCCTTCTACAATATTATTATCATTACCAATAGAATCTTCAATTAATTTTCTTTTTTCATAACCTTCATTAGAACAAGGAGTTATAGGAGTTATTTCAAAATAATGAGGAAAAGAAAATAAATCATAACTAGCTGTTACAGAAGATTCTTTTGAAGGTACAATAAGTAGTTTAGCTTTTGATTGCATTAATGAATTAATTATTTTAGTACCATGTCCATCTTCTATAAAATCATAATTTGCTATCATCAAATCAACTAAATCATTTTTAAGGAATTCATTTGCTTTTACACCACATTTCACAGGAATATGTTTTATATGTCTGTGTTTTTTAGCCATATCTCCAAAGTATTTCATTTCATTATTATAACTCATTACAGTTATCAAAGGACTTCTACCATCAAGGTAGGAACTTAATGATCTCGTAAATATTTCATAAAAAGAACTAACAGATTCATAATTATTATTTATTTTATCTAAATCTTCAAAAGAATTTATATTGACAAGTCCACTATCAGAATGCTTTTCTTTCAAAACTTCCAAAACTTTCAAAACTTTAATATCTAAAGTGTTTTCTTCAATATATTCAGCAACTTCTTTATCAATATCCTCTAATCTAATTAAAGTTCTTTCTTGATTTTTCTGATATTGTTTTCTTCTTCTATCATCATTTATTTCTCTATAGTTCATTTTTAAATGATTTTTGATTGTGTTTTTAAAGTTTATGTCCTATTCTAGAGATACAAAAATAATTAGAAATATTTAAATAGTACAATCTATTATATATAATAAAATGGCACAATCAAAGTATGAAATACCTGTAGCAGCTTATCTTACAGATAGTTCTAAGCCATTTACAAGTATCATTACAGATGAAAAACCAAAAGAAATTACAGATGGCTCTAAATCACCTATAACTATTGATACAAGTACAAGAAGACAATATGAATCACTGAAACTAAAAAAAGGCAAAGATATTCTTAAAAATTATAAAAGACATTTAAATGATTTAGGAAAAGGAAATTGTGCATATGCTTTAATATTTTCAACAGGAAAATTAAACATAGAAGATTATTTTGAAGAAAATAATGATAATGAAATTATTTTTAGAGAATCTTATGGTGATAGTATAGAAGACACATTAAATTATATTGAATCAGATTACAAAAAACTTACAGAAAAAGTTGCAGAAAAAGAAAAAGTTGCAAAAAATAATTCAAATTCTAATGAAAAAGATTTGAGAGTGGCTTTTGTATATTCTCACCAAGGTCAGTACAGAGCATTTGAGTTCAAAAGAAATGAAATGAAAATAGATAGTAAATTATGTGATTTAATAAAAAATGATACTAACAGAAATAAATATGATGTAGTTGCATCAAATATAAAATGCATGGATGCTCATTTGAAAAATGATGCAGATGTACAATATAGGGATGCAAATAAGTTTTTTGAAATGAACTCACGAGATAAAGATTATACTCCAAAAAATACAGATAAATATCTTATAACAAACTAGTATTTTCTATTTTTGATTTAATTAGTGTTAAATAAATTCTTAATAACCAACTAACTTCAAATGACCTAAACCGCATTAATGGCACTTTTGTATTTATCAAGTGTTTTTTTGTAATAATTCATTTATAGACATAATATCAAAACTAAAAAATCTTAAAATTAGTAACATTTATATAATAATACTTATTCAGTATGTATTAAGGTGGTATAAATGGAATTTAAAAAACTTACAATATCTTTACCAAAAAACTTGTATGAAGAAGGAATGGAACTCGTTAATAGAGGTTTATTCTCTAATTTTAGTGATCTTATTAGAAGTGGAATTCGAGAAGAATTCAAAGAATTGAGACCAATAATCCATGATATGGATGAAAGATTAATCTATAGTGATAAAAGACTAATTGCTGGTGTCAAACAAAGCATGGCTGAAGCTAAGTCTGGCAAGGGCAAAGTCATTAAGAGTGACAAAGATATGGATAATTATTTTGATTCCTTATAAAATGAATTATTCAATACGTTTTACTCCATTTTTTGAAAAACAATTAAAAAAATAAAAGAGTTAAAACAAAATCCAGAACATTATAAACCTCTAAAAAATATTTTAAAAGGAAATAGAAGAGCACATTTAGGTTCATTTGTAATCATTTTTGAAATTAAAGAAGAAGTTATTACGATTCATTATGTAAAACATCATAATAAAGCATTTTCTGAATATTTTATTCAATAAATTATTTAGGAATAATGGTATTGAAATTATTATTCCTTCGAGAAAAGGTGCAAAAAGAGGATTTTAGGTTAATGATGAAAAGAAATTTTCCAAAAAAAAGATACAACCAGAGAAATATGGTTGAAAGTACTTTTCATTCATTTAAGCAAAAATTTGGAAGTGATGTAAGTTCAAAATTAATTCGTTCTGCAAGAAGCGAAATATATTGCAAAGCAATACTTCATAATATCTTTTTATGATTTAGTAGAGTCTTGGGACAAACCTGCAATAAAAAACAAATTTATATCTGTAAAAAAGAATAAATCGAAAATTATCCGAATTTTTTCCAACAACCTTTTTAATTAATAAAAAGTAAGAATATTCATGGATGAAAATAAAATTTATGGAAGAGTCATGAATATAAATAAAACTAAGAATTATGATTTCTATATCATAGAGAATGATAGTGAAAAATACCAAGTAATTGTAAAAAGCAAATTAAATAGATCTGTTTCATTAAGAGATATTGTATGTGTAAAAGGGAATTTACAAGAATCATTAAGTAATAAATTTACTTATGAGATTAATGGAAGTGAATTAGAAATATTATCTAAAAATCAAAAAGGACTTCCTTATCCTTATGAAAGAAAGAAATGGGGAACAATTGATTATAATCATCGTTCATACCAATTATCTGATCCAGAAGCAAAAGAATATTTCAAAAAAAAGTCTAATTTTTTACATAATATTAGAAATTACTTACAGAATAACACATTCATGGAAGTAAATTCCCCTACGATTGTTGGAGATCATGTTCAAAGTAAAACCAATTCATTTAATCTTGATTTCTATGGAAAAGATGCAAATTTGAAAATAAGTAATATAATTTATCACCAAATATTGATTAGTTCTGATTTTGATAGAGTGTATGAAATTGATAAATTATTTAGAAAAAACGATAAGCCAAGAAAATCACGTCTTGATGAATTTCAAGTATTAGACATTACCCAATCATATACTAATAAAAATCAATTTATATATCTATTTGAAGGATTAATTAAATCAACTGCACCAGAAAGAGAATTTACATTCGATAAAATAACTTACGACGACGTATTGTCTATGTTAAACAAAAAAGGACATATTGTAAATTGGGGTGAAAGTCATCAAATAAATCAAGGCCTTATGAATGATATTAGAAAATATGTTAATACTGATTTTTTCTGGGTAATGAATTATCCTCTAAAATCAAAAGCATTTTTTAACAAAACATTTACTAAAGATGAAAAAGATTATTGTCATTCATTTGAATTATGGGGAAATATTTTTTCAAACATTGCATCTGGTGGAGAAAGAGTAATTAATTCCGATGAATTAATTGCAAATATTGAGAAAAAAGGGTTAAATAAAAATAATTTTGAAAATTATATTAATTCTCTTGCTTGTGGTAGTCCACCAAGTTGTGGAATTGGAATGGGAGTAGATATCATGTTTTGTGAACTAATGAAAGATGATGACATAAAAAAATCAAATTTATTTCCTGTTTTATCAAAAAGAAGATTACTATAATAAGAATATAAAATGAAAAGATTTATTGAAAACATGACCTGGAAAGAAGTAAACCATGAGATAAAAAATGGTATAGATGCAGTTTTAGTAATGATCGGAGCAATGGAACAACATGGACCTCACTTACCCATAAATACTGATACATTATCATCATATTCAATTGCTAAGAAGATTATAAAAAAAGTGGACAATATCCTTGTTGCCCCGATTATCCCATTTGGATATTCCTCACACCATATGAGTTTTAAAGGAACTATAACACTTAGAGAAAGAACTTTAGCATTTTTATTAAATGATATATTTTTATCACTTCAAAAACATGGGTTTAAGAGAATTATCTTGATAACAACTCATGGGGGCAATATTAATCCAATTAATAACAATATACAAACAATAAAACAAAACTTGACTATTCCAATCAATTTTCTTTTAATAGATGAATTTGACAAAATAATTGATACTGAAGCAAGAACTCATCTCAAAACAAATATAGGTAATCATGACATTCACTCTTGTCATGCAGGTTTATATGAAACATCTTTTATGCTTAATGAATATCCTAATAAAGTAAGAAAAACAAAAATTCAACAAGGCAATATTATGAAATATAATCATCAAAAATTACTCCAAGGAGGAGATTTAAAAGATGTAAGTAAAATAGGTGTTATTGGTGATCCCCTTCTTTCATCCTCAGAATTAGGCCATATATTAGAAAATAGAATTGCTAATGAAAACATTAAAATGATTAAGAAAATTTTAAACATCGATTAATAAAGAGGAAAACATTTCTCTGCGAAGCATTTCTTTCTTTTATCATAATTTTTGATGTTTTCAATAATCTTCATAGTATTATCTTTGTATAAATTACCATATTCAGCATTACTTATATGAAAACAAGGATTAACATCTCCATTACAATTAATTACAAAATTATTTTGAATCATTTGACAGTAAGTATCTGGTCCTTTATTGTTAAGATAATAATCTTTTAACATCTCTAACTTGTGTTCTTGATTTTGTTCTTTTGCCCATCTTTCTAGATTAGTAGTCATTTTTTTAAGTGAATTATGACCTATATCACCTAACCCAAACATTTTCTCATATTTTTTAGAAAAAGTATGGACTGGTTGAAAGAATATATAATCTGGATTTAAAGTTGATAAGTTTTCATATATTTTTTCTGTATCTAAATAATTATTTTTATTCATAATAATAGAAATACCAAATGGGATATTCATGTCATTCAATGTTTTCAGACTTTGCATTGATTTATTATGTCCACCTCTCAACAAGTTATGGATTTTTTCATCTAAGTGATCTATTGTTGTATCTACTCTACTAACTGCTTGTTTTAATTTATTTTGATTAACTGTATCTAACAAAGTAAGATTAGAATTTAGTCTCATTTTATAATCTGATTCAATAAAATAATCCATTAGATCATCAAAACGAGAATATAATAAAGGCTCACCACCAGTAACCATAATCTCATTATCAATAAATCTTTTTGTGTAAGATAAAAATCCTTTAAGAGAATCAAAATCAAGTTCTTTATTTAATGCATCGTTCTTTTGTCTATAAAAACAATACTTACAATTAAGATTACACTTATCTAGTAAAATTATAAATGGTTTCATTTTAAAAAATAAAAGAAAATAAAAAAATTATATTGAACCGCATGTTTTATGTGATTCGATTTTTAGTTTTATTTCTTTTTGTTTTATTTTCATTTTATGTAAATTTAATAAAAGAGATTTATAAAGTTTTTCATATGTAATCCGAAAGTTTTTCGAGATATAGACAGTAAATATTATAAAACAATAAATCTTACGTATTTTATGTATAAATTATCTAAAAACACTTATATGTTCAATGAAGAAGAAAAATATTTTATTTTTAATAGAATAAATTTACTTGTTTTAGAATGCGATAAAGAATTATTCGATTTAATGAAAAATTCTTTATTTGAAAAAATTAAGAAAACTGAGAAAGAAATATTTGATTATTTAACTCAAAATAGATTTATAGTAAATAAATCAGATAATAAAGACTCATCAAAAATAAAAAACAAAATATCTAATTCAAAGATCAATATTAATTCGTATAGGTTATTGCTAACTAATAATTGTAATTATGCTTGTAAATACTGTTTTGTTAATAGAAATAAAGAAGATATTACATGGGATAGTATAAAAAAATCATTGAATTTGTTAATCAAAAATAATAAATCAAAGAAAATCATAATTCAATTTTTTGGTGGAGAACCTTTATTAAAATTTGATTTAATAAAAAAAGCAGTTGAATACTTAAAAGAGAAAAATCAAGAATGCCATTATGTTATAACAACAAATGGATCTTTAATAACAGAAGAAAAAGCTAAATTCTTTAATAAGAATAATTTTAAAGTGGGTGTTTCAATAGATGGGCCAAAAGAAATGAATGATAATAACAGAGTAACTCCTAATGAAAAAGGAACATATGACATCACAATAAAAGGTTTTAAATTATTAAAGAAAAATAATGTAAACAACTTTATATTACTAACTCCTTCTAAAAATAATATTGATGTGTTAGATGAATTAGCTGAATTTGTAATAAGGGAATTAAAACCTAAATCTATTACAATAAACATGCCACAACATAATTATTCTTGGGGAATTGATGGGATTATGTTTTCAAATAAAATGAAAAAAATACTTAGATTATGTATTGACAATAATGTTAATCTAACATCTCCTGTATCTCAAATTATAAATGCATTAAAAGACAAAACACCTGTCTTAAAAACTTGTTCAAATACATTTGATAATGCTACTGTATCCATAACACCTGATGGAAGAGTTAGTTATTGTACTATCAATTATAGCAAAAAATTATTCAATAAAAAAGTTGATGAGATAAAGGATTTTGATTACGATGAAATTCAATCTTGGTTTAGGAGAACAGGATTAAATCACAAAAAATGTGCTGATTGTATGGCATTAACTGTTTGTGGTGGGGTCTGTCCTATGCAAAGCATTATGAAGCATCCTGATAAAAAAGAATTAATATGTGATGAACAAAAATGTATTTTCTTTAATGATTTTTTAACATGGGCAATAAAAAATCTTTAAGAATTCAACACACTTAAGGGGTAAAATTTATTGATAATTAGTTTTTCTTTTTTTATAGTGTTATTTTCCAAGTAAAATAAATAAGCAAAAGAAAAATTATCAGAATTAATTATTTTAAATTGATCTCCTAAGACAACAAGAGCTGTTTTATTTTCACAGGCAATTATTTTTTTATTTTCAACAATTTTTTTTATAAGAAGATCGTCGTTTTTATTATAATGTGGGAAAAAGCTAATATTAGTAAGATTTAAGCCCCTCATGAACATATTTTTATCTTTTGAATATCCTTCATTAAACCAACAAATACCTCCAGCACTGATACCTGAAAGGACTAATTTATTAGCATAACGATTAATAATCTTTCTGATATTTTTTTCTTTCAAAACATTCATTAACTTTTCTGTATCCCCGCCACCAACATAAATAATATCACATAAAGATATTTTTTCTTCAATTTCTTTTTCACTTATATTACTTTCAATCAATTTAAGAACTTGAACATTACAATTAAATTTCTCTTCATAATATGATTTAAATGAATTAAAATAACTATCAGAATCATTGCTTGCAGTGGGTACAAAAAGAACTAAGGGAGTTTTTTTATTAGAAAGTGAAATAATCTCCTCATCAATTGCAATAGTTTGACTACTACCATTGTAATTAATTTCTCCACCGCCAATTGCAATTATTTTCAAACTCATGGTTTATATCTTATTTTATCTCTTGGGAATAAGCTTGCTTCCCTGATATCATCTAAATTAAGTATCTTCATAGTCAATCTTTCTATTCCAATTCCCATTCCACCATGAGGTGGCATTCCATACTTAAATGCAGATAAATAATCTTCGTAATGTTCTGGATTTAATCCAAAGTCTTTCATACTATCAAGAAGAATAGAATAATCATGAATTCTTTGTCCACCAGTTGTAATTTCTGCTCCATTCATCAAAAAATCAAATGAATCTGTTAAATTTGGATTTTTATTACAAAGTTTTGTATAAAATGGTCGACTTAGTTTTGGGTATTTTGTTAAGAATATAAAATCAGAACCATATTCTTCTTTAGAGAATTTACCAACTAATTTTTCTCCTTTAGGATCAATGTCTTTTGAATCCGGGATTTTATGATTATACCTTTCCCTTAATATTTTTTTAACTTCATGGAGAGGCATTCTAGGAATTTTTTCAGGCAAGTTAATTTCAACAGAATAATTTTTTAATACATCTGAATGCTTTTCCTTAACATCCCCAACAATCTTCCTAATCATTTTTTCCTCTAAATCCATTAAATCATGATATGAATCAATAAATGCCATTTCAATGTCTAAACTTACATATTCATTTAAATGTCTTTTAGTATCATGTTTTTCTGCTCTATATACATGACCAACTTCAAAAACTCTCTCAAGGCCCGACCCAACCATTATTTGTTTGTAGATTTGAGGACTTTGAGTCAATGAAAGTTTATTTCCAAAATAATCTAATGCAAAAATATCTGATCCACTCTCAGCCACTTGAGAAACAATTTTTGGAGTAAATATTTCCTTAAAATAGTTATCATTTAAAAATCCCCTAAATGATTGTGCAATAGTTCCTTGAACCTTAAACACATCTAAGATTTTTGGATTTCTGATTGTTAATGGCCTATTTTTTAGAATTTTATCTAACTTATATTGGCTTTTTGGACTAATGCTTAAGGGGTATTTTTCTGATGTTGTTGAAATTACTTCAATTTTATTAGTTAACATTTCGTAACCTAATTTGGACCTATCATCTTCCCTAATTAGTCCTTCAACAGCAACAATATCATTTTTTTTAACATCATTAAATTTGTCTTCGTCATTACTAATTAATTGTAGATTTCCACATAAATCATTTAATGCTAAAAAAGTTACACCACCAAATTTTCTTATATTTTTGATGTAACCTTTAACCATAATATTTTTTCCAATTTTATCTTTGATATCATTAGTAAGAGTTCTTTTCATTTTATTTCCTCCGTTATTTAACATGAATCCTATAATAAAATTGAAAATTAAGGTATAAAAAGCTATGGGTAAAAAATCCGAAAGATTTTCAGACTCAAACAAAACATTTATAAACCCCATTATCAAAACAATATATAAATTAAATTCTACTCTTACATTTATAGAGGAGGTGTATTAATGACAGAAAACTTGAAAACAGGAACAACAACTGTTGGAATAAAATATAAAGATGGTGTGATCCTTGCAACTGATAGGAGAGCAACAGCAGGAAATTTGATTGTGGATAAAAAGGCAAAAAAACTACATATATTAAACCCAAACATTGCAGTGACAATTGCTGGAAATGTTTCTGATGCTCAATTATTCATAAAGTACATAAAAGCAGAAGTAGCATTAAAAGAGATTAGAACAGAAAGAAATATAACAATAAAAGAAGCAGCAAATATGTTAGGAAGCATATTATATAGTGGTATAAGACAGCCAAGTATGATGCCATCTGTAACACACTTTTTATTAGGTGGAAAAGATGGAGATGGCCAACATTTATATGATATATTCCCAGACGGATCAATAACAGAAATTGATAAATATGTCTCATCTGGAAGTGGATCTGTATTTGCATATGGTGTTTTAGAATCTGCATATAAAAAAGATTTAACAGAATCTGAAGCAACTAAATTAGTTATAAAATGTGTAAATGCAGCATTACAAAGAGACAGTGCTTCTGGAAATGGAATAGATATTGCTAAAGTAACAACAAAAGGAGCAGAATATCTAAAGGGAGAAGAATTAGTATACAAACTTTCTGAATAATTTTTTTATTTTTTCAAATGATTTTTTCATTTGATTTTTAAAACAACCTCAGTTTTTATTATGAAAAGATTTAGTTTTTAAAAGGTGAAATATTATGGCAAATATATTAAAAGAAATATTAGAACGATTACCAAGCAAAGTTATAAGCGAGGCAAATTTTGAAGGAGCAAATATTGTTCTTTACACAAAAGATAGAGAATTCTTTAAAGACAATAGAGAAGATATAAGAAAGATAGTTAATGAATTCAAAAAACGAGTAGAAGTCAGAGCAGATCCAGCAATAACAATGGATCCAGACAATACAAAGAAAGCTATCAAGAAAATTCTCCCTAAAGATGTAGACATATCAGATATTATATTTGATGCACAAAGGTCTCGATTAATTATTCATGTTGATAAACCAGGAATGGTAATAGGAAAACAAGGTGAACTATTAAAAAAAATAAAAGAAAAAACATTATGGACACCAATAGTAAAAAGAATTCCTCCTATAAGATCAAAAATAATTGAAAAAACAAGAGCAACACTTTATGAAAATTCTGATTATAGAAGAAAATTTCTTGACAAAGTAGGTCATAGAATTTATGATGGGTGGTTGAGAGGAAAGAAACAAGAATGGATTAGATTAACGTTTTTAGGGGGAGCAAGACAAGTAGGGAGATCATGTATGTACTTACAGACTCCTGAATCACGTATTTTATTAGATTGTGGAATAGATGTTGCAGCAAGTGATGAAGATGCATACCCTTTCTTAGAAGCACCAGAATTCAATATAAATGATCTTGATGCAGTTATCATATCTCACTCTCACGTCGATCATAGTGGACTTATACCATATCTTTTCAAATATGGGTATGAAGGACCTATTTATTGTACAGCCCCTACTAGAGATGTAATGGCTTTATTGCAGATGGATATGATAAAGATACAAGCAGGAGAAGGTAAAAACCCAATTTATGGAACAGAAGACATAAAAAAGATGGTAATGCATACTATTTGTGTTGGGTGGGATGAAGTTACAGATGTGACACCAGATGTGAGATTAACATTCTTTAATTCAGGACATATTTTAGGTTCATCAATGGTACATCTTAATATTGGAAATGGATTTCATAACCTTCTTTATACTGGAGATCTTAAGTATGGAAGAACAAATCTTCTAGAAGGAGCAAATAACAAATTCGCAAGAATGGAATCTATGATTATTGAATCTACTTATGGTGGAAAAGAATCTCAAGTTAAGACACAAAAAGAAATTGATGATGAATTTGTAGATACTGTTTCTAAGACAATAAAGAGAAAAGGAAAAATTCTTATGCCTGTATTAGGTTCAGGAAGAGCACAAGAGATATTGATAATATTACATAATCTTATTAAGAAAAAGAAAATACCTGCTATTCCAATTTATATTGATGGAATGGTTTGGGATATAACTGCTATTCATACAGCTTATCCTGAATTTCTTAATAGAAATATAAGAAGACAGATTTTCCACAAAGACGAGAACCCATTTCTTATGTCTAATATAAAGAAAGTTGGATCTCATAAGGAAAGATTAGCACTTGCAGATCATGAAGAACCTTGCATAATACTTGCAACATCTGGTATGCTTACAGGAGGACCTTCTGTTCAGTATCTGAAAATGTTTGGTGAAAATAAAAAGAATACATTAATATTTTCATGTTATCAAGCACAGAATTCTTTAGGAAGAAGAATACAGCAAGGTGAAAGAGCAATAACATTCAAAGAAAATGGTAATTTTACAACATATAATTTAAATCTTGAAGTTGCTAAGGTTACTGTAAAAGGACATTCAGATAGAAGAGAACTTATGAATTTTGTCACAAAATCAGTTCCTAGACCTAGAAAAGTTATTGTACAACACGGTGAACAAGGAAGTGTTAATGAATTAGCAAGTAAGATATATAAGACAATGAAAGTTGAGACAATAAGTCCTAAAAATCTAGAAACAATAAGATTAAGATAATTACTTTTTCTTTTATTTTAACAAAAAATATTTAAAATTATATTCTATTTATTTGTTATTATGGATTTGTTACAATTTTTGAGAAAAAATAATGAAAAAAACAATACAGATAGTAATAGGGCTCATGATAGTTTGATAGAATCTATTCAAAATAGTCCTAAAACAATTGGTTTGAGTAATATAGTTGAAACATTTAGAGAAGTTAAGATGAGTTCTTCAAAAGGAACTTTTTATGCAGACCTTATATTAAGAGATACATATAATGGATTTTATGTTGTTGAAGCAAAAACCATTAAAAGTAATTCTTCTGATCGTAAAATATATAATGTTAAAAAAAAGATTCAAAAACAATTAAATAATTATTATCAATTTATTAAATTTAATTATAAAATTCTTGTGGGTAGAATAGGTGTTTACAAAATAAGATCTCATAATAATTTGAATATAATAAAAATTAAGAAATCTCCCTTAGATATATTCAAATATTCAATTAATAGATAATTGTTATTTTTAATTACTTTTTCTTTTTAATATTCTTCTTAGTTTTCTTTATCTTTTTCTTAACTTTCTTTTTAACTTTTCCCTTAGTTTTTTTATGAACTTTTTTGATTTTCTTTATCTTTTTCTTAGTTTCTTTTACATTTGTTTTAATCTCTTTAACAGGATAAATTTTAATTTTTCTTCTTCCATTTAAGAACTTATCCATAACAATTTCCAACACTATTCCTGCTATTACAAGCAATAATCCAATTATAATAACTTCTATGTCTAGATTAAACAACATAAAAATAGATGTTATAACTCCTAAAACTGCTGGAATTGGAACATTAAATAAATTAAAAGGTACTCTAAAATTACTTTCTCCTTTATTTTTAAATCTTAATATTATTACAGAAAGATTAACTGCTATAAAAACTAAAAATATCATAAAATTTGTTGTTCTTGCTATGAGCTCAACATCTCCAAATAATATAAATAATAATGAAAGCATTGTTACTGCAATTATTGCATTAACAGGTGTTTTTCTTTTTTTATGGACTTTACTTAAGAAAGATGGAAAACAATTTGACTTGCTCATTCCATAAACCATCCGAGATACAGATATAAGTCCAATAAGAACTGTATTTCCTGTAGAAAATAATGCTATTATAGATAAAAGCAAGAATGCTTTACTTCCCATTGCTATGGCTGCAACATCTGCAAGAGGAGAATTTGATGCACCAAGCTGTTCCCAACCCATAACACTCACAATAGATACTCCTATTAAAATATAAAGTATTGTTGTTATGATTATTGAAAGTATTAGTGCACGAGGAATTGTTTTAGAAGGATTTCTTGTTTCTTCTGCAAGTTTAACAACACTCTGAAAACCTATAAATGCAAAAAATATAAGTGATGATGCAGAAAATACCTCCCACAATGAAGTATAATCTAAATAATTCACACTACCTAGAAAATTAAAACCTAATGCAATTATTATCAAAAGTCCTGCAACTTCAACTGTTGTAAAAATAATATTCAACCATGCAGCTTTTTTTATACCTACAAAATTTACTATTGAAAATAAAAGAGTAATGCCTATTGCAATAAAAATAAGATAATTTATTCCTAATAATGAGGCAAAGTATCCTGCAAATCCAAGTGCAACTGTTGATGTTGATATTATTCCTGCAAGAATTACAAGATAACCCACAACAAATGCAATCTTTTTTCCAAGTGCTTTCCAAGCATAATAATATTCTCCTGCATCATTTGTAAAACGAGAAGATAATTCAGCATAACTTAATCCAGTAAGAGCAGCTATAACTGCAGCAATTAAAAAAGATATCCATACAGCATTTCCTGCCAATCCTGCTGCTTTTCCTGCAAGAACATAAATTCCTGCTCCAAGAATAAGCCCCACTCCATAAACTGTTGTATGAAATAATCCTAAATCTTTTTTTAGAGAAGGGATAATTGGTTTTTTTGTTGTATAATCTTTAATTGGTTTTCTTTCAGCCATTATTACCTCTTTTAGTTGTTATAATAAGTTAGTGTTATATGATAGTATTAAAATGTTTTTATTTTTTTATTTCAAATATTTTCAAAGTTTATTCAATATGCAAATAATTATTCTTATTATCTTTTTACTCTTATAAAAATACTATTCCCCTATTTACTATTCCTTTATTTTTTATCTTTTTTGAAATAATATTTTACATTATTTCATACTATACAAATTCAATATTTATATTTTCGTAAAACAATTCTAAACAAAATATTTAAATAC
This sequence comes from uncultured Methanosarcinales archaeon, assembly GCA_964384425.1. GTDB lineage: Archaea > Nanobdellota > Nanobdellia > Woesearchaeales > JAGLXL01 > CAYLKE01. The sequence goes on along the minus strand of CAYLKE010000003.1, from coordinate 37,412 downwards.
TCTAATATATAAATCAATATATAATCTTATTAAGAAATATACAAAGGTTGTACTATGAAAAAAAGAGGTCAGTTGACATTATTTATCATTATAGGTATTGTGATAGTTGCTTCTATTGGAATTATTATTGGTATAAGGAATTTTCAGACAGGTGAACTTGATACAGTAACACCTACAATTGAAGAAGTCAAATCAGAGATTCTTCCTATAAAAACATATACTGATGGATGTCTTGCAAGATCACTTAAACAAGGAATAAAACTTTTGGGTGAACAAGGTGGATACATATATCTTGAAGGAAAATATAATTATCAATCTCCTACTGAATCTGAAGGAGTTGTTTGGGATGATAAGGGCATAAAAACTGCTTATTGGAATTATAATGCAGATAAAAATGAGCAATCATATAGAAATGTTCTAAAAATACCTTCAAAAAATTTTATGGAAAAAGAACTTGAAAATTATGTTTTAACAGAAACAATAAAATGTCTTGATGATTATTCTGAATTAAAGAAAATAGGATATGAGATAGAGGAAGGAGAAAATTATGATATAAATGTGAGGATATCTGATTCTTCAGTAGATGCATTATTAATACATAAAATAAAAGTATCAAAAGAAAGAGTTAGTGATGATATATCAAATTTCTTTGCATCTCATAATGTTGGACTTAAAAAAATGCATGAAATGGCATCATATCTTTCAACATTTCAATCTCAAAATAAATATCTTGAAGAATTTTTTTTGAATGTTTATTCTCTTTATGAAGGAAAAAATAGTAGATTACCTCCTATGAGAGATGTAGGAACTTCATTAGTAGCAAGTAATTTCTGGGTAAAAGAACTTGTTAAAAGATATGTTGATGATTTGATGTTTACACATATACCTCTTCTTCAGATAAGAAATACTTATAATCAATTTATTCCTCTAGGAGATAATAGTGAATATTCAGATGTTAAAAACGCAATAATAAATCATTGGTCCATACCAATAAATAATTCAGATATTTCAGAACAGGAAATTACTGATTATGAAATAAAACATAATTATCTTCCAAATTGGAATACTTATTTTGATGTAAATGAAGAAAATGGACTTATAAAACCAAAATCAACATGTGTTCCATTTTTATTTGGTTCAACATGTATAAATAGATATGATACTATAATAGATTATTCATTTCCTGTAGTTGTTTCTATAGAACAAAGAAAAGCATTTGATGGAGAGGGATTTACATTTAATTTTGGATTAGAAGGAAATATAAGAAATAATCTAGCTCCTAAGGGAGATGTTGAAGTTATAAACAAAACAATTATGTTTATACCTTCTATGATGTGTGAACCTGAAGGATTAACAAAAGAAATAAAAATAAAAGTTACAAATAGACATACAAAAAGACCATTAAAAGATGTGTCTGTTTTCTATGGAAATGAAATTAGAAGTTGTCCAATTGGTATTACTGGAGAAAATGGTTTTTTAACAGCAAAAGTTCCTGAAGGATTTGGAGGAATATTATCTGCAGAAAGAGAAGGTTATTCTACAGAAAATATTTTTCTTGATACTTACCTTATGGGCGAGAATGATTTAGCTGAAATAGATCTTTGGCAGATAAAGAAAATACCTATTGAAGTTAAGATAAATAAACTTTATAATTGTAAAAGAAAAGGTACAGAATATACTTGTTTTAGAGAAATTAATCCTCTTTCACCTAATAATCTTATGGAAACTTATGATATATTGGGTAGTAAAAGAGGTAATAGAGGAGCTTGGATGTTTATAAGGACTGATTCAGAAATGGAGTCAGATGATAAAGTATTACTTTCTATGGAAAGACACTTGTATGATGAACTCCCAACAGGAGAAATACCTTCAGTTGCAGTTAAAAAATATCTTTTTGATGAGTATATTTCTTTAATACCTGGAAAATATGATGTTGATGCAAAACTTATAACTCCAGTGATTATAAACATAACAAAAGAAGAAAGAGAAATTGAACAAGATGTAGATGTTCTTGATCCTACAACTTATGATCCTATAATTAAAGAAGCTACTGAAGATACTAGAAAATTTGATGTTCCATCAATTGTTATAGATTCAGAAATGTTTATGGGAGGATATGAAGGACAGATAAGTATTGAAGCAGGACAACTTTATTCATCAGATAAAATTATATTAAATATATTTGAATTTGCATTTGATGAAATTCCAAAAGACAGATTAGTGATGGAAGATCTTAACATATTGGGAAGCATAAAAACTATAAGTGATAAATATCAAATGTTGGGAATAAATTTAGAAAGTGATTAAATTATATATAAACATATTAATTAATACTATGCACAATAGAAACAATTAAAAAGCATTACTCTTATACTATAAAAATAATATTTATAAAAACCTAATAACAAAAGGAGGGGAAAAATGAAAGGAGTATTAAAAATAAGAAAAGTCACACATTGTTATGATATGAAAGTCTTTACAGATGAAGGGTATTATTTTGGTGATGTTGACGAAGCTATTCTAGGACCTAATAAAGTATCTAGTTGGAAAATAAAAGCAACTAAAAATTCATTATTGACATCAATATTGGATAATGCAAGAGGAGTTATTATTCCACATAATCTAGTAAAGGCAGTTGGCGATGTAATGATAATAGCTAAAGCAGCAATACCATCTCATCAAGCACCTCATACAATTGAGGAATAATTTTATTATTTTTTATTAATTAATTTTTATATTTAAAATGGTTGACTTCGGAGGCAAATTTCACGACATAAATTATTTTCATCCTTTAGATCGTGATCCAGAACCTAATCAAAAAGCTGAAGAAGATGATTTAGGACTTTCTTTAAGTGATGTGGGAATGGCACATCCATTTGGTGTTGCAGGACATAATGCACATGGTGTTGCAGCTAAGATAAGAACTGGTGTAAAAAAAATAGAACTTGCTTTTAGTGGAGTAGATAGAGCACAAGGAAATCAAAAAACTCCTGGAGTTTATGGGAAAGAACAGAGACAAGCATTGAGAGAAATTGCGAAATCAAGTGGTGTTGAATTTGGAACACATGCAACTGTTGGTGTTTTTGGATTAAGTGGAAGAGGACAACAAGGATTTTCTAAAGCACAACAAGTACAAGGTTTGAGAGAAATAAATAGGGCTATTGAATTTGCATCAGACGTTGCTCGTGGTGGAAATGTTGTTGTTCATGTCGGAGAGTTTAATAGGGGTGTCCAGTCAGCTAACTGGAATAAGGATGGAAGATGGAAAGATAAATTTCAGATGTTTGAAGATGAAGAAAAAGAAGAAGTCATGCAGATTGTAAATAGAGAAACAGGTGAAATACAACAAGTTAAAAGATCTAAAGCAATTGCACGTCCTGAATGGCAGATGGCTAAAAAAGGCCAAGAATACATTGATTTTGATGGAACTAAAAAAGTTGCTCAAGCAAATGATAATATATACACTGATTATGCAAATAAAAGAGTGCATAGATCAGAAAGACATCCATTATATGATCCTGATAAAAAAGATTTTGAAGTCAAAATGCAAGAATGGGAATATTTTGATGATGAAGCAAAAGAACTCACAAATGAGGCAAGAGAGGAATGGAAAAGATGGAAAAATGGAGAAATGTCTCAAGAAGAATTTAATAACTCTACCTGGAAAAGATTTCTTAATAATGAATATTCTTCTCCTAGTCAGATTCACATAAAACCTGAAGAAGCATACTTTATTGCTACACTTGAAAATCAAATAGCAACTGCAGAAGGTTGGGCAAATTATTATAAAAAAGATAGTGATATAAAGAAACTTATTGAAGAAAAGCAAACTATTGAGAAACAGAGAGAAACCCTTAAAATGATAGAGGAAAGAGCAACATCTGAAGAGGATAAGGCTTCATTATATGAAATGGATCAAATGGGTAGAAAAATAAAAAAGATAGATAAAATGAATTCTATGATATCTCAAATAGATAATCAAATAAATCACCTTAAAACTAGTGTTGTGGGTCAGATGACTCAAGTTAAAGATTATAAGAACTTTATACAAAATGTGGAGAATGTTGAAGATTATGCATTAAAAAGATCATTTGATGGGTATGCTCAAGCAGGAATGAAAGCTATGAGGCAGTCAGAACAACTTGAGAAACAAGGAAAATTAAAAAAACCTATATTCGTCGCTATGGAAAATATATTTCCAGAAACATATGGTGCTCATCCAGATGAATGGATAAAACTTGTAGATGGTGCGAGAAAAACAATGGCTAATAAACTTATGAAAGAAAATAAACTATCTAAAAATGAGGCTATGAAAATTGCAAAAAAACATATTAAAGGACATCTTGATACAGGACATCTTAATATGTGGAGAAAATATTGGAAAGGAGATCCTAAAAAATCTGTTGAGGAGAATCAAAAAGAATTTGATGAGTGGTTGCTTGAAAAAACAGAAGAAATGGCAAAAAATGATAGAATTGGATCAGTACATCTTGTTGATAATTTTGGATATAGTGACGAGCATCTTTCACCTGGAGATGGAAATACTCCTGTTAAAGAAATGATAAGAAGAATGAAAAAACAAGGTTTCAATGGACAGATGGTTATAGAGCCAGGTGCTGATGCAACAATTGGTGGAAAAGATTTCCATGGATTAGTTAAAACTTGGAAGAATTTAGGTATGAATGTAGGAGGATTGGGAAGATTCTCATCTGATGGAATCACTGGCCCCACATGGAATAATGTACATAATGCTTATCATGGGAGAGCAAATCCAACTTATCATGTTATTGGAGCATATAGTCCAAGTGAAGATTGGAAATTTTGGAGCAATGTGCCCCTTGAATAAGAGTTAAATTTATAAATAAACTCTTAATAATTCTTATTTAATATTGCCCCGATGGCTCAGTGGTTAGAGCGGACGGCTGTTAACCGTCAGGTCGCCGGTTCAAATCCGGTTCGGGGCGCTTCATACTGGGTCCGTAGCTCAGTCTGGTTGGAGCGCCAGTCTTATAAGGCTGTGTTCTACACAAATCTAAGACAGCTGGTGGTCGGGGGTTCAAATCCCCTCGGACCCATGTTTTTTAACTGAAGCTGTCTTAAAAAGAGAAGGCTAGGGATTCTGATTGTTTTATCATGCCGAGATCGCATAATCTGGTATTGCGCCAGCCTGCTAAGCTGGTCCCTTTGGGATTGGGGGTTCAAATCCCCCTCTCGGCGTGTTTTTTTATTTATTGGTATTGAGCAAAGCGAAATACTTCATTTTGGTGTCTTCAAACTTGTTTGGAGAATTGAAAATCTATGATTTTCATATAAACTTTTTCAAAACATCCCATTAACTTCAAAACAAGGATGTGCTCGAGAATTTGTAATTTTTTCACAAATTGTTGACAAGTTTCGTTTACATCCCCCTCTCGGCGTGTTTTTTTATTTAAAGAATAAAAGCACAAACAAAGCGGCGTGTTTTTATCTAACTAAAATAATAAAATAAATAACAATTTTATAGTAATCCACCAAAACTTTTATAAATAGCTTATATTATTAACATATATTCTTATATATTTTAACAAAACAAGGTTAAAGTATTGAGAAATACAAATAAAACTCAAAAAAAGATAAAAATGGGAATATTCGGAAAAGCTAAACACTTTCTTAAGGAATGTGTAAGAATAATGAAAATAATTAGTAAACCAAATAAAAAAGAATATCTAACAGTTGTAAAAGTAGCAGGATTAGGAATTCTAGCAATTGGGTTTATTGGATTTTTATTTACTATAACAAAACAATTATTATTTTAAGGAGAAAAAATGCCAACAATATATGCTTTAAGAACAACAGCTAACAGAGAAGATCAAGTTATGGACTTTATCATCTCAAAATTAGAAAATCATCCAGAAATAGAGGTTTATTCTATTATAAGAACTCAAGGTATGAAAGGATATATTTTTGTCGAAGCAGAAACAAGAAATGATGTTGAGAAAGCTATTTCAAGAATACCTTATGCAAGAGGATTATTAGCAAGTAATGTTGAATATTCTGAAATAGATCATATGCTTGAACAAGTTAAAACAGAAGTTAAAATCAATAAAAGTGATATTGTTGAATTAACAGCTGGTCCTTTCAAAAGAGAACAGGCAAAGGTTGTTAGAGTAGATCAAACAAAAGGAGATGTTGTTGTTGAATTATTAGAAGCAGCAGTACCTATACCTATCACTGTTAAGATTGAATCTGTAAGAGTTCTTAGAAGAGCTAATGAAGAGTAATTTATTTTAATTATTTTTATATATTTAATTTTTCTAAACAAATAATAGTAGAATTTGAAAAAGTTTTTAGTAATAACATAAAAGCATTTTTACTCATAAATATAAAATTAATCAATAATTATTAGAGAATAAATTACAAAATATATAAAATAAGTTGATTACTCCATCTCATTATCTATTTCTTTTGCTAATCTTTTGACATTACTCATCATTTTAACTACATCTTCTTCAATCTTTTCCACTATTCCTTTTATTGAATCAGATCTTAATGTGTATCTTCCATCATAAATAACAACAATTCCTTGATCCATAAGTTCATGCAGATGATGTACAACTGTTCCTCTAGTTAAATGTAATGTGTGTGCTAACTGATCAGAACTAAGAAGTATTCCTCTTTTTCTTGCTTTCAAGAGAGAGATAAATATCCTAAAACGACTTTTATCTTTATCTCTTGCACTAAATAAACCTAATGCATTACCCAATAAAAGAAGTTTTTGATTTATATCTTTTTTTTTAGGTTCTTTTTTATATCTTATATTAACAAAAAAAACTTTTTCCATAAGATATCTTTTTTTAGATAGTTTAAAAATCTTGCTAAATTATTTAAATATTAAGTACTAAATCGTAGTTAATAAATACTATAAACAAAGAAGGTATACATAATAAGGTATGATATATCAGCCTGCAGAAGACTCTTATTTACTTCAGAGTTTTGTAAAGAAATATGCAGCAGGAAATGTGTTGGATGTTGGAACAGGAACAGGTATCCAAGCTGCAGAAGCATTTTCTAATAAGAAAACTAAAAATGTTGTTGCGGTTGATATCAGTAAAAGATCTATAAATCATTGCCGAAAGAATATTAAAAAAAATAAAATAAATTTTGTTGTTTCTGATTTATTTGATAAAATTAATGGAAAATTTGATACAATAATCTTTAATCCTCCTTATTTGCCTGAAGATAAACGTGAGCCTCTTGATTCAAGAACAGCAACTACTGGGGGAAAGAAAGGATATGAACTTATTGCAAGATTTTTTTCAGAAGTAAATGATTTTCTAAAAGATGATGGTAGGATATTGATTGTATTTTCTTCATTAACAAAAAAAAATAAAGTAGATGAAATTATAGAAAATAATCTTTTTGAATCTCGCTTACTGGGAACAAAAAAAGTTTCATTTGAGACACTTTACACTTATTCTGTTAAAAAATCAAATATATTAAAATATATGAATAAAAAAGATATAACTAAAATTAGATATTTTACAAAAGGAAAAAGAGGTAAAATTTATACTGGAATATATGATGGAAAAAAGGTTGCTATCAAAATAAAAAATCCAAAAACAGAAGCTAAAGATGTTATAAAAAAAGAAACATATTGGATGAAAAAAATGAATGAGATTGATATTGGACCTAATTATCTTTTTCATACAAATAAGATGCTTGTTTATGAATTTGTAGAAGGTAAAAATATTTTTAAATTCATCAATGATAATCCTAAACAAACTAAAAGTATATTAAAAGACATACTAAGACAATGTAGGAGAATGGATGATATTGGAGTAAATAAAAAAGAAATGCACCATCCTATAAAACATATTATCATAAAAAATAAACCTGTTTTTATTGATTTTGAAAGATGTCATAAAACTGAAAAAACAAAAAATGTTACTCAATTTATACAATTTATAACACAATACCATCTTGTAAATAAACCTTTGAAAGTAAGAAAACTCGCAAGAATATATAAGAAAAATAGAACTGATAAGAATTTTAGAAATCTTTTGAATGAGATCTAAGAAGCAATTATATTATTCTCTTATATATCTTTTTTATTTTTCCACTTGTTTTATATGATTTTGGACTATTACCCCAAATTACTGTTGGTTTTTGTTCCATAAGTTTTTTTATGTCATTAAAATCATGTGTTTTTTTTGTTTGATATATAAGAAAATAAATACTTTGACCTATAGCAGTTTTATTATCAAGATCTCTAATTATCTTACTATAATCTCTTATATAACAAGTGTTATCTTTCATAGTAAAATTTTTTTCAGTTGTACCTCTTGCAGAAACACTAGATCCATAATAAGCCATAGATTCTATACAATTCTCAAGTTGTTTATGTCTTATAGATAATATACTTTGATTTTGTATGTCTTTAACAAATTCTATAGATTCCTTGTAAGAATTATCAATAAGTGCATTTAAACTTTCCATATCATCTTTTTCAGAATTATTTTTTAATTGATATTTTTTTTCATACATTTCATTTACATCATCCCTATCCAATTTATCATAACCTATAAATTGTAATTTTGCATATAATGGGTTTGTTAATCCTGTAAGTGTGAATTGTTCTTTACCTTCAACTAATCGTTTATTATTTTTGGTACTGATTAATTTTAGTTTATATATGTGGTTGTCTTCAAGTTGTATCAAATATTCAATTGAATCAATTATGTTTTTTTCTTCAAGTTCATTTGCAAATTTCATAAACCTTTCATTATCAGAATAAACTTTTTGTATAGGTTCGGTTGATTTTATATTGTTTTTAAATCTGGGTATGTCTTGTATATTTTCCCCATGATATTGTTTATTTTTATTTTTTTTATAATTATTATTTATACTATCAAATTCATATCCTTCATATTCTGTATAAAATATTTTATTATTTATCACATTCTTATCTAATAAGGAATTAATTATATTTTCATTTGAATCAAATATGCCTTTTAAATAAATATTTTTTTCAAAATCTTTTTTATATATATTCTTATACTTTCCATTTATTTCATCTCCTATAAATTTGACAACTGGTAAGTATTTATCTGGTGTTTGTAAAGGAGATATGTTTATTGTAATATCATTAGGTATTAATTCACCACAGATAGTATAAACAATTTTTTTATGTCTTTGACCTGTTGTCTTATATATTATATTTGGACTTTCAAAAAGAAATCTACTTGAATTTATATCTATTCTTGGCCAATCTATCTTTTTTTCATTCTTTCGAAATAATTTCTTAAATAAGCTCATTTTTAATAAAAATTAAATTAGTTATATTTAAATTATAATATTCTTAAGTAGTATATAATATAATTACTAAGTTTGTAATTTATATTCTAAAATTCAATTAAAACATACCAACAATATTTAAAAAGATGAGACTATTCTAAAATAGAAATACTTAATAACTATTTAAGGATAACAACTAAATGAAAATCAAAAAATGGGGGTCAGAATGTTTAAGAAAACAAATATAATTTTAACATTTATTCTAGTGTTATTTATAGCTTCTTGTTCATCACAAGTTCAGGAAATAGAACAACAAGATGATATTGATGCACAATTAAAAGCATTAGAACAACAACTTGAAAATACAGATGCTCAACAGACAATTGAAAATACAAATGAAGTTGATGCACAAAATACAAATACAACTAATGATGATTTAGTAAATGAAGAAGTGTTAGATGATAATCTTGTAGAAGAAGATTCAGAAATTTCTAAAGAAGATGAACAAGAAATCAATATAGATGAAGAAGTTATAGATGATGTTGATGATAGTAATGATTATTTTAAAACAATTACTGTTCAAGAAACCGAATTAATCAATTTAACAATAAAAGCATCAGATAAAGATGAAGATACATTATCATATTCATTTTCAGAACCTTTAGATGAAAATGGTTTATGGCAGACAGAATATGCTGATGCAGGTGAATATGAAGTCACAATAAGTGTTACAGATGGAGTACATTCAAATGATAAAAAAATATTACTTGTTGTTGAAAAGAAAAATGTTCCTCCTGAAATAAATGATGTACCTAAAGAGATAAAAATTAAAGAAACAGAAATTGTATCTTTGTCCCCAAAAGTATTAGATAAAAACAAAGATTATGTTGAAATCACTTTTTCAAAACCTTTAGATGAAAATGGAGAATGGCAGACAGATTATGAAAGTGCAGGAGAATATACAATAACAATAACTGCTGATGATGGAGAAGCAAAAGTTTCAGAAACAACAAAACTTTATGTTGAAAATGTTAATAGGGCTCCTGAAATTGCAAATATAGAAAAAGAAATATCTATTAATGAAGGAGAGACACTTGAACTTTCACCAGTTGTTACAGATCCAGATGGAGATGAAGTTGACATATCTATTTCTCAACCTGTTGGAAATGATGGAGTGTGGGAGATAGGTTATACTGAAAATGGAGAATATATTGTAACAATAACTGCAGATGATGGACAAGACATTACAGAAGAAAAAATAACTCTTATTGTAAATGATGTAAACATGCCTCCAGAAATAATGGACATAGTTCTTGAATAAGAACTTTTATTTTTTATTTTTTTAAAATATTTTTGATATAATATGAAAAACAATAAACAAAAAATCAAAAAAGCTGTATTTGCTATAATTTTGTTTTCATTAATATTTACTATTTCTTATTCTTATATATCTTATGCAGACAATCCTTATCTAAAAACAATAATTGTCAAAGAAACAGAGTTTGTTAAAATAAAACCTCTTGTTATTGATCCTGATGGAGATGATGTATATTACAAATTTTCTTATCCTTTAGATGAAAATGGGGAATGGCAGACAGATTATGGAGATAGAGGAGAGTATGTTATAAATATTTCAATATCTGATGCTAAACATATTATTGAAGAAAAGGTATTGTTAGTGGTTGAGGCAAAAAACAAAGCACCTGATGTAGAATTACAGCCAGAATATTGGATTGAAGAAGGAGATAGTATTGAAGTAGTATATAATATTAATGATATTGATAATGACAATTTAGATATTGATTTTTCATATCCTCTTGATGAAAATGGAAAATGGAATACTATATTAGGTGATAGTGGAAAATATAATGTTTCATTAACAGTTTCAGATGGAGAATTTACTATTATAAAAAAAGCAACAATTTATGTTGAATATAAAGATAGGGTTCCAAAAATAATTCAATATTCTCTTGATGATTTTGATGATTCTAATAATGATAATGATCTTACACAAGAAATAATTTTTAGTGAAGGAGAAACAGTAGAATTTAATATATTATTTGAAGATGTTGAAGATGATGTTCTTTCAATAAAATGGTATAAAGATGGAAAAATTATATCTGAAAAATCAGCAATAGATGACTCACTTGAAATAGTTTTTGGATATGAAGAAGCAGGACAACATGAAATAAAAGTTATTGCAGAAGATTCTGCTGGAAATAGTGTTGAAAAAATATGGAATGTATTTGTTGAAGATAAAAATAGATTACCTGAACTAAAAATAAATGAAATCACTGTTAATGAAGGTGAAGAAGTAATATTAGACATACCTAATAGTGATGTAGATGGAGATGTAATAACTTACAAAATATCAGAACCAGTTGGTAATAATAAAAAATGGCAGACATCTTATGATGATGCAGGAAGACATGAGGTTGTTGTTGAGATGTTTGATGGAAAAGAATCAATAAACAGGACAATAATAATTTATGTAAATGATGTTGACAGAGCTCCAATAATAACAGAAGATGAAAAGTTAGATATCACAGAGGGAAATAATGAATTTGAACTTATATGTTATGATCAAGATGGAGACGAAATAATTTATGGTATTGAGGTTTTAGATAATTTAGGAAATCCAATAAATGTAACTAATAATATAGATATTTCAGACATAGAAAACAAAGGATGGAAATTAAATATAAATATGTTTATACCTCATGATTATGTAAAACATTCTTCTTCTATGCAAAAATCTTATGAAAAAGCTAAAAGATATACTTCGTTTTATTGGAGTGAGTTTATCAAATCAGCTAAAAATTTATCTTATATTGCAAAAGAATATACTGAAAATGAATCAATAGTATTCCAATGTTGTGGAAAAGATAAATGTACAGAAACAGTTTTCATAACAAACATAGATGATAATAATCTTAAACCTGTTCTTGTTGTAGATGGAGTTGAGATATATGACACATTTTATCTTTATGCTAAAGAAGGAAGTGAATTCAAGATGAATTATTATGTTTATGATCTTGATGGAGATAATGTAGATATTGAAATTTCAGAACCTCTTGGAAATAATGCAGAAATATATTTTAATTATGATTCTGCTGGAGAATACACAGGAAATATAACTATGGATGACTCATTTGAAATAGTTACAAGAGATTATGTTATTATAGTTGAAAATACAAATAGAGATCCCACAATAAAAGCAACACACCCATCTTATGTAAATGAAAATGAAACAATAAGAATATCTGTAAAAACTTCTGATCCAGATAATGATGATGTTATAATCTATTTAGAAAATTTTCCATTTGAATATCAATATGTAAATAATTCAATAGAATTTTCTATACCTTATGCTTTTGTAAATCATACAAATAAGACACCAAGTTCACTTTATAATGTACCCAATATACTAAGACAGGGACTTAATGCATATTTCAATCACAATAACAAAAAACTTAATTTTACAATAGTTGCACACGATAATGAATCTTATGTAAAACACAATATCTCTATGTTAGTTGCTGATGTAAATCAAAAACCTACTTTTATGAACATAACTCCTGAATATAGTATGTTTAAGATAGGCATAAACAAAACAGTTGATTTTAGTGCAGATATTGTTGATTTTGATAGAGATGATATGGAAATATCATGGGAATTTAATGGAAAGGTAAAAAGAAACACTACTTCTGATTTGTCTATGAGATTTACAAAACCAGGAATCAAAGATATTAAGCTTATTGCAGATGATGGATATGAGAAAAATGAAATTCATTGGAAGATTCTTGTGAAATGATTTTAAATGATTATGTGGGGCATTTTAAAGCTCTCTAGTAATTCTTTTTTATTTTTATTATAGTTTTACTCACAAAATTTATTTTCTTGTTATCAAAGCAATATTTTTGTTTTTTATTAAACTTAAACTATGATCAAGATGACATAAATTAGGTTTGATTATATTCTCATTATATTTTATTATATTAATTTAATTATTAAAAAACATATTATAATTTTTATTAATTTAATAATATTTTTTGTAATTTTATAGACGACAAAATGAAATATTTCCGACGATAATGAAATAGAATGTTTTAAATAATTTTCTATATTTTTAGTTGCATGGAAAACAACAAAGCTGAAGCTATCGACCACAAATATAATTTGAAGGTTTATATTGGATTTTTGAAGAAATATAAACTTTTGTTTTTTGGTATTTTGGGAGTTATATTTGTAATTGAATTGGCGAGAGTGGTAACAAGATACTTTTTTAAAATAGCAATAGACAGTGGTACAGACTTTTCAGCAGGTGTACTAAACAGGAGTCAGATAATCAGTATCTTGTTAGCAGTGTTACTAGGGTATTTATTGACACAAGGAATAAATTCTTTATTTAAATGGTTAAGAATACATTTCATCAATATTCTTGATTCAAAATTAATAAAGGATGTTAAGACTGATTTTTTTAATCATATCCTTGGTTTGTCACATAAGTTTCATGTAACACATAAAACCGGTTCTTTAATATCTAAAGTAATCCGAGGTGGACATGCAATAGAAAGGATGACAGATACTATTTTTTTTAGATTCTGTCCTCTTTTGTTTCAAGTAATTGTAGCAATGGCATCATTTATTTATTTTGATTATTGGTCTGCAATAACTGTTGGTGTGACAATGATTGCATTTATCACTTATAGTTATGTGATTCAAATGAAACAAAAGAGAGCGTACAAGAATTATAATGATCAAGAAGATTTTGAAAAAGCTAATGTATCTGACTTTTTGACAAATATTGATTCTATACGTTATTTTGCTAAAGAAAGAAAGATAAAGAGTAAATATAGGTCACTTACAGAAAAAACAAAAATAAAATCCTTGATATTGTGGGACTATTTTAAATGGATGGATGCAGGACAAACAGCTATACTTTCAATAGGTACTGCTTTCCTGATAGGACTTCCTTTTGTTAAATTTGTAAATGGTACTATGGAATTAGGTACAATTGCATTTATCTATACAGTATACATGAATATTGCTGGTCACCTTTATGGATTTGTAAGTGGTATAAGAAATTATTATCGTGCTATGGCAGATTTTGAATCAATGTTTAGATTTTACAAGGTAAGTAATGAAGTGAAGGATAAAAAAGATGCCAAAACATTGAGAGTCAGAAAAGGAATTATAGAATTTAAGAATATGTCTTTTGGATATGGAAGAAAAAAACTTTTCAGAAATTTTAATTTGAAGATTCCTAAGAATACTAAAGTTGCATTAGTAGGGCATTCAGGATGTGGTAAATCTAGTCTGATAAAATTACTTTTTAGATTATATGATGTAGATAAAGGTAGAATACTTATTGATGGAAAAGATATCAGAAATTTGAAAAAGAAATCTCTTAGATCTGAGATGAGTATTGTTACACAGGAATGTGTGCTTTTTGATGATACAGTATACAATAATATAGCATTTTCAAATCCAAAAGCAAGTAGAAAAGATGTATTTAAAGCAATGAAATTTGCACAGCTTGATAAGATTGTTAAAGAATTCCCTAATAAAGAAAAGACTATTGTCGGTGAAAGAGGAGTTCGTCTTAGTGGAGGAGAAAAACAAAGAGTAAGTATCGCAAGAGCAATTTTAGCAAATAAAAAAATACTTATTTTGGATGAAGCAACATCCTCTCTAGATTCACAAACAGAACATGAGATACAAAAAGATCTTGATGATCTTATGGAAGGTAGAACAGCAATTATTATAGCACATAGACTTTCTACTATTATGAAAGCAGATATGATTGTTGTAATGGATAAAGGTAAGATTGTTCAGATGGGGAATCATGAAGATCTTGTGAAGAAAGGTGGAGTTTATAAGAAATTATGGAGTTTACAGAAAGGCGGATATATTGAGTAATTAAGTAATTCAAATGATTCAAAAATGCAATATATATTTTCTTTTTATATTTTTACTTTTTCATAAAGTTTTTATTATGGTGCTAATCTATCAATCTATTAAATTTTATTTTAAGGAGGCATACAAATGAATTTAAAAAATAATAGTGTAATTTATATTGAAGAGTTAGCAGATAGTATTTATAACAAAATATGTGGTGGAAAGAATGCTATTGATGAAATGAAAAAATATGAAAATACAATTAAGGATAATTACAAAAAGTTTGTTGATTGTTATTATGATAATTATGAAAAATCAACAAGAAATAAATTTGATATTAAAACAACATCCAATTTTGATGATTCAATAATACACTTAGCAACTTTATGTCCAGAAAAAGATAATTATCTTTTTAAAAAAATGAATAAAGATAATTAATTTTTTTATTTTTACTATTTCTTATTAATTACAAAATAATTTAAACACATACTTAAAATAAGTTTTCATGGAAACAAACTTACAAAATAACAATTATAGTGAATTACATACACAATTAGTAAAAATAATATATGATGCTGTAAAAGAGGACAATTCTTCATTAGGTGGAGAAATAATTAGAATAAAGTCAGTAAATAAACCTTCTATAAGTGATGTAATAAAATTTGATAAGAATTTTATAAATGAATATATTAATCTTTATGAAAAAGATGTTAATAGATTTAATAATTCAATAAATCAAAATAATGGAGATAATACTGAAAAAGAAATGTACAGATTAGGCAATATAAAGAAATCATTAGATGATATGATAAATGTACTAGAACCTGAATCATCAGAAATAGCTGATTATGTGAAATCTAAAATAAAGAATATAAAATTATTTTATCAAAAACCTTAAAAACTCTTTCTTTATTTTTTTATTATGGAAAAATTAACAAAAGATATGAATATTGCAGAAGCTTTGGAAAAATTTCCAAGACTTATTGAAATTCTTAGAAAAAATGAAGTTGGGTGTGTTGGGTGTATGATGGCTCATGCAGAAACATTAGAACAAGGATTAAAAGCACATGGATTTAGTGATAAAAAGATTGATGAAATTGTTAATGGTGTAAATAATAGTAAAAAAGAAGATAAATAAAACACCATAAGTAATACTACAAATAGTGAATAATATTTCTTATACAATTAGTGATAATAATATCAATAAATACAATAAAACTACTGAATAAGAGTAATAAAACTATTTAAATATATTAATAAATAACACATAATATGAAAAAGAGGTCTACTAAGTTATTATTATTTTTGATGTGTTTTGTATTTTTATCAATGTTCTCATTTAATGTTTCAGCTAAAAGTACAATATGTAAAGAATATAAATTATATATGGAAGATGGAAGTTTTCTTGGAACTGTTAAAAAAATAGGTGATGATTTTTATTATGAAATGAATAATAAGGCAAATAAATTGCAATTATTTTCTATTAAAGATACTTCAAGTAATTTAGAAGCAAAAGGAACAGATGGGCTTTATGGATATTATTTTGCATTAGATGAAAATGAATGTAAGGGTAAATTAATGATAAAAAAAGTAAAATTACCTTATTCATGGGATATAGAAAAATCTGATTCCATATACCATAGGAACAAATATGTTATTTTAGTTTTTAGTCCAGAATCAGGCATTTCTCCTGGAAAATTCATTAGTGGATCAATTGTAAATATAATAAGAATGTATACTTTAAGTCCTGTCAATAAAAAAATAGAAGATCAGATGATACCTACAGCATTAGGTATAAATTCTATGTTCTCATATTTTAAAATACATTATTGTACTGAAAATGAAATAAATCAGGCAACTATTAATGGTGAAAAAGAAAAATTAGGTGAAGGCGTTATTGCACACTACTATAAAGATAATGGAAATTATTTTATGTCAATAAAATCAGATAGAAAATTACCCTCATCTTTTGAAGCAATACTTTATGAAAATGAACATATTGATTTTTTTGGATTATTTAATTTTAATATAAAAAATCAGGTTTATGCTAAACATTTTATGCTTAGTTCTGGAACAACGTGTATAAAAATATGGGATACTCAAAATCCTAATCCTAATTATTCAATGGAGGCTAATTTAAGAATTTAAAATGATATTATTTGGAATTGATGTACCTATTGTAGAGCTTTTATTTGGGATGTTGATAATCTCAGTTGTTTTGATGATCCAGTCAATAATATTGGTTTATATTTTATTTAGAAAAATAAATAAAATAGTTAAAATAGAAAAAAATAATATTGATGAAAATAAAGAAGAATTTTCTCATGATGATACTAATGATTATTAATTATTTTATAAAAAATCATAACTATAAAAAATGGTAAATAAAATATTTAGAAAAGGAAAAGCATTTTTATTAGCTTATGATCAAGGAATGGAACATGGACCTGATGATCTTGATGATTTTTCTGCTAACCCTGACAATCTTTTTAATTTAGCAATAAAAGGTAAAGCAACAGGAATAATTGTGCATAAGGGTATTGCTAAAAAGTATTATTCCAAATACAAAGGAAAGATTCCTTTAATAATAAAACTTAATGGAAAGACAAAATTAGGAGATAAACATAATTCTCGACAATTATGTACTGTTGCGGAAGCTAAAAAATTGGGTGCTTCTGCTGTAGGGTATACTGTTTATCTTGGAAGTGATTATGAAGCAGATATGATGCAAGAATTTGCAAAGATAATTAGAGAAGCAAAAAAGCATAAATTACTTTGTATTGGATGGATGTATCCTCGAGGTGGAAAGGTTATCCATAGAAAATACTATAAGAATGCAGCATATGCAGCAAGAGTTGGAATGGAACTAGGTGCAGATGCAACTAAGATAATGATAAATAATCCTTCAAAGGTAAGTTATGTCAAAAAAATGTGTTCTGGTGTTAAGGTTCTTGTTGCAGGTGGAGATAAAACAAGTCAAAGAAAATTCTTAAAAAACATACAAACAGCAAAAGAAAGTGGTGCTGATGGTTTTGCAATAGGAAGAAATATTTGGCAGAGTAAAGAACCTTTAAAATTAATGAAAGAAGTTAAAAAAATTATTTGGAATTAGTTTTCTGTTTTTGATTCTTGAAAATATTTTGCAGTTATATTGTTTTTTCTTGCTAAAACATTATTTAATGATCCATAATCTTTTTGTTTTACACTTTCATAAAGTTGTCTATAATAACATTTAATCATGTTTTTAAGTTCATAAGAATTATTTTTAAAATTTTTATTTTTTCTATTTTCAATTATTTCTGGTAAAAAAGCTTTATAGAAAATAGAAAGATGTTCTGGAGAAATATTTTTTATTAATTTATTATCATAAGGAATTCCAAAACTATTAATTGGGTCTGCAATTAAATATAATAGATTTTCTAAAAAATGTATTTTAGGTTTATTTAATATGTTCTCTTCTATAACAAATGTTTCATAATCATTATCTAATTTTTCAGAATATATAATATCTACTTCAGATTTTTCATTTCTTGTTGTTATATTAAAATAAAGTAAAGGTAAGGGATCAATAATCTCTTTATCAAATGATTCTATGTCTTTTTTTAAAATATTTTTTTTAAAATCTATATTCCATCCTTTTTTAGGAGAATTTATCTTGTGAAAATTCACCATAGATTCAAGTTCTTTTTCAGTTTTATTTGATATGAATATTTTTCCTGGATAAATACCATAGCCTACATCATCTGAATAAATTATTCTCATAAGGAATATATTAACTTACAATACAATATAAATATTTATATTATTTTTAATCTATCTAGAAACATAATGTTTTTCAACTTTATTAACTGGCTCAACATCAATTATCTTGAAATTTCTTGTGTATTCTTCTTTTTCATCATTAGGATTCATACAAGTACAACCACATAAATTTTTATTATAATTTTTATTCTCAAAACCTTTAATTGTTTTGTCTTTTACTATATTTTCTATCGTGCTATGTATTTCCTCTTCACAATCACCTGGCTTAAAATAAAGCAATTTAGTAAAAACACCATCTGCGTTATATTTTGTTTCATCAACAATTTTATTTGCAATATATATTGCCTTATCAAGATATTCAGATACTGCATTTTCAGAAAGATTTTTTCCTTTATCAGAGTATATCTTTTCATGATCATTTAAACTTAATATAACACTTAATCTTTTTGTATTACTATCTATTCCATGTTTATCTCCCTTTCCAAATTGCATGTGTATGTAAAAATCAGACTTTTCAATTGCACCAGATACTTTGTTATTATGAAAATAATTCTTTTCTTCAAGATCAAAATCAGCAATACTAAAATAAATATTGTCAACATTTTCTGTTTCTGATGTCTTGGGAAGTTTATATTGGGCAAAACCTTTTTTTTGGTATTTATCAATAATTTTTTTAGAAATATCATCTATAAAATCATCTATTGCCTTTAGTAAATAAAATAATTAATTCAAAAAATAAACATACTGTAAAAGAAACTTCTTTAACAATTCCTTCATATGAGGGTAATATAGGACTTATGTCTAAATTAAGTGATTTTGTTATATCTAGAAAAAAGAATGGTTTTCCTGATATTTTTCAAGAAAATCTTAGAAGTATTTATTTTAGATTAGAAAATCTTAAAGACAAATGTGGATATATATATCTTCTAATGGAGAAAGACAATTAAACACAGATTATGAAAAAATAATTAGATCTATTTATGGTGTATTAAAAAGAAATTCTCATAAAACTTATATTGTAGCTCTTACAGAGGGAAATAATTTTTTAAAACAATTTGAAAATAATAATGAATTTTTTAGGTATTATGAATCAGATAATATGTATAATATAAACAATATAATTAAAAAAAAATTAGCAGATATTTTAGTTATTGACGAGTCAATGACATTTAAAAGTAGTCTTTCAGATAATGAACCAATATACCAACTTAAAGAACTTCTAGAACAAGAAAATTGTATTACAGCTGAACATGAAAAAATGTATAAAATGACAATTAATAAATTAATAGAAGATGGTAAAAATTTTTATAAGGGTCATTCAAATTATTCTTTAAAGATATTTCCTATCAATGAATCAATAGTTGGTAGAGATATCAATATGGATGATTTACTTTTAAAAAAACCCATGACAAATATAAATGATGCTGCTTTTTCTATTATAGATACAATGGAAAAATATGTGGGTGCACATGATTTAACACAAGATGATATACATTTTATGTATTTTCTTATGAATAATAATATTCAAACTATGTTTTATAATGATAAAAATAATATATTAAAAAATGGTCCAAAAATATGGGGTCAGATAAATGAACCAGTTCTTTCAAAAGATTATATTGATAAAAATTCTCTTTTAGAAATATATAATATTTTTCTTAATGGAGATTCTTATAAAAATTTAACTAATATAGATGAAGAAAAACATAAAAAAATTGTTGCAATAATAAATAGGAATCCAAAAAGAGATGTTGAGTATAAATAAATTAAATAGCAAACTATAAAAACCCCAATTCTTTCTTTTATTTTATGAAATTAACACTATTATCATCAAAAAACAATAAATGGGTAGTTGATAAAGGAAAGGAATTCTCAACACATAAAGGAAGTATAAGTAAAGAAGAAGTTAAAGAAGGATCAGAAGTTTTTATTGGAAAAAATAAAAAAAATGCAATGAAGATAAATATATTTCCTTCATCTTTTGTAGATAAATACGAGACAATGAATAGGGGTGCACAGATCATCACCTTGAAAGACATTGGAACAATTATTGCTGAAACAGGAATCAATAAAGATTCAATTATATTTGATTGTGGGGGAGGCAGTGGAGGAGTTACATGCTTTCTCGCAAATATTTGCAAAAAAGTTTATTCAGTAGAAAAAGAAGAAAGATTCTATAATGTAATTAAGAAAAATATTGATAAACTAGAATTAAAAAATATTAAGTTATTTAATGATGATATTATAGAAAATTTTGATAGTATAAAAAAAGAAATAAAAGAAGAAGTTGATTTAGCAGTTCTCGACTTAAAGGATGCACATCTTACACTTAAAAATATAAATAAAATTACAAAAATGGGTGGTTATGTTGTAGGTTATTTCTCTAATCTAAAAATGGCAGATTATTTTGTATCTGAACTCAATAATTCTGGTTTTGTTAAAGAAAAGATATTAGAAAACATACAGAGAGAATGGAAGATAGATAAAATGGTTTGTCGTCCAGAGTATGGACAAATGCAACATACAGGATATTTGATTATTGCAAGAAAATGCAAATAATTAAATAGAAAAGTTTATATATTAATGATATAATATTTATATCAGTTGATATAGAATGTATAACAATACCATAATTAAACTTATTGAAGAAATATATCTTAATCCAGGAATACATAAAAGAGGATTATCTAAAAAATTAGATTTGGGTATGCCTTCTATAGTTTACGCATTAAAAAAAATAGATAATTTATTGATAAAAAAAAGATCAGGTAATCAGATAAGATTATTTTTAGATTATTCAAAAAAAGACATTGTTCCATTACTTTCTCAAGTAGAACATAATAGGTTTTACAAATTACCTAATAAAATTAAAATAGCAATAGAAGAATTTATTTCAGAATTAAATGAAAAACCCCTTTTAGTTATTTTATTTGGAAGCTATGCTACAAAAAAATACAATATTTCATCAGATATTGATATTCTATTAGTTTATCAAAAATTAGAAAACACCAAAACAATAGAAAAGATAGCAAATAAGATAAGCATGAGAACTAATACTAATTTGAATCCAATTTATTTAGATTATGTTTCTTTCTCGAAAGATTTTCGAGACACCACTAAGAAATTTTTTAAAAAACTAAAAGAAAATAAAATTATCCTTATGGGGATAGAGTGGTGGAGATTGTTAAAGAATGAACAGACCTAATTGGAAATTATGGTTAAAAGATAAAAAAGAATGCAGAGCATGGTTTAATCAATATAAGAAAAAAGACATATTGAAAATATCTGGTGATGATTTATCACTATATATAAAAAAAACAAACCACAATCTAAATTTAGCTAATTGGCTTTTTGAAAAACATAAAGATGAAATACCTAATGTTTTTGGAGATGAATGTTTCTATGATTGGATAATAAACATATATTATTATGCAATATATCATTCAGCATTAGCTTTACTGAGTAAAAAAGGATACAATAGTAAAAACCATTCAGCAACACTTTGTTTTTTAATTAATAGATACTACCATGATACAAAATCTCTTGATAAAAATGATATTTTTTTTATAGCAGATTCATTAGATTATGATGATTTTGAAAATTTTGGTTTTTCTAAAGAATTGAGAGAAAAAGCATCTTATGATGTAAATACTGTATTTGAAAAAGATTTGGCTTTACAGATGAAAGAGAAAACAATTAATTTTATTAATAAAATAAAAAATATGATTGTGTAATCAAAACCTTTTTATAAAGAATTATTTTAATTATTATATGCTCTCACACAACATCTCTCCAACAATTGTATCTCTATTTGGATTTGATATTAGGTGGTATGGGTTGGTTTATTTTCTAGGAGCACTAGCTAGTTGGCTCATATTAAGGTATGCTGTTAAAAAGAAAAAGATTACTGAATTTTCATTAGAAGAAATAGACAATATTATTTTTTATCTTCTTTTAGGGATGTTGATTGGAGGAAGATTATATCACACATTTGTTTGGAATTTTTCTTATTATTCTTCCCATTTTTTTGAAGTATTTAAGATATGGAAAGGAGGAATGGCATTTCATGGAGGAGTTATTGGTGCTACATTATCATTATATATTTATGCAAAAATTAAAAAAAGAAAATTTTCTGATTTTTTAATCATAGGAGATTTTTTAGCAATACCTTTAGCAATTGTATCTGGATTTGGAAGAATTGCAAATTTCATTAATCAAGAACTTGTTGGATATGTGACAGATCCAAATAGGATTTCATGGTGTTTTAAATTTAAAGGATATGATGGATGTCGACATCCCTCTCAATTATATGGGGCTACAAAAAGATTTATTATTGCAGGTGTACTTTATATTATTAAAAATTATAAATTATTTAAGAAAAAAGGAATGTTGTTTTTTACATGGTTTTTACTTGAGTTTTTAGGAAGATTTATTGTAGATTTCTGGAGAGAAGATGTATTGTATTATGGATTGAGTATGGGGCAGTGGAGTAGTTTAGTATTCTGTCTAATTATTGGAATTATTGTTTTTGTTTATTATAGAAAAAAGAATAATTAAATTTTATTTTCTTTTAGAATTGGAATAACTTCTTTTAGATTTTTTACAACAAAAATAGCTCTTTTCAATGATTCTGTATTCCCATGAGTTGCAATACCTATTGTTTTTGTACCTGCCATATTTGCTGATGTTATTCCATTTGCTGAATCTTCTAATACAACACATTTAGAAGGAAGTATTCCTAATTTTTTTATTGCTCTTCTATATGGTTCTGCATTAGGTTTTGTTTTTCTTGAATCACATGAAGTTATTACAACATTAAATACACTATTTAAATTAAATTTTTCAAATACTGCTTTTTGATGCTTTGAATTAAATGATGTCACAAGACCCAATAAATATTTATCTCTTGAATAATCTACTAATTCTTTGAAACCAGGCACAATTTTAATATTATCTAATTCTTCATCTAAAAATATTTTAGTTTTTTGTTCAACAAGATCAGATACATTTTCTTTTATTTGAGGATATTTCTTTATAATATATTTATATATATTTTCCATACTCATTCCTCTGCATTTTTCAATATCTTCATCACTTGCTTTAATATTATATTTTTTTAATGTTTTTAATATAGAACTTATATGGTTTTTTTCAGAATCAATAATTGTCCCATCCAAATCAAATATTATTGCTTTAACCATTTAACCTAATAAATTCATTTCATTTATATATCTTGTGGTTGGTTTTTTGAAAAAATTTTGTATTTCTCTCACAACATCGTTGTAAAAAAACTTTATAAATAGAAAAGAATTACCACTCACAACAAATAATAAAGATTTAGTTAAAATATGTGTATTTGTTAATAGTTTATTTAATTAATATAAATAATTTAATTGATATATAAAATAATTTTATAAAAAGAGATGAATAAAATGGATGTAAATACAATACAAAAGATAAATGATTTAGCATTGAAATTATGCAATCAGACAAATATGACAAGAGATGAAGCTGTAAGACAAGCTGAAATGATGATTTCTAAAAAAGGTTCAATGTTTGATGATGATACTGGAAAAATAGAAAAAAAAGAAGAAAAACAAGAAAATAATAATTCAGAAGAAATAAAAGAAATTCCAAAACAAGAACCAAAACAAGAAATGAGACCTGATTGGGAAGAAATTGTTTTTAAAAATACTCAATTTATTGCAAAATCATTAAAAGATATGAATGAAACAATATGTAATCTTAAAAAAGAAGTTAGGGATATGAAATCAGCAATGGAAAGAATGAGTATGTCAACACCTAAACAAAGAGTTGTTACAAATATGCCTGATCCAACAAATCCTCAACCACAACCTGTTCCTCCTCAACCAGAACAGCCAAAAACAACTCAAAATATTAATAATACTAATAATTCTAATCAAAATACCCATCATCCTCATCCAAAAGGTGGAGATGAAAAAGGAAATTTTTCTGTAGAAAAAATATTTTATATGGGTAAAAGGTAGTTAATATGGATTATGTAACTATAATTGGTACATTAGGAGCTTTTCTTATTCTTTTAGCATTTGTTCTTGCACAATTTGGTAAGTGGAAACAAACATATATGATTTATGATTTAGTTAATCTTATTGGTAGTGTTTTATTGATTGCTTATGCAATATTATTAAGAAGTTATCCATTTCTCGTGCTTAATAGTGTCTGGGCAGTAGTATCACTAAGAGATATTTTCATAGATTTTAAACGTAATCATCATAAAAGATCAATGAATTTCTATAATAAATGGATGAAGTAAATCTATTTTTTACCGAAAACTATATAAATGTAGGCTTAAATTATTTATTTTAGATAATATATAATATATAATAACTACAATTTTATATATAATATTAGCGGGGTGGGTAATAAAATGGCAAAAAACAAAATGTTTAATATATTGTTCAGAGAAAAACCAGCAGGTATGTTGATTGAATTAACAAAGAGAGATAATATTTATGCTTCTTTGTTAGCAAAATATGTGGATTGTACATATTCGCATGTTGTTAAAATCTTACAAGAAATGGAAAAAAACAATCTTATAGGATTTAGTAAACATGGAAGATTAAAAAACTTAAACCTGACTGAAAAAGGTAAAAAAGTTGCAATGAGAATTGCAGAAATAAAAAATATTCTTGAACAAGAAGATTAAAGAATAAAAACATTAATAAATACTAAAACAATTTTATTTTTGTTTAATTAATTTGATTGAGAGGGGTAGACTTTAAATTAAATTTAAAAGAGGTAAAAAATGGGAATAATATCTTGGTTAAGAGCAAAATTATTTCGTAATTTTTTTAAAAAAAGAGGCGAAATGAAGTTAGGTCTGTATGGCCCTCCAAATGGTGGAAAAAGTACTTTAGCTAATAAAATTTGCAAAGATTGGCTAGATGAAGAATTGAGTTCTGTTTCTAGAATGGCTCACGAAACACGTGAAATAATGGTTAAGGAAGAAGTTTCCATAAAAAATGATAAAGGAAATGAACTTAGATTTTCTCTTGTTGATACTCCTGGTATTGCAACACGAATTGATTATGAAGATTTTTTAAAAAAAGGAATAAAGGAAAAAGAAGCAAAAGTTCGTGCAAGAGAAGCAACAAAAGGTGTTGTTGATGCAATTAAATGGTTGGATGATATGGATGCAGTTGTTGTTGTTTTAGATAGTACAAAAGATCCTTTTTCACAAGTTAATATAACTATTATGGGTAATTTAGCAGCAAGAAATATACCAGTACTTGTCATTGCAAATAAGATTGATTTAAAGAGAGCAAATATTGAAAGGATAAAAGCAGCATTTCCACAATATGGTATAGTAGGGATAAGTGCAAAATATGGTAAAAATGTTGATAAATTTTACAATGAACTTTTCACATTAATAAAATAAATGATAAAATAAAAGAGGTAAAATAAAATGGTAACATTTCAATTTATTCCATATCAGGAAATAGAAACATTGAGTAGTGCAAAAAGAATAAACAAATTACTTAATGTTGTGAAACAGGATAAAATTGTTGTTTTACAAGGTAGACTGACAAAACAAGAAGAGATAGATC
This sequence comes from uncultured Methanosarcinales archaeon, assembly GCA_964384425.1. GTDB lineage: Archaea > Nanobdellota > Nanobdellia > Woesearchaeales > JAGLXL01 > CAYLKE01. Next base: position 10,887 of record CAYLKE010000003.1, on the reverse strand, counting down.
TTATTGAAATAACTATGGAAGATATTGACAATAATTTCAAAGGAATTGAATTAAGTGTCATATACCCTAATGGAGATTATCTTTCTGGCTGGGCAAAATTAAGAAATAGTTTTGTTAATATGATCCTTGGAGATAGACAAGGTATGACAATAATAGGTCCTGCATCAATTGTAAGAAAGATAGAACAAAATCCTTCCAAAATAGAATTATTTTTAGAAGGAAATGATAAAAAGAAAAGAAGAACAAAGAAAAAATCTAAAAAAAGAAAAAGTAAAAAATAAAGGAGAATAGGAAATAAAAATGCCACATCAATGTGTAAAATGCAATACAATATATGAGGATGGTGATGAAGCTGTTCTAAAAGGATGTTCTTGTGGAGGCAAGCTTTTCTTCTATATTAAAAAAAATCAACTTAAAAAAGATAATCAAGTTATTAATCTTTCAGAAAAAGAAAAAGAACAAATACAAAAAGATGTTTCAGAAATGGTGGGATTAAGTGAAGATGAAAAACCTGTTGTTCTTGATATTGAATCAATAAATGTTTCTTCGCCTGGAAAATATCTTTTAGATGTAGTTAAATTATTTAAAAAAGATCCATTGGTGTTTAAATTAGAAGAAGGCAAATATGTTATAGATATTGGTAGATTATTTGAACAATCATTAAATAAAGAAGACATTAATAAAAGAGGTGAAAGATGATAATTTCTAAAGATGTTCCTATAAGTGAAATAGTATTACGTAAATACGAAAATCCTTCATTTAAAGATAGAGATCTTGTAAGAAAACTCTGTCTATCTATTGGATTACTTCAACCTGGTGATTCAAGAGATGTAGTTGTTGATGTTTTCCATGTTCTGCTTAAAAATAGAGAATCTAAAACAGCACTTTCTTCAGAAGATATAAAATCACAAGTTATAGAATTAAGAAAACAAAGTAATCTACCTTTACTAGGTATTGCTTCATCAAACATAAGGCGACAATTAAGACGACTTAAAGAGCTTTTTCTAATAGAATCAAATGCAAATTATTATCATATAACTGAATGGGAAAAATTAAAAATCATATTTGACGAAAAAATAAGAAATTTTATGGTGAATACAATAGTAAAAAGAGTAGGTGAATATTTTGAAGAGATAGACAGGCAATTTCCTCATCATGAAGACAAAAATCAGAAAAAAGATGAAACTCAATAAAAAAGGAATATTTTTTGAACCATTTCTAATTGTATTTTTAATTATTTTAGTTTTGACTGCTATAATTGTCTCATTAGATAATCTTGATACTAGTTATAATGATCATCTTTCTATAATAAGTAAGATGTCAACTCAAGCAGATGTTGGGGTATGGTATTGGGAAAAAGCTGCTGAAAGAGAAGTGTTAGATATTTTATATAATAGGGCATTGTATTCTGATAAAGAATGTTTTGATTTAAATAATAATAAAATAAACATAACTTGTCTTGATGAAAATTCAAAAAGAGATCTTGAAGAAGATTATGGTATAACTTCATTTAGTGAAGATATTGAAGAACTTATCAATAATGAGATGTATAAATATCATTTTAATTATGTGTTTGAAAACAATGATTGTAGTAAGCCAAAATATAATCCTTATTATCCAGATAGAGGAGAAGAGGATGTAGATGATTATATTAAAAAACCTGGTTTTAAATTAGAATATCTTGATTCTATTAGATTTAAATCTAAATCTGGTTATCCAGATGATATTTTCTGTAAACAATATAATATTTATTTTGATGATAAAGATATAATTGGTTATTCAAGATTACAATTACATATTAAGGGTTGGAGTTATGAAAGTAATATAATTGGAGAACTTTATCTTAAAGAAATTTCAAAGATATCTTATTATCCTCATTTCCATCTTTATGTTGATGATATTCTTGAAAAATTAAAAATCAAGATAAAAGAATCTGGTAAAAAAATACCTTAAAAAACTCCTCAAGTTTAATAAAACTTTTAAATTATTTTATTCTTGTTATTTTATGCAACAGACAGATGATGATTTTAATGCAAGAAAAAAGATGATACTTGAAAGAGTTGATAAAAGTAAAAAAGGTTCTATTGATCAAGACATAATTCCTTTATTAGATAAGATAAACACAACAGATGATTATTATACAACATCATCTTGTTCTGGAAGAATAAATTTCTTTAAAGGAGAGAAAAAGTATAATTGTGAATGGCTTTATACTTCTCATGAAATTGTGGATGAATGGCCAGAGATTAATGAAGAAGAATATTTTGCAAAAGCAGAATCAGTGCTATTACATATTGCTTGTCGTTCTCTTGATTTTGCAAATAGATTATTGGAAAAAGTTAGAAGAGTGTGTAAAAAGAGCTACATATTAAGTTTAAATAAGAAGATAATGGTAGAGATAGGTGGAAGTTATCATTTAACTATTCCTATTAAGAAAAATTCACTTACAGAGGAATTAAAAGAGTTCTATTTAGATAAATTGAATCATAAGTTAAAATTAACAAAGATGAAGATTAAAGAGTTAGAGAATTTGTTTTAGATTTATATAAATAATGCATTCTTGTGTTGCCGGGACTTTTTTATTTGTTATTATAATATAATAATAACTATATGATAGTAACATTTAAAAAAGATAAAAATATTCCCATTTTTATGAGAAAGATAGCATTAGCCCAAGCACCATATTCTGAAGTAGTATTTGGTAGAGAGAACAATGCAAAAGGTGCAAATCCCCCTCTTGGTTTATACTCCCTAAAAGCATATAATAATGATATAGCAGACATAAGAGTTTTTGATGGAGAGACATATGATAACCCTAAGAATTTCATAGATGACATTGAAGATTTTCAGCCTGAATTGATTGGCATTACTACTGTTTCTCACTCTTATGAACGATCTAGAGACATAGCCAGACATTTTGTTGGAAGAGCATTAACTATTGCGGGCGGTCCTTATGCCACATTTAGAGATCAAGAATGCCTTAAAGATTTTAATATAGTTGTAAGAGGCGAGGGTGAGCAAACATTAAAAGAGTTAATTGAAAGAACACCATTAAAACAAATTGAAGGAATTTCATTTTTAGATGAAGGAATTTTAACAAGAAATCCAAACAGAAAGAGATTAGGGAATTTAGATGAAATTCCAATAATAGAATGGGGGGAACAAGAATTTACAAATTACTCAAGGTCCTCCGTATTTGACAATAAATCAAGAACAGGTTATATTATTACATCAAGAGGTTGTGCCTATGATTGTGGATATTGTTGTAGCAATGCAATGTGGGATAGAATTAGGTTTAGAACTCCAGAAAATGTAGCAAAAGAAATTGCAAAGTTAAATGAGGAACATGGTATAGATTATCTTAAATTTTGGGACGATACCTTTACTCTCAGAAACAATAGTAATTTAGTTCCAATATTAGAAGAGTTAAGGTCAAGAGAAATTAGGTTCACTTGTAATGCAAGAGGAGATACAATCACTGAAAAAAGAATTGAGCAATTAGCCGAAGCAGGATGCGATAGGATCTTTTATGGATGTGAATCTGCAGTCCCAGAAGTGAGAGTGGAACTGGGAAGAAAAATGGCAAATGAGCAACTTACAAGAGCTTTTGAGTTAACAAGAAAATATGGGATACATACTGTAGGAAGTTTTATTTTTGGCTCACCAAATGAAACTAGACAGGATATGGATGAAACTGTAGCTTTTGCAATTGAACTCAATCCAGACAAAGTGTTATTTAATATTTTGACACCTCATCCAGGAACACCAGTATATCATCAAGCAATATCTCGAGGATTGATTAATCATTATACTGTTGATACAGAAAAATGGAAAGGTGAACCATTAGGAATCCCAACAATATCAAGAATGCTATCAAGAGAAGAATTGCAAGCAATGAAATTTAGTGCATATAGAAAATTTTATGGGCGTCAAGAATATCTTATCAATCAATTAAAAAAAGCACAATCATTGGATGATTTAACATCACTCCAAAATATTGTAAACACTTATCTATAAAATGAAAACCATAAGATATGATTCAATTAATAATGAATTTGAATTATCTGAGATAGATTATTTTTTTAATTTAGCATTTCAAATGACTAAGCGATGTAATTTAAGTTGTGTCCATTGCTGTGAGTCTGATTATGTTCCTGAGCTTGAGACTAAGGGAATGATCCAAATAGTAAATGAAATGTCAAGACATGGAACTAAAAGAGTATGTGTCACAGGAGGAGAGCCTACCCAAAGAAAAGATTTAGAAGAAATATTAAAGGCAATTAAAGAAAGGGGTATAGAGACCACTTTAGCAACAAACGGATATAAGTTAAGCATAGAAAGACTTGCAGAATTATCACAGCATATTTCAAATATAAGACTTAGTTTGTATGGTATAAGTGAAACACATGATAGAATCTCTAAAAAAGTTGGGAGCCAAGAACAAGTAATAAGAACACTAGAAAATGCTCAAAGACTTAAAATCCCAGCATATATCTGTACTTCCCTAATGGTATCTAATCTTGAAGATGTAGACTATGTTATCTCTGTTGCCCAAAAATACGGGGTCAAGAAACTTGTAACATTCTCATTAATAGATAAGGGAAAAGGACATGATTTATTTAGAAATGAGCAGATAAGAAATAGTCAAGTTGAAGAAAAAATTTCAAAACTTGGTCAATCGGGAGTAAAAGTTTATTGGACAGATTTTACTCGTGAAGGCCAATGTGCAATAGTCCAACCGAATGGATTTTTATTTGGAACTCCTTACCCTAGCAACGAAGCTTCTAAATTTATTGTGGGTAGTGTTTTAGATGAAGGACTTGAGGCCTTATGGGAAAAATATCCTTTCAAATTAAATTATGCAGAATATTATAGGGAGAAAGGAAAATGAAAATAAGAAAAATAGGAGAAGGCGTATATGTTGCAGAATTTGATAAAAGAAAAACGCTTATTCCTGGCAACAAACCCTATCAGAAAATAATGGATATCAGTGAAGCAATTTCTTTAGGAACATATGGGGGAGTAAATACTGATGTTTTGTATCAAAAAATAAAAGAATCTGGATTTGAGATTAATAGGGAGGAAATATGTGCATCTGACGACGATGATATTGAATTAAGAATGCCAAAATTTTGGCCAATTAATTTTGGACCTCATTCCTTAAGCAATGCTATGTACTATATCAAAGAGCAAATGCGATATACTTCAGGATTTGATTCATTTCCAGAATGGAATAGAAATGCAAGAGATCAATTAGGATGGATCAGCTTATTGGAAGTATATGACATTGAAGAAGTCGTTAAGGATCTCAATATTAGAAGAGTAGATCATTTTAGTACTCCTAGAACACTAATGGAATGTGTTAGATATTTAGAAGGTTGGAGACTAGATCGGTTAAAAGATTATGCTGGTTTGTCTAATGAGATTGAGATCTGGGCAAAGAAACAAGAATTTTATGATTCTTCTGAATGGCATCTTGGAAGAAAAGAGTCTAAAGATTTAATGAAAAAAAAAAGAAGAAAAACAAATGTAAGATTATGTGTAAACAAATATTGGAAACAGATTTTATTAAAAAGAGGTTTTTCCAAAGGAGATAGAGAATTGGATATTCTTTCTTCAACATATGAAAATGAAAGATATCCTAAATTAATTTTAGTTGGAGAAGATTTTTTTCCTTTAGACGGGAGATTTACAGATATTCAGGGTGAACAAACCATCACATTCCAATATAACTTTAAAGATATAAGACATGTTGTTCCAATTAAAAAAGAAGATCTAAAAAATAAACCATTAATCAATGCAAAATTAATTAGGGAAAAATATCCAAAATCAAACGTTGTTTTGATGACTTATGGAACAGGTAGCGGAAAGTTATTTAAATTAATAAAAGAGGATGGTGTCAAAGAGGGTCAATCGGAAGAAGTTGTTAATGCCCTCTCTGCAATTACTCATTTTTCTCTAAAACCAGAATTGGTAGGGGGTTTAGAAAAATGTCTGAAATAAAATTACCAAGAAAATATATAATTATGGCAACTAATTTATGCAATTGTAGTTGCGATTATTGTTATTCGCCGGATGAAAAAGAATTTATGTCCAATGATGTACTTGAAAATACTATTAAAGAAATTTCTACAAAAACTGATAATCCCTTTTATATGTGGTATGGTGGAGAGCCTTATTTAGCAGGTTTACAATTTTTTGAAAAAGCTATCAGGTTACAAGGAAGCGGTCAGAAGCTAAACTTAATGCAATCCAATTTGACAATAAGTAATAGAGAACTGCATCAATTTATGATTGGTAATAGATTTGTAGTTAGTACAAGCATAGATGGACCTAAAAGTGTACATAACCAGAAAAGAAAATTCAAATCTGGAGAAGGCAATCACGCAGAAATTATGGAAAATGTTAGATATTTTCAAGGACAAGGAGTTAATCCTTGGGCAATATGTGTTGTTTCAGAACACAATATCCAATCCCCAGAAGAAGTTTATAATTTTTTTAGAAATAATGGGTTTCAAGTAAGATTCTGTCCAGAATCAGAACATAAGGGCATTAATCCAGATGATTATTTTGGATTTATAAAACAAGTTTATAATATTTGGGAAAATGATGGAAGAAAAGTTAATATTTCTAATTTTAACAAGTTGAATAAATCAATAAGAACAGGAATTCCACAAGAATGCGATAATATGGAAAACTGCTTAGAAAATAATCTTTGCATAGACACAAACGGAGATGCTTATCCTTGCAATCGTTTTGTGGGTATGCCTGATTTTAAACTAGGTAACATTTCTGAAGGCTTAGAATCAATTATTAAATCTGAAAAATCTAAAGAACTTTCTGAACGGTCAAGGGAGCTTTCATGTAATTGTAAAGAAAAATCTCTGCTATATGGTGGCTGCATGTATAATGCAGAAGTCTCTAATGGTAGCTGGAAAACCATTGACCCTTATTGTGAAGTGACTCGTAAAATAATTAAATTTTTAAGGTGCCAAGATGAATGAATATCCCATAACAAAGAATATCTTAGGTCATCTTAGTAGAGACCTGTCTAGAAATTTTGGAAAATATAATATTGAGGGCTGTAGTATTTGTAGAGAATTAGACCATGCAAAAAATGTGATTAGAGAATGTGAAAATTTTTCTTGCTTCCCTGATATAGGCCAAATAATAGAAGGATATGTACAAATCGTAACCAAAAAACATAGGTTAGATGAAAACAATCCATTATATTCTGCATGTCATTTACCTTCAAGCTGGATTTCAGAATATCAGGAATTTGTTGACGAAATAACTAGAAAAGTAGAAAATGCATATGGAAAAACAATCCAATTTGAACACGGAGAAAAGGGAGAAAGTAAAAGGACAAAAGGAAAGCCTGCAACAGTTCATATGCATACACATATTGTACCAACAAGATTATCTATATTAGACCAAATTCAAGAAGAAAAAATGTTTTCTATTAATCCTGTGAAAAGCATCGAAGAAATTTTAGATTTAACGAGAAATTTGGATTCTTATTTCTACTATAAGGACATAGATTGTAAAGAATATTTATTAATACCTAAAGAAAAAATCCCTTCACAATTAATGAGAAGATACCTTAATAATATCCCTCAAGTGAAAGAGGAAAATAAAAGATGGCTTGAAGAAAATAATTGTGATTATTCCTTAGATCAATTATGGGAATGCATGTTATTTAGACCTGCAGATAGATTCAAATCAACTGTAAGGAGGTTAAGAAGAGATTAGAATAAATATTTAAAAGTCATAAACTCATCTTTATTCCCATGATAACTAAAATACGAGCATTAAAAATATTGGAGGAAGAAAAAATAGAAGGGAGGGTGCTTAGGCATTCACTTAGAGTGAACCAGATTGCAGTATTTCTTGGAAAAAAATTATATTCAAAAGGAGAAAATGTCAACATAAAATTGTTAGATATCGCGAGTCTTTTACATGATGTTGGAAAAAAGTTATCTGACGAAACAGGAAAAGACCATGTGGAAACAGGGATTAAGATATTAAAAGATAGAGGTTTAAATGAAATTGCAGAAATTATAAGAAAACACTCTATCAATGCGGTAATAGAAGAGGATAAAGTTCCAGGAACTTGGGAAGAAAAAATTTTGTATTATGCAGATAGAAGAGCAATGGAAGATAAGCTTGTTTCTTTAGATGAACGAATAAGTGATTTAAGAAAAAGATATCCAGAAATAGAAAAATTCCTCGCTGATGCACTTCCTAAAATCAAAGCAATAGAGAAAGAAATATTTGATATTATCAAAATAGAAAAGGAATTAGGGGAGATTAAAGAACTTAAGATTCTTAAGCTGAAGAAAGTTTCGCAATTATTTTGTTAAAATGGAGATTAATTATCCTGTTTTTATACAATCAGAAAGATTAAGAAAATTATATACTTATGTTAAATCAAATTATACATCTCCTTGTGAGGCTCATGGATTTGACCACATTCTAAGAGTGCTTAAAAACATCTCATTAATCGTTGAAAATATAGATATTAATAAAGATATAATTTATGCTGCTGGATTAATGCATGATTATACAAGGGATCCAGATAGAATATCAAAAAAACATGCAGAAATTAATGCAGAATTATCTAAAAAAATATTACCTAAATTTGAATATAGCAAATATGAAATAGCAATCATAGAAAAAGCGATAAGAGAGCATGATAATAAAAAAGAGGTTAACAGATCAATTTATTCAACTATCTTATTTGAAGCGGATAAATTAGATACATTTGGAGAAGAAGGGTTTAATAGGTGGATTATTTTAGGGACAGGAGATGGCTTAAGTAGAATAGATACAATTAAAGGAGTATTAAAAATTCAATTCAGATTTTTTAATAATTATAAATATAAGCTAAATGTTTCTAAAAAACTTTTAAAAGAGAAAGCTAGAATTTTATTTGACCTAATTTTAGATGAAATTGGAAAAGAAGAATTTGACAGTTTAATTAATGAACATAATGGAGGAGAATTCATAGAATTATTAAATGAAAATGATTAGAAAAATATCTGAAGAAGATCTACAAAAAAGATATTGTGGAAGGGAAGTATTTAGTACAGAAGGAGTTATAGATTATTTTAATAGATTATCTGAATATGCTTTTAATCAAGGAATTTCAACCTTTTATTTTTTAGATAATGCAGGACAATTCACTTCAAGATTATTTAGAGAATATTCAAACCAAAGAAATAGGGGACATAAGATTAAAAATATTAAAGTTAAGGCATTTAACAGAGAAGACGAAAATAATGATTTACTTTATCAAATCTCATGTTGCTTGGAAGATGATGAGAAAAAAAGAGTAGGTGGAGAATTGCTTACTTTGCCAAAGATTAGTTTTCCAAAATTACCACCTTATTATACTGGAAAAGGAAGATTTAGAAGCTATGTCCAAGAAAACTTAAATAGAATTTCTGAAGCTTTATCTATTTCCTTATCAGAAGAAGTTAATGCTTGGAGAGCTGTTCTCTTAGATACAGAATTTTCTAGAGATTTAAATAAAGGAATTGTTTTTGTAGATGATAGTATAGCAACAGGAAGTACAAGATATTCATTAGAACAAATCGTAAAATTATTCTCAGATTCACCTCTGTTTAAATTTACAACTTTTAGTGCATGGGAAGGAACAACAGATAAGGGATTAGTAGATTTTTGGAATTTATATGGAAGAAGAGATTTTGAGGGAAAGTTTTTCCCTTATGAAGATAGACCTGATTTATATAGATATATTTATACTGCAAAAGAAAGTCTTTGTGTAAGAAATCCTTTAATTCCTTCGGAGGAAATTATAAAGGATACTAATAAGCTATCAAGATTTGTTGGTAAAATATTAAAACTAAATCAATCCGATTCATTAACTGTGGGGGATGTATTCAGGGCGATAAGGGAAAAATATTACTCGACAATTGTTTCTAATTTAGATTTTCAATTATATGCTCCTTGTGTGGGGATAGATGCTGACAGATATAGAAAATATCAAAGACAATTCAACAAGCTAAAGCAAACAATAAACTTAGAAAAATCAGATATTACAAAATTAAAAGATTACTCTGCATTTATTGATAATGAAATATTAGCCATCTGGCAAGAAAGGAAGAAGTCTGAAGTAGAAAAATTTAGACGAGCATTAACTCAATAATAACATTGCTGCATCATACAAGGGCTCAACAATCTTTTTTGATTCGTCAAATTTTAGCTGTTTCCATTTATTCCTTAGTTTTTTCTTAACTGCTACTTTTGCATCTCCTTGATTTAAATGTTCATATACAAATGCTGCATTAAGTATCCCTAATATGTTATTAAAATTACTCATAGCATCTGCCTCTGCAACAATTTGCTCTTCGATAGATTCTGTCTCAAAATTATTAGAACCCCTATGATTCAGAATACACTTTTTTACTAATTCTATTTTTTCTTTTGGATAACCAAGTTCAAGAAGTTTCTTCTCAGCTATTTCTGCACCTGTAATATGGTGATCTTTTCTTCCATGAATTATAGAACCAATATCATGAATCCATGCAGAAATTAGGATTACTTCTTTGTTTCCACCTAGTTTATCGGACAATTTATCTGCATATTCAACAGTTGGTTTAAAATGATAAATAAATGGTTCATAACCATATTTACTAGTGGGTTTTCTACATTCAGTTTCTACAAAATCTTTTATTTCTTTAACAAAATCCATAATGTTGCCTAATTACCATTTCTTTATAAATATTATCAATTTGTTGGGTTTGTCCCAAGACTTTTCATAAAAATTAAATATGTCTCTGATTTACTTCAAAATATGAAATAAATCAGGGGGGTGAAGGAGACCTTCACCATGCAATGGAATAAAAAAGACTTACTCATTAA
>CAYLKE010000002.1:85967-115757 GCA_964384425.1 uncultured Methanosarcinales archaeon | reverse complement strand
GCTGTTACGCACTTTTTAAAGGGTGGCTGCTTCTAAGCCAACCTCCTCGCTGTCTCAGATCACTGACACTTTTTACCCTATAACACTTAGTTGGTATTTAGGGACCTTAACTACGGTCTGGGTTGTTCCCCTCTCGAGATACAAGTTTACCCCGCATCTCCGTCTCCCAGAGTCTACAACATAGAGAACATTCGGAGTTGAACATTGGACCGAGGAATTTCTTCCCCTAAATCCAAGATTCGTATCTCTACAATTCTTATGTCTCGTCTGAGGCTTGACTAAGGCCAACTTCAGTAGGAACCAGCTATAGCCGGGTTCGATTGACTTTTCACCCCTTGTCCCAAGTTAGAAGAGCACTTGTACGTAGCACCTCTGCAGGCCTCCATCGTATTTTACTACGACTTCACCTTACCCAGGACAAGATCACCCGGCTTCGGGTATGGTCCTAGTGACTTAAAGCACTTTCACACTTTCCCCCTCGTAAACTGCGGGGTTTCGGTTTCCCTATGGATACTTGTATTATCCTCGCCACTAAGACAAACTCCCTGGCACGTTATTCGAAACGTACGATAGAACTCCGAAGAGCACTATCAAACAATTGCTATTAGGTTTCAAATTTTTTCAATCCCCTTTCGGGGTGCTTTTCAACTTTCCCTCATGGTACTCGTACGCTATCGGACTCAAGTTGTATTTAACCTTAGAGATTAATGATCCCTAATTTCTCGCCCAGTTTCTGGTGAGCGATACTCAGGAAATCCCTATCTGCTATTTCAATTACTTTTACGGGGCTATCACCCTCTATAGCGTGTCTTTCCAGACAACTTCAAATTTTCGAAATAGTAAATTATGGGCTCCTATAACACCACATCTCTTTACAATCACTTGCAAAGATTCAGTTTAGGTTAATCCGTTTTCAGTCGCCCTTACTAACGGAATCTCAATTGATTTCTTTTCCTACAGGTACTAAGACGATTCAATTCCCTGCGTTCCCTTTCCTTTCGGAATAATACGAGAAGTCTCATTCAGAAATCCTCGGATCTAAAGATGCTTGCTCCTCCCCGAGGCTTAATGCAGCTTGCCACATCCTTCATCAGCACTTGAGCCAAGTTATCCACCTAATAGCTTCTATAGCACAGACCAATCTATGAATGACTCATTGATAATAATTTTTGAATACTATCTTGTCAAAATATCCAGATGGTTTTCCATAAGGATATCTTTTCATTTTTTGATTAAATGAATATGAAACCAAGTTAAATGGACTCGTCGGGAAATTCAGTTTAAACCTCTCAGTTTAAAACTTTTGAACCCGAGGCCCCCGGTGGTCTTGATGTATTTCTACATTTGCAAGACCGGTGCTCTACCAGGCTGAGCTACGAGCCCATAAAAATGAGTGTGTATTATTTGTATTATAATTCCTTAACCGCACACGTTGGTGGTGATTGTATTAATATTGTTTCATATTAATTAAAAAAAGGAGGTGATCCACCTGCAGGTTCCCCTACAGGTACCTTGTGACGACTTGTCCCGCCTCACTGAGCTAAAGTTTGAATACATTAAAAACATAGCCTCACTTTAACTCTGCTCGGTTGGAATGACGGGCGGTGTGTGCAAGGAGCAGGGACACATTCACCGGAAGCTGATAACTTCCGATTACTAGGGATTCCGGTGTCACGAGTCTGAGTTACAAAACTCGATCTAGACTAAGATCGGATTTAAAGGATTAGCTTCACCTTTCGGTGTGGCATCCCATTGTTCCGACCATTGTTACGCGCGTGTAGCCCAGGAGGTTCGGATCGTACAGACCTACCGTCGCCCACACCTTCCTCCTTGTTTCCAAGGCAGTTCCTTTAATGTGTCCAGTCCTTCTAAAGAAGCTGCTGACAATTAAAAGTATGGGTCTCGCTCGTTGCCTCACTTAAGAGGACACCTCACGGTACGAGCTGACGACGGCCATGCAATACCTCTCGGCTCGTCCAGTAAGCCCTTCAGACTGACTATCATCCTGCCGTCGCCCCTGGTGAGATTCTCTGCGTGGAGTTAAATTAAACCGCACGTCGCACCCCTTGTGGTGCTCCCCCGCCAATTCCTTTAAGTTTCAGCCTTGCGACCGTACTTCCCAGGCGGCGAGCTTAACGACTTATCTACGGCGCTGCATATTCTCGTGGAATATGCAACACCTAGCTCGCAGCGTTTACAGCCAGGACTACAGGGGTATCTAATCCCTTTTGCTCCCCTGGCTTTCGTCCCTCACCGTCGGACCCGTTCTCGTTAGATGCCTTCGCCATCGGTGGTCTAAGAAGGATTATCACATTTTACCGCTTCCCTTCCCATACCTCTAACGTCTCCCGGTCCCTAGTCTAGCAGTTTTCCAAGCACGCTATTCCGTTAAGCAGAATAATTTCACTCAGAATTTACTAAACCGGCTACGAACGCTTTAGGCCCAATAGACATGATTACCACTTGTGGCGCAGGTGTTACCGCGGCGGCTGGCACCCGTCTTACCCACCACTTATTCGCCATACTTTTTACATATAACAAAAGCTTACGCCGAAACGTAAGCACTTGGAATCCCCCTATCACGTTTTCACGCATTGTAGAGTTTCCGCAGCTGCTGCACCCCGTAGGGCTAGGACCAGTGTCTCAGTGTCCTTCTCGGGGCAACCCCTCTCAGGGCCCCTACTGATCGTCGGTTTGGTGAGCCATTACCTCACCAACAGCCTAATCAGCCGCCAACTCATCCTTAAGCATTGCTTTTGGGTGAAAGATTATTCCAAATTCTCTCACCTATCAGGTTTTGTCCTCAGTTTTCCGAGGTTATCCCTGACTTAAGGGTAGATTATTGACGTGTTACTGAGCAGTTTGCCTGGGCTCCGAAGAACCCTCTGACTTGCATGCCTTACTCGGATTCCAATAGCAGTAATCTTCCGCAGGATCAACGGAAATTATAGAATTGTTAGGTTTTACAACACAAAGTTATAATACACACTCATTCATACTCAAACATTCTTGAGTATACACTTGGTATGATACAGAATTTTAAACTATTTATAAAGATTTCGCTTTTTTATTATATTCTATATGTCTTATACTATATTATGAATATATTTTATGCATAATTTATTGTGATTGTGCTATAAATTTAAATAAGAAATAAAAAAAGAAGTTACTATTTATTTTCTATACATCTTCCTCTTCATCTTGATTGTAATTATTTAAATTGTAGTCATCATCTTCGTAATATTCATCGTCCTCTTCATCATCCTTATCTTCAGTATCTTTATCACTATCTTCTTCAAACTCTTCGAATTCTTCTTCATAATGTATATTTTCCACAATTTCACCCCCAATTTTTTAATATTTTAATAATTCAAATATATAAATTTTCTTATTATCTGTTATTAATTAACTACTAATGTCATTGATTGTGTTGTCATAACTCCATCAACAATAATACATCTTTTTACTTGTTCATTAAAAGTAAATTCATAAGATTCTCCAGGTTCTATTGTTGAACTTTGAAATTTTTCACAACCTGCCCCTCCAATAATTATTGCAGGATATATGTTTGGTGCTTTATCTCTCATATTTTTGAATTTTATTTTATCTCCTGTGTTTATTGTAAGTTTATCTGGACTAAATCCATCTGATTTAAGTTGAACAACATGCACTATAAATTCAGGTATTTCTTCTTTTTCAACATATTCTACATCTGATTGTTGTGTTGTTTCATTTTGATTATTTTCTGTTGTTTCTATGTTTTCATTATCTGTATTATCTGTTGATTGTGCATCTTGTTTTATTATATCTTCTAAATCATTATTATTTAATTTGTCTTCAGAAATATTTTCTGTATTCTCAACATTATTTTCTTCAGAAATATTATTTTCTTCATTAGTTTCAATATCAGAACACGCAGTAAAAAACAACATAACTATAACAATTATCAAAAACAATTTTTTCATCGTAGTCCCTCCTTTTTATTAAAATAAAGAATATAAATTATATAAGTTTTTTTATTCTTCTTGTTCATAATCATCAATAACTTCAACACTTACAACTTCATCCCCTTTACTTAATCTCATTACTCTTACTCCTTGAGTTGCTCTTCCTATTGTGCTTATTTCAGAGGAACGGGTTCTCATTGTTATGCCTTTTTTAGTTATAAACATAAGTTCTGGATTATTATCTATTAATTTAAATCCAATTACTTTTCCATTTTTTTCTGTAAGTTTAATATTCTTAACACCTTTTCCACCCCTATTTGTTAATCTATATTGGTTGATTGGGCTTTTCTTTCCATATCCTTTGTCTGTCATTGTAAATACTTCTTCTTTTCCATTATCACTTACAATAGCATTTATTACATAATCTCCTTTTTTTAGATATATTCCTCTTACCCCTCTTGCAGTTCTTCCCATACATCTAACTTTATTTTCATGGAAATGTATTGCAGTTCCTTTTCTTGTACCTATAAGTATTTCTTTTTCTCCATCTGTTGTTTGTACACTTATTAATTCATCATCTTCATCAAGACTGATAGCTCTTTTTCCACCTTTTCTAGGTTTTTCAAATTCTTCCATATGGCATTTTTTAACAATTCCTTTTTTAGTTGTCATGAAAAGAAATTTATCTTTTTCAAAATCACTTATTGGAATAATTTTTGTTACTTTCTCATCTTTAAAACCAAGAACATTAACTATTGGTTTTCCTTTTGATTCTCTACTTCCTGAAGGAAGTTTGTAAACTTTAGACCAATGTACTTGTCCTTTGTCTGTAAAAAATAAAAGTTGTGTTCTATTTGATGCAATAAATATATCTTCAACAACATCTTCTTCTCTTGTTTTAGTCGCTGTAATACCTTTTCCACCCCTTCTTTGTGTTTTATATGTGGAGAGATCTATTCTTTTAACATATCCATTCTTAGTAAAGGTAATTGCTTGTGGTGTATCTTCAATTAAACTTTCTATCTCAAAATCACATTCTTCATCTTTGCAGATTATTGTTTTTCTTTCATCACCATATTTTTCTTTTATTTCATTTAATTCTTCTTTGATAATATTCTTTACTCTTTCATCATTAGCAAGAATATCTTCAAGATCTTTTATTTTTTCAATAAGTTCTTTATGTTCATTTTCTGTTTTTTCTCTTTCAAGAGATGCAAGTTTTTGTAATTTCATTTCTAAAATTGCTTTTGCTTGATCTTCTGATAATTCATAATTTGCAATAAGTTTTTCTTTTGCATCACTTACACTTGAACTTTGTTTTATAGTTTTGATAACATTATCTATGTCTTTTAATGCAACCAATATCCCTTCTAATATGTGAGCACGTGCTTTTGCTTTTTTAAGATCATATTCTGTTCTTTTTGTTATAACATCTTTACGATGATTTAGAAATATTTGTAATGTTGTTTTTAATGACATAACTTTTGGTTGATTGTTTACAAGTGCCAAATTAATAATTCCAAATGTTGTTTTTAATCTTGAATATCTAAAAAGTTTATTAAGTACAATATCTTCATTTGCACCTTGTTTTAACTCAATAACAACTCTCATTCCTTTTCTATTACTTTCATCTCTAATATTTCTAATGCCTTCTACTTTCTTTGCTTTAACAAGATCTGCAATTTGTTCAATCAATCCTGCTTTATTAACCATATAAGGTATTGCTTTTATTATTAGTCTTCCTTCTTCTTTATCAACAATTGCTCTTATTCTTACTTTTCCTCTTCCTGTTGCATATGCTTGCATTATTCCATTTGTACCTACAATCTCTGCTCCTGTTGGAAAATCAGGTCCTTTAACATACTGAATCAAATCTTTTAGTTCAAGTTCAGAATTATCTAATAATGCTATTGATGCTCCACATATTTCATTTAAATTGTGAGGAGGAATGTTTGTTGCCATTCCAACAGCTATCCCACTACTTCCATTTACAAGTAGATTAGGTATTTTTGCAGGTAGAACTACTGGTTCTTTAAGTGTTCCATCAAAATTATCTCTCCACCTAACTGTTTCTTTATCAATATCCTTAAGCATTTCTTCACTTAATTTATTCATCTTTGCTTCAGTATTATGATTGATAAATCCATTAGCAACAAAAGAATGACATTTACTATCTACTTTTATTGAATAAACATTTTCTTTATGGTCTGAATAATCAATATCTTCAACTTTGTCAAAAAAATATTTATGTTTTAATAGCCAATCTATCATTCTAAAATCAAAAGGTAAGAGAATTTTTTTAAGTTTAGAATAATTCTTTTCAATATTATTATATCTATCAAAATTATTTTTATTTAAAAAAGCATTATTATAATTTTTTCTTATGTAATTTGATATTAAGGGAATAAAGTCAATTTTACTCATTCTAGAAGAATTCATTGTATCAGCTTTTGCTAAAATTTCTTTTTTTCTTTTTGAATAAAATCCTATTTGTTCTTTAAATTTTTTTACATTATTCACACCAGGAATTATTAACTTATAACAATCATTTCTTTTATCTTTATATGGTTTTATTGTTGTAATACCAAAGTTCAAAAGTAATATTTTTAATTGTGAAATAAGTTTTTTACTTTTTGAGTCATATGTTAATTGCAATGATTTACCTTGGTGTCTTTTGTCTTGGATATATCTAATTGAACCATCTCCTTCAAATAATCCTTTTACAAATTCTTTTACAAATTCTTTTTTAGATCTTAAAATACTAAATGGAATTTCTTTTTTATCAGATTTAACTGCTTTTAATCCTATATTTTTTATGAACTTAACAACATTTTGATGATAAACTTCAAATTCTTTACAATTTCCTTTGATTTCTCTCTCATAAAACGAAATTCCTTTAAAATTATTTTCAAATGCTTTTTTACATTCATTGTAATATTCTAAATCTTTATTTGAAAAAATTATTTTATTTTGATGAAAACTTCCTTCAGCAACTAATGCTCCTAATAAAAATGCCAATTGTTTATTCATTATTTTTGGCAGTTCTGTTTTTTTATTTTTTTTATTTAATTTTGGATAATATTGTTTAAATTCTTCATTTTCTTTAGAAAATAATGAAAAATTTCTATTCATAACTAAATAATCAGATTTACTAATTTCATCTAATCTTTTCCAACATAATGTGGGAATACCAAATTCATTATACACCCAACACAAAAGAGGATGGTTAGCAGACCCCCTTATCGAATAACCTTGTTTTGTTTTAATTTCTATGATTTGATGTTTTCCAGAATTAAAGAATTTAACTGCTTTTTTCTTTTGGCCTTTGTAATTAATTATTTTCAAATTAATTTTTCCTTCTTTTTTATTTGAAATATCTTTTATAGGCATTAATCCTTTTTCAGTGTTAACAAGACTTTCACCAGTAATACAATATCGCATTGCTGCCGGACTGTCACCATCAATACTTCCAAAATTACCTTGTCCTCTTATCAAAGTATAACGCAATGAAAATGGTTGTACCATTCTTGCTAAAGAATCATAAACTGCAGTATCTCCATGAGGATGATATTTACCTAATACTTCCCCAACAATCCTAGCACATTTTTTAAAAGGTTTATTATGAAACATACCCATATCATGCATAGCATACAAAATTCTTCTATGTACTGGCTTTAATCCATCTTTTGCATCTGGAAGTGCTCTACTAACTATAACACTCATTGCATAATCAATATAAGAACTTTTCATCTCTTCTTCAATTAAACTAGGTATGATTTTTTCCATTTTTTCGTCTTTAAATCAAATAAATAATAAAGAGTATAAAAACTCTTCTATATTATATTATTAATATAATTTATAGTAATAAATTTGTCTCTATTTTTAAAAGTTTTTTATTTATTTTTGTAGTAATAGAATAGGAAACTTTAAAACCTCTAAAATATAACTATTTAAAAACAAGATGATAGACTTTAAAGCAATATCAAGAAAAACTACTTTTTATCCAGCATGGCGAAGCTATATTTTTTCATGGATTTTAATATTTATTATTCTGGTTTTATCCATTGTTTTTATTATATATAGTATAATTGATTTTTTATTTTTATTTATTCCTTTATTGATGATATTTTTCATTGTATTTCTTATGGTATTTAGAAGAATGCATTATAAATATGAAATTAAACATCATTTTGTAAAATCTGAATTAGGAATATTTACAAGAAGAGAACAAGAATTACATATTTCAGATGTACGTATGGTTAGTGTTGATCAATCTTTTTTTGATAGGATATTGAATATAGGAGATGTTCATATAGCATCTGCTGCAACAGATGATGTTGAAATATTACTTAAATCTATAAATAATCCTTTGAAACTCAAACAAACAATAAATTTATTAAAGCATTATTACAATACAAGAAAGTATAATTACAAAAAAAGGTGATAAGATGTATAAAGAAGCAATTGCAAAACCCTTTGAAAATATAGATAAGTTATGGCCAATTATGGTTGTAATGATAATAAATATGATAATTGTTAGTGTTTTCAGAAGATTTTATTTTGATTATGGTGTTTTGATTGCATTTATTATAACATCTTTTATATCTATAATTCCTTTATCTTATTATCTTAAATCTATTGATATTAAACATTATAAAAAGAACAAATTACCTGAATGGGAAAATCTTTTAGATATGTTTTATAAAGGATTAATTGCTTTTTTAAGTATTGTTTTATGTATCTTACCTTTAGTTGTTCTTATTATTTTATCAGAGTTATTAACTACTTATATTTACATAGCTTCTGCAATTTATGCAGGAATTTTAATATATCTTCTTCCTGGTATGTTAGCTAATTATGCAAAAGAATACAAGTTTTCAGATTTTTTCAATTTTTCTTATATAATATCAAAAGCAGCAACAATAACATATATCAGTGCTTTCTTTTTTGGTGTTATTTGGTTTATTTTACTTAATATATTTGTTTTTATACCTTATTTAGGTGCATTATTTTTCCTTTTTACAAAACCAGCATCTATGTTGACATGTCTGACATTGATTTCAAAAGCAATAAATAAAGACGAATACTATGATATTTAATTTAGAAATCTAATAAAAAAATAAAAAATTAATTTGTAAAACAATCCTTGTTTAAGCAGTATTCTTTTTTCTGAACAACAGTTCCATCACAACATATCACTTTAAGACCTTCCAAATTACAATTATTTTTATCTTCTACAACTTCTCCATCAGGACATATATATTTTGTTATTTCTACATTTTCTGTAATTGTTTCAGATTCTGATATTCCTTCAGTATCTCCAATTATGAATGCTGGTTTAAAATACATAACAAGAGCTAATATAACTAATGCTCCTAATATAAAGTAGAATAGATGTCTGCATTTTGGAGTTCCGAATTCTTCTGGTTGAATTTCCGGTTCTTCAACTTTCACTTCATCATTTACTGCTGTTTCTTCAACTTTTGGCATTTCTTCTTCTTTCACTTCTTCTTTTTTTTCTTCAACTGGTTGTTCATCTGCTTTTTTATTGGATTTTTTACTAGAACTCTTTTTAGTTGTTTTTTTCACACTTTTTTTCTTTGCCATATCAATATTACTCTTAACATGATATATAAGCTTTTTGAGTCTTATAAATATTATAATATAAAAGATATAAAGAAACAATTATTTTCTTTTTTTCTTAATCTTAGAGATTTCTTTTTTTATCATATCCATTTCTTTGTCATAGATTGTTTTTTCATGTAGTGCTTCTTTTTCATTAAAAGTCTTTTTTTTGAATTGATTATATGTTTTATTTGGTTTTTTCTTTTCTATAATTTGTTCTTTTTTAATAAAATCTTTTTTATTATCTGTTTTTATTTTATTTAAATCTCTATTTATTGTTTCTTGATGAACATCTTCAATTGTTTTCTCTTTCAAGGGTTTAGTAGGGACTTTTTCCCTTACAAATTTTTCTTTTAAATTTTCATATTCTTTATCTAAAAATCCTTTAAAATCACTTCCTTTGTCTCCAAAGAATTTTGTAATTCCTGCCAATACAATTCCTATTTTTTTACTTACCAAAAAGAATACCATTGAAAAAGCTAATGAGACAATAATGCCTATACCAAATAATCTTACTTTTTCATTATCTGGAAGAGGTACAAAATCTAGCTCTGCAACAAAAGGTGTTCTTTCACATTTACTATTTATACAAGTATATGCTTTTGGACAATCTCTATCTGTAAGACAATGCACATCTGGAGGATAACATCTGTTTTCTTTACAATTTTCACTTAAACAATCATTATTCTTATTACAGAATTGTCCTTCTTCACAACCAATACATTCATTTCCTCCACAATCAGTATCACTTTCTTTTCCATTTCTTACACCATCATTACAAGAAGGAATATAATTACATTTTTTTATGGTGTCTGGAAAACCTTCTATATTTTGTGCAAGATATGTTCTTCTTATGTTTATTTTATCATAACATTTGTTTAAATCTATGCAATTTCTGTATTGAAATCCATCTATTTGACATTTACTCCAAGGAGTACATTCCCATTTAAATTGACAATATGTACGACTACCTCCACTACTTCCTCCACCAGATAAAGAGACGGGTGCTGAAGCAACACATCCTGGAAAATTAAAACAAGCAGGATCATCACAATCAATTAATCCATTTCCATCATCATCTATTCCATTATCACATATTTCTGGTTTTTGTGAAATTTCATATTCATAATTATTTACAAATATTGAAAAGTTTTCACTTGTACTTGGAGCTACAAGTTGTATTTTTGGTTGAGTAAGTTGATTAAAAGATATATTGCCTGTTTCGTTTTTTACAGAAACTAAAAGATAAGGCCATGATTCTGTTATTTCATTTCCTTGTTCATCATAAATATTTGAAATAGTTATATATGTGTAATCGACATTTTTGGATATTGTAAGATTGAAAGAACCTTTTAGATAACCTGTTGTGTTTGTAAGATTCCATGAATCATAGTATGCAAAATCTGGATCTGTACTCATAAGTACTTGAGGAATTCCTGGATAAAAGGAAGTCATTGGAGATATATCTATGTCTTGATATACACAATTACTTGTTCTTGGTGTAGAAGCTGTTACTTGTGTGGGCTGTATAGATAATTTAATTTTATTAGTTGAATCTTGTATGTAGTAGAGGGCAAAATATTTGTTATTGAAATCAGTTGCACCTGCAACATCTGAACAAAGTTTTAGTTTTATGTTTGGATTTCTATAAGAAAGATCATGATATGCTTTTGATAAATTATCATATTCAAGAACTGCTGTTGATCCATTTTCATAAACCATTTCTGTTCCTGTTGTTAAATCTCCTGCAATACTCATTCCTGTAATAGATGTTGGAACAAGAAAAAACGCAGAATAGACTATAAAAGTAATTGTAAAGACTGCAAATATTTCTAAAAGACTTTTTATTGTTTTAGCCATGCTCTAACTGTTCCTAAAACATCATACATGAATGATGCCATTTGATTTACATAAGTTGTTCGTTGATATGTATTTAGTGTTTGTCTATCATCTGTGTTTGGGTAGCTGAATGAGTGGTTGAGTAGTGTTAGGTTTTTTTGGTCGACAGCAGCCCCATTATATGGATCGTATAATGGAAGTTCATTACTTACATTATCTGGATCAAATATTTTAAAGTAAATAGAATAATTTCCCACATAATCTGTTATGTTTGTGTAATCATATTCATCTAGATAAATTTTATTTCCAGTTGGAATTATTGTTGCAGAAACTTTTCCATTTGTTCCTGTTTTTAATACTGCTGTTGATCTTGAAATAACACCCCTATCTTCTCCAAGATCTGTGTAAGTTTGTATTGGTGAGAAAAGATTAATTCCATTTTCTTCTGTTAATAAAATTGTTACATTTTCAACTGCATATCCATCTGAATGATTGACTTGAAATGTTACATTGTAGGGTTTCCCTGCATTTGAAAAATTATCACTATAAATTCCATCAATCCAAACATGTCCTGTGTAAACAGTACTAATTTCAAAATTTTCTGAATGATTATCATCACTAATATCACAGTCTACTATGGTTCCTCTATCTAATTTAGCATAAATTGGCCACGTTCCCGTGGTTAATCCCGTTGTATCCCAAGTAAATGAAGTTGTGGTTGTAGAACTTCCTGCATTTAATCCTCCTGTTACTGTTTTTGAACCAATTTCGTCATCAGAAGAATTATAAAATTTAATTGTAAAATCTTGAGTTACATCAACAGTGTTTTGGTTTTCTATATCTGCACTTAATGTAACAATAGTTCCTGGAGGCCCTACTGTTGGATTCATATTAATATCAACAATATCTAAGTTTGGACCAATACAATAACTACTTCCAATCCCATTAACAACTGCATAACGAGTGTATATTTCATCGTCATCAGGAGCTACTATTCCAGTATGTAAGGAAACTACACCATCATTAAGACTTAAATTTATAGTGTCATCACAAACCATTCCATAAGTATCATTACACGTTCCAGATAATAAAAAATTTTTAGTTGATTGTGCAGTTGAAGTTACTCCCAAAATATCAAAACTAATATTCCCTGTTGATTGATCATAAGAGGATTCTAAGTTACTATTTAATGTATAAGATCCTGTCAAATATCCATCATTATTGGAACCATTTATCAAAATAATTGAATCAGTTCCTATGTCGACTTGATTGTCATTAGAGACAATTAAATATAAATTACCTGGAAAGAAAGCTCCTGTTGCAATTACTTGAGGAGTACTTCCTGAGTCATCTGATGCAAATTGTAGTGCTAATCCTGTATCGATATAATATTTGCCACTACTCACATTAAGAGTTGCAGAACTAGGTGTTAACATAAGTCTTCCACTTTGAGGTCTAGTCAAAACTCCATAATATGTATTTCCAGAATTTAATCCTATTAAATAAGCAGCACCAACATATTTATTTTGAATTTCTGCTGCAGAATCTGCATGAATTCTCAATTGAGCATCGGGGTTTGGATTACTATTATCTCTATAGTCTGATTTCGAACTAATATATTGTAAATTTGTGAATGATCCACTAGCAGTAACTATTTGTCCTCTAAATATCGCTCCATAAACATTAAAACTCATTGTAAAAAATAAAATTCCCATACATATAATTAACAGTTTTTTATTCATTTTTGACCTCTTCCTCTTTAATCTTTATTTATCCATTCTTTTGCTTTTTCACTCATACTATCTAAGTTTTGAAGTGCATAAGCCATGCTTGGTTGGTTGTAGATATCTTCAATACTACCTCCAACACTTTTTAATGTCCTATTAACGTCAATGTTTATTGTGTTAATATAATCTCCACTATTATTATATACTTCTATAATAAATCCGTAATCTCCAATATTATTTTCAAAACCAGTAAGTCCGCCACTAGGAAATGTACCAAATTTAACATTTCCAAATGAATCTGAAATTAGAGTACCTCGAGCAGTACTAGATAAATTAAGTGTAGTGTATTCTGGTAATGCAAATAAAACATACCCATTAATTTCACTAATATTGATTATTGCATTATTTACGGGATTTTGAGAATCATCTAAAATAGTTATATTAAAACCAGTTGGTTGACCTTTACTAATATTAAAATTATTTCCTATTATCTTTGTAGTCCCATTAACAATTAAATTATGATTAATGCCTCCTCCAGCATTTAACCATTCAGTTGCCCTACTTGTAACAGAGTCCATTTCTTGACGAGTATAACCAATATCTGCTTTATTGGGAACATCTACAGAATTTGTAACAGTACTTGTTAATCTATTAGTAACATTAAATTTTTGAGTATATAAAGTTACATTATTGTTATTTTGTACTTGTAATTCAATATAATATCCTCCAATGTATTCTTCAATCTCTCCTATCCCTCCTGTCGGAATAATTGTTAAACTAGTGTTGTGAGATTTTATTTGAGTTATTCCTTCACTAATGCTTGATAAATTGGAAACGGTATATTGTAGGATTGTTGCTAATGCTAATCCATTGTATTCTCTCACAACAACTCTTCCAGTAATTATATTTGTATTTACTGTAAAATTAGATGGCTTACCTGAAAGTGAGATATTATCTCCTTGTGCTAAATAAACTCCATCTAAATAAATTGAAACATTAATTGATTCTAACTCACAACAAATAGATGTATCATAAGCATTTGTAAAATTACAATCTGCAACGTGAAGATCTGTATCGTTTCCAATCATTTCATATGGGACAGTAAGTAAACAAGTTTCAGTTTCACTTGAACAATTCCCATAAGAATCATTTTGATAACTACAACTTACCACACCTCCACCTTCATGATATATTGATAAATTAACTGAATATTCTGCAGGAGTTTTATTAGCCATCTCAACGTGAGAATTTGATGTGTTTAAAGCTCTTAAAAAAACCGTCCCAAGAGAATTATTCCATGTTAGGTTTCCACCATCATTAACATCTTTACAATATAATCCATATTCTCCTCTATGTGTTTCATTAGGGAGAGAAATATGGGAGTCTGTATAATCATAAAGTGCAAGTATTTCATTAAAACCTGAAGGGACAGAATCATTTTTATATACTGAACAGTTCAAATTTGATTGATTTCCTATCCAATCATTTCCAGCAACAGCTCCTCCTGTTAAAAGATTTCCTGCATAATCAAATAAAGAGAAGTTATAATCTTTTTGAACTAAATTATTGGAAATACCAATAACTACAAAACACATGAAAACTACAATTATTAGTTTTAAATTACTTCCCATTACACCTCTTTTATGATATTAAAATAAATTAAATTGTTTCTTCTTCAACATCCATTTCTTCAACTTCTTCAAGATCAGAAGGATTTTTTTTAGGTTCTCCTTTTTTGAGTATCTCAAGTTTTCCTTCTCTTCCTAATGATAATTGGATATTGTTATTGAATTCTCTTACAAATCCATTTGTAATTCTTATTTTATCTCCTTCACCTACTTCATCAATACTTTCATTCCATAATACCATTTCTACTTTTCCTGAATCGTCTTTCAGTGTTACAACACAAAGTCTTCCTTCTTTTCCAAACTTGTTGAATGTTTTTTCAGGAGCCTTTGATATGACCTCTGCTTCAATATTTACTCCAGACATTCTGGGTAATAAATCTTTTATTTTGTTAATTTCCATATTTATTCTCCTACAAACTTTTTATCTGTTTTTCAATTAATTTATTCTTTTTATTTAATTTATTAAGTATTTTAGCATGTTTTTGTACTTTTAATGTTTTTCTTATTCTTTTTATTTTTCTTTTTATGATATTTTTTGGAAAATCTTTTTCTGTAAATACAGTTAAAATTTTTTTATTCGAATATCCTTTTTCAATCATATTTTTTATTATTCCATCTGACATGTTTAACATATCTCTTCTTTGTTTCATAATCTTTCTTATGTATGGTTCAAGAATGAATCTCTTTGTTTTTCTAACAAAGTAAAGATATTCTTTCAATGTCCAAGAATATGCAAAGAATAAATATGCAATAATAAAGAAACAAATAATTAAAACTATTAGATTAACTACAATCAGTCCCCTCACACCTATTTTATCAATGAGGTACATAATTACTTCTGAATACATTATTTAATTAAATATATATTATATTTATAAGGTTTTGGATTTTGTGTAGAAAAAGAATTACTTATAATAAGGATACATTTTTTCATCTGTACCTGTTGTAAAATCAGTCATTGTTTTATTTACATAATTTAATTTTTTAAGATTTGGAATTGATCCTGAAGTAAGATCTAAATCAAGTATTACATCATTGTCTTTTCCCAATGACCAATTTTTAATTGTTTCATTTGTATTAAGAGTATAAACCGTCTCCTTAAATTGCCAAGTTCCAGCATTATCTTCATATCTATTTATTTTGTAAACTCCTGCACTAAAATCTGCAGTTTTAATAAGTAAATTTCCATCAGGTAAAACAATAACATCTGAATTGTCATTAGAATTTGTCACATCTTTGAAACTATTTCCATTTGATAAATCAACTTCCCCTATTTGTTGATAATTTGATTTAGCTAAATCAACAATTGTAAAGTATAACTTATCTCCTTTGTTTTTCAATTCAGTGATAGAATCTGCTGTTTTTAATATTGTTTTATTTGTACCATCATATTTAATTAAATCAACTTGATAAGATTCATTTGTATCGCAGTAATATAAATTTCCATCATTATCAAAGATAGGACAAAAATTAGCATAATGTCCATCATTCTCTACCCAAGTTTGTTGAGTATAATTTCCATCTTGATCTTTTTCAAGCAATAATAATTCTGAATCTGATTCTGAATCTATTGCTCTTATTGCAATTTTACTTCCATCTTTTAAAATTGCTATGTTCTCATTATTGTAATCTGCTTTATTAAAAATTGTTATTAGATTATTACCTTCATTATCTATTCTTTTTAATTCACAAGTACTAGTGCTAGAGTTATATTCAATAAAAAATACCTGATGCCCATCTTCTGATACTTTAATATTTCTAATCTCATTTGAACTTGAATAAACAGTTCTTTCATTATTTCCATCTTTATCGACTGCAATTATTTTATCTAGACTAGATTCTTTCTTAACATATTTAACTTCTTGATCTCTAACAATAAGTTGTAATGATGATGTATCAGTTACCGTTCCATCACTAACCTCTAAACTTTCAGAAGTATTTCCAATATCTGATTCTTGTACAATATACTCTAATTTATCTCCATTTGATTGAAATCTTGTATTATTCCAGGTTATTGTATCATTATCAGGACCGTCATCTATTTCAGGATTTACTTCTACTTTATCCCCTACAACTGCATAAATTTTGGAAGGAATTCCTGAAACTATTTTTATGGGATAATTTGTGTGGAGTGTTATTTCTTCTATTTCATATTCAGCATACTCTCCATCAGAACCTCTTGCAATTATTTTTCCCAAAGAAGTTCCTTCATCATCGTAATCTGTTTCTTTTTGACCATCAACATAACCAAAAGGGTATTCAATAGTTATTGTGCTATTGGTGTTTTGAGATGTTGCTGTTACAGTTGGAAAAATAGCTGTAGAATTTTCATAAACAGTAAACGAAGTTACATCTCCTGCCACTTGAATTGTTAATCCAGGTATTTTATTTTCAATTGTAATTTTATCAAGAACATATGTTGCTGTTCCTCCATAAGATCCAACAACAGTTATAGTCTCATTTAGATATTCTCCACTTTCATTCCATCCAATTACTCTAGAAGAATTTTCTCCAAAACCTCTTGGTCTAGTTATAGTAAAAGTTTCTCCTGGAACATTTGAGCTAGGAATTACATCTGGAAAAGTTTCACTTTCTCCTTCTTGCATTGTTATTTCTTTAAGATCTCCAGCAATATTAACATTAACAGTTGAAGGAGTATCTTCAAAAGTGATTGATTCAATAGTATAAGTTGCTTTATTTCCTGTGGTAGAGTCTATTGCTTCAAATTCAACATTTGTGTGTGTTGTAGAATCACCATTAAGTACTTCATCAAATCCAATATCTTTTTCAGCAATAAACAAGTCTCCTTCTTTTCTAATAGAAAAACCTAAAGGAGAATTAAAGGTTAAATCTCCTTGGTAATTTTTAGCATTAAATACTATGCTTGCTTTATTACCTTCATTAAAAGTATAATTTTTTATATCATTTTCTATATTTATTTCTAAAACTGGTGAAGGAGGTAATTCTTGTGTATCATTAACACATCCCTCACATCCTGGCATCATACTTATCAATGTAAATAATCCATAAGAAGCTCCAGCTAATGCAATGTTTTTGAATTTCTTCCATCTCGATATCTTTTTTTCTAGACTCATTTTACCTCTAATCAATATAGTATATTTAACAACTATATAAATATTTCGCTTTATTCACCACACAATAATGACAACATTACAGAACAACAATATTTATATATTATGCCAACCATATATTAAAGTATACAAATGATTATTTCCAATGGAATTACTATAAATAATAGTAAAAATTATAAATAGAGTGGCTTAACTATTAATTCACACAAAAAATGGCAAAAGATAATAAAATCTCATTACCTTCTGGAATTGGAGGATTATTTAGACCTGGTGAAGGTAAAAGTCTATTCACTTTTTCACCTGGCGTTGTTATTGTACTATGTGTTTTGGTTGCAGTTGTAGTTATGTTATTGCACCAATTTGGAAATAATATATTTTAATAAGGTGATTTAAATGTTTAATATGGATCCACGTATGCTTAAACAAGCGATGAAAAGAATGGGCATTAAAGAAGAAGAAATAGATGCTAAAGAAGTTATAATTAAACTTCAAGACAAAAAGATTGTTTTTAACAATCCAAAAGTTATGAAAATAAAAATGCCAAATGAGGAATCTTTTCAAATAACTGGTGATTTCCAGGAAAGTTCACTTAAATCTTATACTGAAGAGGATATCAACTTATTGATAGAAAAAAGTAATTGTGATAAAGAAAAAGCAGTTGAACTATTAGATAAAACTAATGGGGATATTGCTGAAGCAATCATACTTGCTAATGAAAACTAGGACTATTTATGGTAGATAAATTTTATAATAAATATCTGGAGGAATGCATTTCTTATATGCAGAATGCAGATCACCTCATAAACCATAGTTTTAGAACTATTCAAGATCCAAAAATTATTATGAGTTCTTTAAATAATATGTTAAACTCATTCAAACATGGTTTTAAATGGTTGGGAAATTGGTCTTATTATTCAAAAAATATAAACTTCCTTCCAGAATTGGATACTGATTTTATTGATCTTTTTTCAACAAAACTAATTCATCAATATTCTTTTGACAAATATTCATTAAAAACTTTCAATAATGTTAAGAAATTTATTGAAGCGTATGATGATAGTTACATGGTATTTAAGAAGAATGATTCTATTGTAATATGTAATAATATTAAAAATTCATTTAAATCATTTTCAATAAAAGAAATTGATGGCTTATTAAAAAAAAACAAGGCCTTTGTCAAAGACCTTATATTTATCAAGGAGGACACAAAAGATGAACGAATTTCTTGTTGATGTAAGACATGAATTAAAAAAATTAGAACATGTTGTTTTTGTCAGTTTAAAATTTACAAGAACTAGAGATGTTCTTATGAGTGCGTTAAAGAAGACAGTTGATGTTTATGAAAAAATAATCAATAGTTTATTACATTGGATGTTAAGTAAAGAAATGATTGATGAGATACCTATGGATACAAGATCTAAAAAAAGATTATTAGAAGAACATTTTCCACACAAAGACATAAAGAATTATTTGAAATTTTATGGATTCTTAAAAAAAGTTATAAGAGCAGAATATAAGGTTGTAGATGAACATAGGAGATACATAACATTAGTATTTGATTTAGATAATGGGTGTACAGAACTAGATATTGATACTTTAGAAGATTGCTATACAAATATAACAAAACAATTTTATGATTTTGTAACTAATGTGATTGCAGAAGAAGCTTAATTTTTTCTACTTATTTTTCTTAGTTTATTTACACTTTCTTTTAAGACTTTAATCACATAATCTAATTCTTTTTTAGTTGTGTTTTTTCCAAGAGAAAATCTAATTGCACTATGTTGAAGATATTCATTTAATCCAATTGATTTTAAAACATGACTAGCACTATTACTTTTAGATGAACAAGCACTTCCAGAAGAGACATAAATATTTGCTTCATCTAGATATAATAAAAGTGCTTCTCCTTCAACATGCTTAAAACTTAAATTAATATTATTTGGAAGTCTTTTTTTATTGTCTCCATTCAAATAGACATCTTCAATTTCTTTCTGAACTTTTTTTATAAAATAATCTCTAAGTTTGATTAATCTATCTGATTCTATTTTTCTCTCTTTTTGAATTAATTCCAGTGCTTTTGAAAAACCAATAATATAAGGTAGGTTTTCTGTTCCAGAACGCATTCCATATTCTTGCCCCCCTCCAATAATTTGAGGTTTAAGATTTATATTTTCTTTTTTGTATAATATTCCTATGCCTTTTGGAGCATAAATTTTAGATCCATTTATAGTCATTAAATCTATTTCTAATTTTTTTACATCCAAGCTTTCATAACCTGCTGCCTGACAGGCATCTGTATGAAAAGGAATGTTGTATTTTTTTGCTATTTTACTTATTTTTTTAATATCTTGAATAGTTCCAATTTCATTATTTGCATAGGAAATAGAAATTAATATTGTGTTTTTCTTTATCTTTTCTTCAAGTTTTTTCATATCTATTAATCCATTTTTGTTGACTGATAAATAACTTATTTGAAATCCTTTTTTCTCTAATTGTTTACATGTATTTAATACAGCAGGGTGCTCAATTTGTGTTGTGATTATATGCCCACTGCCTTTTTTCTCTGCAATACCTTTTATTGCTAGGTTAACAGATTCTGTTCCTCCACTTGTAAATATAATCTCATTACTTTTGCATTTTAAAATATCTGCAATTGTATTTCTTGCTTTTTCAAGAAATTTATTTGCTTCTCTTCCTTTTTTATGTATCGAACTAGGATTACCATATATTTTATCAAAATAAGGGAGCATTTCTTTTATTACTTCTTTTCTTACAGGTGTTGTTGAACTATAATCCAAATATATTTCCATTTTATGCAGCTTTCTTCTTACTCTTTTTAGTTTTTCCTTCGTTTCTTATATTTTCTTTTGCTTTTTTCCTATCTTCTTCTATTAATTCTTTTTTGATTTTTTTGAAAAGTAATGGTCTATTTTTGAAAGGTTTTGTTTTTGAAAGACTTGCTTTTATTGTTTTCATAAGTTCTTCTAAAAATTCTTTATCAACATTTTTTTCAAGTTCACCTTCTTCTTCAATTCTTCTTTTCTTTTCTTTTCTATGAATATCTTCAAATTCTTCTTTTTGTGAATATATTGATTTTTCTGTAGCTAATTTTTCTTCTTCTAAAAGATACTCTGGATTCATTTTAGTATAATATCTTATAAAATCATCTTCATTTATGCCTTCTTCTTTTAATTTTTCTTTTATTTTATGGCCAACATACATTTCTAATCTTTTATCACTAAGTCCTTTTATTTGTTTATAGAAATTTTGTATATCTTTAAATTCTTCATCAAGACCTCTTTCAAGAGCATATTCTGTTATTCCCAATGTATGTTCCATAAGAAATTCTTTTTGTACATCATCTAATTTTTTTTCATTTAATTTATAAAAATCAATTAATTTTTTTGATATATCTTTTGAGAATTCTTCTGCAAATTTTTTTCTTGTTTCAAAATCATTTAGTTTTTCTTTATCATAGGTTTTATTTTCAACATCCATAACACCTGATTTTTTAGATGCTTTTATGTAAGAACGAATAGTTTCAAGTTCAATACCTCTAAAATCGCCTTCTACATTTTTCTTAATTTTTTTGATTCCATGATATACTGTATCATAAATATCTTGTGTATTTGCCATAGAGTAATTATTAATATTTATATTTTATATAACTTTCTACAAAAGTGTAAACCCAACTGCGGATAGGATAGGATTGTATAAAAGAAAAGTTTTATATATTGTGTTTAGTATTTTGTATTTATGGCAATAGAATTTAAAATGTTGTATTTTACAAATTGCATTATTTCTCTAGCGTAAGCTCTAAAAATTTTAACAACTTTAAAGATACTTTTTTGTTTACTTTTTAAAACCTGACTTTAGGAGGTCAAAATGATAAACATAAAAAATCTCTCCAAATCATATGGTGAGAATAAACTTTTCAATCACACTAGCCTAATAATACACGACAATCAAAAAATTGCACTAATTGGACAGAATGGAAGTGGTAAAAGTACCTTGTTTAGGTGTATCTCTGGAGAAGAAGATTTTGAAGGTTCAATAACTATTTCTTCTGGAATGATTATTTCATTAATGGAACAAGAGAAGACCTTTTCAAGTGTTAAATTAACATTTTTGGATTATTTAAAATCAAAAAAACAGAAAGTAATTCAAAAATTGAAAGAAATAGAAGAAAAATTAGGCATGTCAGAATATATTGAAAATACTGATTTATACTCTAAATTACTGCAAGAATATGAATTATTATGTTCAAGACAGACAGAAGATATAGAGATAGAAAAATTGAAACAACTTTTATTATCACTTAAACAGTCGGATGAAATATTACACATGCCTATATTTCAGCTTAGTGGAGGACAGATAACATCATTAAGACTAATTGAATCTCTAAGTAAAAAAGCAGATGTTTATCTTTTAGATGAACCTACAAATCATCTTGACTTTGAGGCAATTAAATGGTTAGAAAAAGAGATAAATGAAAGTGATTCAATATTTTTAGTAATATCACACGATAGGTATTTTATTAATGAAATTGCGAATAAAGTTGTTGAGATAGAGGAAAAGAAATTATTGAATTATGAAGGAGGATACAGTAATTATCTCAAAAAAAGAAGACTTCACAGAATTGCTATGGAAAAAAATCATGATTCAACTGAAAGAGAAAGAAAAAGATTACTTGCATCATCAAAAGACAAGAGAAAATGGGCACATAAAGACGGAAGTAAAGCATTAAAGATACAAGCAGATAAATTAGAGAGAAGAGCAAATGAACTACAAAAAGTAGCTAATCCTAATGAACTCGAAGATAGATATGATTTTGAAATTAAACAAGGAGAAAGAACAAGTGATATTATATTTGAGGTAGAGAATTTATCAAAATCTTTTGGAGATAAAAAATTATTAGAGGGGATTTCATTTGTTGTAAGAAAAAATCAAAGAGTAGCAATTATTGGAGAAAATGGAAGTGGTAAGAGTACTTTAATGAAAATATTATTGGGTAAGGAAAAATATCTGGGCAAAATAAGACATGGAAATAATCTTAATATTGGTTATTTTGATCAGGAGAGCAGTAATCTTCCTTTGAATGATAAGGTTTTGGAATATCTTTTAGATAAAAATACTCATTATTCAGATCCACAGATAACAAAACTCGCATTAAACTTTGGTTTTGGAAATTCCTTAGGTAACAAAATAAAGAAACTTAGTGGTGGAGAAAAAGCAAGACTTCAACTCTTGAATGTACTTACAAGAGGACACAATGTGCTTTTATTAGATGAACCTACAAATCATTTAGATATTGAGTTAAAGGAATCTCTTGAAAAAGCATTAAGGCATTTCAAGGGAGCAGTTGTATTTGTATCTCATGACAGATATTTTATAGATAAGGTTGCAACACATTCCTTAATTATTAGTGATAAAAAAGCAGAACTAGTAGAAGGAGGATTTAGTGATAATTTTAAATAATTTTATTTTTTTTATTTTTAAAACAATATTTTTATTATTTCAACAACTGCTTCACCATCATTGTAGCATATGATCCTTTCTGTAAATTGAAAACAATAGTTGCTGTGTCATTTGTAATGTTTGTTATCTTATACTTAAAATTAACTTCTATATCTCTTTTGACTCCTTCACAAGACATATCTGGAAGCTGTCTTATAATAAAATCTCTTTCAGAAATAGATTCTTCTTTAATTATGTCTTTGTAATATTTAACATGGTCTTCGTTTATTCCAAAACCAAATAAATCCAGTTCTTTTATGTTTATATTTTCTATTGCTTTATTCCATAAATAACTTTGATAAGCATGGATGTAAAGTTTTAATTGTTTTTTAGGTATTTTTCCTAAATGTTTTAGATAATCATTATCAACCGGATGGAGGTCCATTAATTCAAGTGCTTTTTTAAAATCTTTTTTTACAATTGCTCTTCCAATTTCAACATTGTTGTTAGAAAACCTTTGTTCATCAAAATAGTTTTTTAATCTCAATAGTTTATTTTCATTGCTTTTTATAATTTCAATTTCTTTTTTTGTTAATTCTCTAATTGTTATTATAAAAGTATTTTTCTCTAAATTTCCTAAAAACATTGGATCTTTATAATTTCCAATATGTTTTAATGTTATTTTTTTAGTATGTATTTCTTTGAGTGACTTAGATGGCTTATCATCTACAGTGCCTGAACGCTTAGGAATAGAAATTACTTGTGTTGTATATGCTCTTTTATCTTTTAATCCAGCATACTTAATATGTTTTCTATCAACTCTTAAAGTTCTAGAAATTACATTAAATGCAGAAAATGCATCAATGTTTCTTTTTACTAAATAATAATATGAATAATTATTTCCTTTTTCTTTTAATATTGGAGATTCTATTACTATGAAATCTATTGGGTTTTGTTTGAGAATCATTTTTCCTTTAATCTCCAAATTCCATCCCATTCTTTTGGTTTTTGTTTGATTAATAATTCACATCTTTCAATAAATACTTTAGAAGGATAATCATCTTTATGTTTCTTAAAGAATTCAATTGCTTTTTTGAATTTTCCATCAAAATAATATTTTAATCCTTTTTCAAAATCATGTATAATTGCAGACCATACTTTTGTTTTTTGATCTTCTCTTCCAATTACCTCATATATTATTACTGGTTGAGTTTTTCCTTTAACAACAATCTTATCTAATTTTCTTAATATGAAATTTTCTTTTAATTTTTTCTTTGTGTAATCACTTATAATTATCTTTGTACCATATACTTTGTTTATTCCTTCCAGACGAGATGCTAAATTAACAGCATCTCCCAAAAGTGTGTAATCAAATCTTTTATGAGATCCCATATTCCCAATAACTGCTTTTCCTGTGTTTATTCCTATTCCAATATCAAATCCTTTTTCCTTTGTTTGAGATCTTACAGATGGAAGTTTTTTTATCATATCAATAGCATTATTTACAGCTAAATCTGCATTTTGTGGTTGGGCTAATGGTGCTCCCCAGAAAGCCATGATTGCATCTCCAATATATTTGTCTACAACACCATCATGTTCAAGAATAGTATCACTCATAATGTCTAAATATGTGTTTATTATTTCTACAAGTTCATGGGGCGAATGATGTTCTGCAATAGATGTAAATCCTCTAACATCTGAAAACATTATTGAAACTTCTCTTTCTTCTCCACCTAATTTTATTTTTTCAGGATTTTTTATAAGATGTTCTATAACTTTTGGAGAGACATATTTTTCAAACATATTTTTTATTTTTTGTTTTTCTTTTGTTTCAACAAAATATTTTATTGTAATTGCTGCAAAAAAAGAAATCCATATGCTTATTAATATGTGTAATAAATTTACAATATAATTATTATAAATAAAAAGATATGCTGTTATAAATAATAAAATAATTGTTGCTGTGATTGAAAATACTAAAGAATATATTGTTGAATATTTAGATATGAGCCAAATAATTATTACTAATAATATTATTATCAATGCAGTTGATTGAATTGATTGATATGAAAGATAATTATTTGAAAGCATTGTGTAAAGTGCATTTGCATGTATCTCAACACCATGCATTGGAGATATTGATGTGGGAGTTATATAAAAATCATGGAGATTCATTGCTGTTGCCCCAATAAAAACTATTTTATTATTCCAAGCAGATTTATTTATCGAATCATTGTAAACATCATAAAATGAATAGTGAACAAATGAATTAGGTCTTCCACAATAGTTTATAAGAAATGTATTATTATTTTTTAGAGAGGAATCAGTTATTTTATTATACATATATGTTGCTAATGTTTTTTCACCAGAAACATAAGAAGGATATTTTCTTACTTTTCCATCAACATCAGATATAACATTTGAGATAGCATATTTGTCTCCTACAATTGGAAGGTGTTTTTTGTTGTCAATAATTTCTCCAACAACCACTGCATTATTTTCTTTAAGTGCTTTATCAAGTTCTTCATCTCCTTCTCTTGATTCAAGAAATGAAACATCAATAGCAGTTATTTTTGCATTTTTTGTTTTTTCAACAACTTCTGCAAAAACATCTCTGTTCCATGGCCATGCTCCAATTTGATTTATAGAAAAGTCATCAATATCCAATATTACAATATCTTTATTATTACATTCTGTATTGTAAAGATTATCTGTTAATTTAAGATTAAATTCATCAATAATCGGGACAAATAACATACAAATAAGTAAGAGTGCAATAAACACATACCAAATATTCACCCATCTATGTTTTCTATTCATTTTAGTTTTTAATTAGTTTAATATAATCTAATATAAATCTTCCATAAATAATATTCTCTATTCTAGGACATGCTGTATTTATCCAAAAATCTATAAAATTAAAATTTTCTAAATCATTATGTATTAATAAATCATTAAGGAAAAGATATACTTCTTTTTCAGGAAAGTGCTTGTTAATTTGTTTTTTTAATTCAGATGCTAATTTCATATTTTGCTGTCCTGGTTTTGTTGATATAATTATTCCAATAGTTTTTGATGTTAAGAATTTTGTAAAATATCTTTTGTTTTCTTTTTGCCAATTGTTATTTATTTTAGTCCATTTTTTAGAAAAAGGATTGTATGAAATAATCGGGAGTTCTGTGTTTATGGCAGTTGGATGAAATTGTCCATCTCCAATATACAAGAAAACACCTTTTTTCTTTTTTTGCGGATAATTATCACATCCGAGAATTTGTCCTTTATATTTTCCATGCAGCGATCGGAACAATTCAACTTTTTTATCTTTTAATTGTTTTAATATTTCCTTAATAGAATCTTTAAATTGAACTGTATATGCAAGTACAATATTTTCTGGAAGTTCTTTTATTAATTTTTCTGGAAGTTTAAATTTATTTTTATATCTTATTTCTATAAAATGTTTTTTTGGCTTCATGTTAGGCATTATAATATAAAATAATATAAATCAATCGATTTTTTAACAATATATGGATGAAATTATCAAAAATACTCTTGAAAAAAGGAAACAAGCATTAGTATTTGTTTCAAGTAAGAGATCAGCAGAATCAACTGCAGATAAGATGAAAAAGATAATTGATATTCCTTTAAAAAAAGAATCTGAAATGATTCTTAAAGTACTTTCTACTCCAACAGAACAATGTAAAAAATTAAGCAATTGTGTTGCTCATGGATGTGCATTTCATCATTCAGGATTACTTCCTGAGCAGAGAAGTTATATTGAAAAATGGTTTAGAGAAGGTAAGGTAAAAGTTATTTGCTCTACCCCAACTTTAGCTGCTGGACTTAGCCTTCCTGCTTTTAGAACTATTATAAAATCATTAAAACGATACCAACCTAGAAAAGGAATGGCATGGATTCCTGTTTTAGAATATTTTCAAATGGCTGGAAGAGCTGGAAGACCAGAACATGATGATTGTGGGGAAGCGATTGTTATTGCAAAAGATGATTCTGATAAAGAAAAGATAAAAAAAAGATATATCAAGGGGAAACCTGAAAAAATATATTCTAAGATGGCAGTAGAACCAGTGTTAAGAGCATTTACTCTGTCTTTGATATCATCTCTTATTGTTGAAGATAAGGAACAATTAATTGATTTCTTTTCCAGAACATTCTGGGCACATCAATATGGGGATATGAGTAAAATCGAGGCATACCTTGATAGAATAGTCGATGAACTTATTGATTGGAATTTTATAAAAGAAAAAGGAGATAATCTTTTTCCAACTTTACTTGGTCGTAGAATAAGTGAACTTTGTATAGATCCTTTAAGTGCAGATCATATTATTACTGGATTGAAACAAGATAAAGAATTAAATGAATTTACTCTTTTAACTTTAGTTTGTGGAATGTTGGAATTACGACCTTTGATAAGAATGAGAAAAGGTGAGAAAGAAAGATATGATGATATTGTTCTTGAGAATTATGATGAATTACTATATGACATGGATAATATATATGATTTATATCATTTCTTTAATATAATAAAGACAGGTTGTTTCTTTATGGAATGGATTAATGAAAAAGATGAAAAATATCTTTGTGAAGAATATAAAGTAACTCCTGGAGAGATAAGGGTTAAGATGACAACAATGGAATGGTTGATATATTCTGCTAAAGAAATATCTAAATTTATTGATCTTGATGATGATAAGAAAAAAATTATTAATAAATTAGAAAGAAGAATTAAATATGGTGTTAAAGAAGATCTCTTACCTTTGATTGCTGTAAAAGGTATTGGAAGAGTTCGTGCTCGTAAGTTGTATGATAATAAGATTAGAAATATTGGTGATTTAAAGAGGTCTCCTACTGGTGAGTTGGCAGTTATTCTAGGACCTTCTATTGCT
This sequence comes from uncultured Methanosarcinales archaeon, assembly GCA_964384425.1. Classification (GTDB taxonomy): domain Archaea; phylum Nanobdellota; class Nanobdellia; order Woesearchaeales; family JAGLXL01; genus CAYLKE01. Next base: position 87,538 of record CAYLKE010000002.1, on the reverse strand, counting down.
AAAAAAGTTAAACTACAATTAGCTTAATTCTTCGAAAGTTTTATATATTACTTAGTAATACTTACTTTAAATTAGTTTAGTTTATTTTTGTTAAACTTTACTAAGTAATACTAAGTAAAATGGGAAAAAAGGGTGTGAAAACATTTTCATTTGAAGTTCCAGAAAAGGTTTGGAACGAGTGGAAAGATACCGTACCTAGATCTATTTCTCTTAAAGATGCTTTAATTAATCTTATAAAACGTGAGGTGGGTAAAAGATGAATAAGAAGGGGCTTTTTGTATTTTTGATAATGTTACTGGTGATGATGCCAGTTGGTTATGCAACTAATTATTATGATATAAATTTTGCAAATGTTCAGGATTCTTCTAATAATGATTATAGTGGTTCTGGAACATATGAAATTTTTGATGAAACTGGAACCACATTAATTACTTCAGGAATAATAACTTTTGTTAATGGAAAAGCAACAATAACTGTTGATGATGGCACTTTAGATCCTTTAACAACATATAAGCTAAAGGCTTATGTAAATGGAGAACTTGTTCCTTTTGGCCCAAATGATTATGTGCAATTTTCTCTTCCTGGTTATAAAACAAACAGCATAGAAACAACATATATTGTGGATCAGGCAGTTACAACAGAAAAAATTAATGATAGTGCTATTACACGACCAAAATTAAATCGAATGGGTGCAACACAAGGACAAGTCCTAAAATGGGATGATCCAACATCTTCATGGGTTGCAGCAGATGATAATGGAGAAGTTTATACAGCTGGAACAGGCATTGATATTAGTGGAGGAATTGTTTCTACGTCTGCGGTTCTTACAGAAACAGATCCTGTATTCGCAGCATGGGATAAAACTACAGGTATTTCCATAACAGAAAGTCAGATTTCAGATTTAGACCATTTTACCACAGCCGATGAGACTGACCCTGTTTGGTCTTCAGTATCTTCAAATTATTATACTATAACAAACATGCAAACTGATGGTGGAGCACAAGTACATTGGAACAATATACAAAACGTTCCTGCAGAAATTGCAGATGGAGATGCAGTTGATGATGCAGACAATGATCCAACAAATGAAATTCAGGCATTAGGAACTGATGGAAGTTCAGTTACTTTATCTGGAGGTGGCGGTTCTATAACTGTCCCTTATTCAACCACTTCTGGTTCTGCCACAACAGCAACAAACTCATTAAATTTGGGTGGAACACCTGCTGCAAGTTATGCTTTAACTTCATCTATTCCTACAGCTACAAGTGAATTAACAAATGATGGAAATGGAGTAAATAATTTTGCTACAACAAATCAACTATTCTCTGGATCATTCAATGACTTATCAAACGTTCCAGCTGGTTTAGCAGATGGTGATGATGACACACAACTTACAGAAACACAAGTAGATGCTTATGCAGATAATAATGGTTACGCATTATCTTCTTCATTAGCAACAGTAGCTACAACTGGAGCATATTCAGACTTAACAGGAACTCCAACAACAGTAAGTTCATTTACAAATGATGCAGGTTACTTAACATCCTACACAGAAACCGACCCAGTATATT
>CAYLKE010000002.1:0-85867 GCA_964384425.1 uncultured Methanosarcinales archaeon | reverse complement strand
CTGCATGGGACAAATCAACGGGTATTTCCATATCAGAATCACAAATATCTGACTTACAATCTTACTTAACATCTGAATCAGACCCAACTGTTAATGCTTTAGCAAAAGCAACTTTATCTTGTACAGATGGACAACTACCTAAATGGAATAATGTTGCAAGTGAATGGCAATGTGCAGACGACACAGATACAGACACAAACACACAACTTTCTGAAGGAGAAGTTGATGCATATGTTGCAAACAATGGTTACTTAACATCCTACACAGAAACCGACCCAGTATATTCTGCAAGTGATGCATCTGCTGTAACCTCAACAAAAATATCTAATTGGGACACTGCATATAGTTGGGGAGACCACTCAAGTGCAGGTTACTTAACATCCTACACAGAAACCGACCCAGTATATTCTGCATGGGACAAATCAACGGGTATTTCCATATCAGAATCACAAATATCTGACTTTGGAACATACTTAGATAGAACTGGAGGTCCAATGACTGGACCAATTTCAAATAACAGATTACTTACTCAAGATCCTAATCCTGTAGATGGTCAAGATAGTAATGTCATTTTTAGTCCAGGTATAAATGCTCGTTATAGTATTAGTGATTTTGTTTGGATAGACGGAGAATATAGAGAGGTAATTGGTTTTCCAACATCTGATGAGATGGAAGTAACTGGAAGCATTATTTCTGTTGCAGGCGGACCCTATACAATTTATGAGGAACCTACTCAAAATTCTATTAGCACAATGACGGATGGAGTTTACAGAACTATAACTGAATATATGGCAACATCACCAGGAACAATGAATCTTTATTATGATTCTTCAGATGGAGTATCAATGGTTGTTAGCACTACAACTTATTCTTCTGATGCAAGATTAAAAAATGTTTTAACAAATGTTGATAGTGGATTAGATATAATTAAAGCATTAAACCCCATAAAATATGAATGGAATGATAAATACAAGGAATTATTTGGAGAAGATAACCAGCAAAGGTACGGGTTTATTGCTCAAAATGTACAAGAAGTTCTTCCTGAAATGGTAAAAAAGAATAATGAAGGTTATTTGAGATTGAATTTGGATGGTTTCGAAGCAATTACAACATCAGCAATACAAGAACAACAGCAACAAATTGAAGAATTACAAAATGAAAATCAAATGCTTAAACAAGCATTATGTGACCTCCATCCGGATTTAGAAATATGTTAAGAAAAACAATAGTATTTTTTGTAGTTTTTTTATTTTCATTCAATATAGCTTTAGCAGGAGCACAAAGTGAAAATTATGAAATTGGATCTATCACAATATCTTCTCAAGCAGAATCTTTTCAAGGTAGCACATATTCTGGGGATGTAGAAATAAATACCTTTCAACCAGTTATAAATGATTTTCAAAGTAGCACTTATTCAGGTACAGTTTATTTATATAATTCATACACTGCTCCCCCTTCAACCACCCCAGTACTATCTGGAGGGGGAGGCGGTTCATCTTCATCAAAAGACTACATGCAATTAGAATACGAAATAGACTGTGAAAATAACATAATCAAATTCACTGTTACAGATAGATATGGGAAATTACTAAAGAACACAGAGATTAATATTCAATTTGTTCCATCAGATGCACAAGGAAGAACTTTAATGAGTGGAACAACTGATGAGAATGGTGAATTATCATTGGAAATAACATCAGAAAACATAAACTACAATGTTCTTTCAAAGAAATCAGGGTACTATGACTATGAAACAAACATAGAGGCAGCATGTTATGATCTTATAAATATTGTAAAAACATTTAATTTAATACCTTTACAAGCAGAAGAAACACCTAAAATAGAAAAACAACAATTTTATGTTACAATTAAAATTTTACCTGAAAAAACAAATACTCTATCTAACATAGAACAAGCAACAAATATAGTAATTTATGCTTTTACCTTAGGATTTTCCTCTATAAAATAATATAAAATGAAAAAACACCTAATATTAAAGAGAATAAAGAAGACATTAAGACCTATAAAGAAAGGAGATATAGTTATAACAACATCTCCTCTTTCAACATATTTCATAAAACAACTCATAAAATTCCCAATAACATTAAAACAACAGAAAACAACAAAGAACAAAAAAGCAAAGATAATTCTCGAACACACATTAGATGATGAATGCAATTGGTTCTTAGATCAAATCATCAACAAGAAAAAACCAAAGTTAAAAAATAACAAAAACGAAATAAAGATTTTCAAATATGTTGAAGAATCAGAAATAAAGAAATTAGCAAAAAGATTAAATATAAAATTTAAACCAAATAAAAAAAATAAACAAATAGAAAAAATAATAGAAAAATTCCAAAAAAAATATTCTCAGACTAAATTTAGTATTGGAAAAACACTAGAACTTATTCAGTCTTAGTTCTTTTCTTAGTCTCTTTCTTTCTAACTTTCAAAGGTATTTTTCCTTCTTCAAATTCCTTTTCAGCAACTTTTATAGGATTGTAATCTAATTTCTCAAGCTCTTTATCTGTTGATTTTGTTTTTATAGGAGCTCCACTTGAAAGTTGAAGTGTTCTAGTTCCAATAACTTTTGCCTTTTCAAATTTTGAATGTTTTTTATTTTCCATTTTTATTCTATTTTTTGAAGTTGGTTTCTTATTTTTTCACCTTTTTCAGTTGCAATTTCAACCATCTTATCAATATCATCAATTGTTAAGGCACCATCTCCACCTTTCTGCATTGCTGCAATCCATTCCTTGTCAATAGTTGCAACAGTTAATCTTGCATCATAGATATTTGATTCTTTTGTATCTGGATCAACAATAAAGTTATCTCCTATCTTAAAAACAGTAACTTCAACAGGTCTTTTTGTCAGAGGTAATCTCTTATCTGTTTTTGTTTTATAATCAACTGCTCCATTTTCATCTATTGCTGGAAATTTTGTGTTTATCAAAGCTGCAATTGCTGCAAGTGATCCTGCATCTTGAAGATTTCCTGCATCATTTAAAGGAAGTATATCTACTCCTACCATCCAAACTTTTTCACCTTTTTCAACACATAATTTTTTCCCATCAATTGCATTTGATTCTCTTATTCCTCTATCTATAACTCTTGATAATTCAATTGCATCAATTCTTGGGGGTCCTACTTCAAATTCAGGACTTGCTAAAGGAATAAGTTCAACATTAACCATTATTCCACCTTCATCAGGTCTGTCTGGATATGGTTTTTCTAATGATAGTTTTACTCCTGCCATTACTTCTGTATCTCCTATTTTTACAAGAGAACTTCCTTCAGCAGTTTCAGAAACACCATATTCAATAGATATATCTCTATATTCTGTTGGCTTTCTGCCATCCATTCTTTTTCCTTCTTTTAAAAGTCGTGAAATGTAATTTTTTATCTCTATATTCATTTTTGTACCTCACTTTTGTTATATTTATTCAATAAAGCATCTTTCTGTGCTTTATGTATCTGTGGAAGAACTTTTTTTGCCATTTCAATAGCTTTCATAAAATCTTCTTTTTTTACTTCTCCATCAAGTTGTAAAAGTGAAATTTCTCCTGTATTATTTAACATTGCTAATGGAATGTCTGCAACTGGTCCTAAATCATATGCTTCTTCCTTGTATTCAACATCTGCAACTACACTTCCATCTAATACTCCAATTGCAACAGAACTTACCATATCTTTCATAGGAATTCCTGCATCAGCTAATGCAATAACTGCTGCACAAATAGCTGCGCATCTTGATCCTGCATCAGTTGAAGGAAGTTCTACAAAAACATCAACTGCTGTTTTTGGAAATGCTGTTAAATCAACAACAGGTTGAATAGCTTTTTCTATAACCATACTAATTTCTTTTGCTCTTCTATTGCTTCCAGGTCTTATTCTTTCTCCCATTCCTGAGAAAGGCATCATGTTATAATAACATCTTAGTATTCCTGTTTTAGGATCTTGTAAAAATCTAGGGTGTAAGTTTCTAGGTCCATAAACTGCTGCATATGCTGCTGTTTTTCCTATCTTAAAAAATGCACTTCCATTTGCATTTTTTATAACACCTGCTTTTGCAGTAATAGGTCTAAGTTCTTCAAATTCTCTTCCGTCATATCTTTTATCATAACCCATTTTAATTTCCTCCCTCACTATTATTTTCTTGTTTTTTAGTTTCTTTATTTTCACTCTTTCTACCAGATTGTTCATCAAGATATTTTTCAATTCTATCTGTTAAACCTTCAAGATGTGCATTTTTTGCAATCATTTTAATTGTTTTTTCAACAATTATTTCATCTTCAACTGTGTCTCCATGAATCCAAACCAATCCATTTTGTCCTACAACAATTGATGCATTAGCTTTTCTTTTTATCATTGAGATCATACTTCCTTGTTTTCCAATAATTCTTGGAACTTTTTGACAATTTATTTCTATTATTCTTCCATTTGTCAATTTATTAAGTCCTTGTTCTCTCATTGTAACATCAATAAGATTTTGAGAAGTAACTTGAGAGACTTTTGCTTTAATATAATCTCCTACATCAAAATATCTTGTAAGGTCATCTCCTCTTTTGATAAATTTAGTTGTAGCTTCTTTCATACTCAATAATGCTGTATATGGTGAACTTAATTCAACAGTCCAACCCATTGTACTTATATCAACTATTTTACCTATAATTATATCTCCTACTTTTGGCATATATTTGCCAGATAATGGGATTATCTTTATTGCTCTCCCACTTATATTTACAATTCCTAATTTTTTTGCAAATATTTTTTCTTCTTTTCTATATGTCCATGCCCCAGGAATATAATCCATTCCATCTGCTAATAATTCGCCTGGCACGACAATTTGTCTTTCTTTTACATTTACTGCCATTTTACCTCCGTATAAATTTACTAATTAAATGTAATTTATGTATTTTTTAATATATTTATTATAAAATATATTTATCTTATATTTTATACTATATGTGGTTGAATTTATCCTATTCTTTTTAAATCTTTATTTTTATTTAATTAAATTATAAAGAAAAGTATATTGCTTAATATATATTTGATATAATATATTTTTTAGTTTTCTTTTTCTATTGTCGCATTTCCATCAGTTATTTTGTTAATTTTATCAATAATTTCATATTCAATTCCAGAAGGGATTACTAATTTTCCTAAAAACTCTCCTTTAGATGTCCAATCTTCTTTTATTAACTTACCAATTTTTTTAATAAACCCATATGCTTTTCCTGTATAATGTGCTGGTACAGTAATTTGTAATGTTGTTTTATCAATTCTAATGGGCATATATAATTTAATCTTTTTAATTATTTCTTCAAATTGATCTTCTGCACTTTTCATATAATCTATTTTTATTTTTGCATGTTCCAATGCATTTTTTATTCTTGTGATTGGAAGAGGAGCTTTTGTTCTAGGATCAATACAATTTTTATGTATTAAAGAAATAATATTTTTTTCTTTTCTTTCTCTCAACTTTTTTCTATATTCTGCTGAAAGTTGAATCTCTCCATCTGAAAGTATCTTTTTTGCAACTTCATCTTTATCTATTGTTCCAAAAACTTCTTCAAGATCAGAAGGAGATGCAACCATTCCTTTTTGAGCATCAGAAAATATTTCAGGTGAATTAAGAACTTCTGCTAAATTACCTTTTGATCTTTTGTATTCTATTGCTTTGTCAGCATCAACAACTATCTCAAAATTTTTACCATATTTTTTGATTTTTGCTAAGTTAATATCAATTCTTTCCATAATGAATTCCTATAATAAAATAAACAAAATAAAAAGATATAAAAAATTTAAACTAATTTTTTAATCTCTTCTTTTGGAAATTTCTTAAATACTCTTTCTTTTGATGTTATGTATGCTGTATCAATTCTTTCCATATTAAAATTATTCTTTAAAATTTTCTTAAGAATATCAACACCTAATTTTAATGCATCTTTTATTGTTATACTTTGTTTGTATTTTTTTTGAAGAATCTTTTCAATTTCTCCATCATATTCTCCAATTGCAGTTGCTCTATATCTAAAATACATTCCTGTTGGATCTGTTTGATATAATCTTATGTCTCCATTTGCATCAACACCTGCAACAAGCAATGAAACTCCAAAAGGTCGTAAACCTGCACTTTGTGTTGTTACTTGTGATAAATTTCCAATATCTTTTACAATAGATATTATGTCTATTGGAGTATCATATGTCACTTTGTGTTGTTGAGCTTTCATTTGTGCTCTTTCTACAAGTACTCTTGCATCTGATATTATTCCTGATGCTGTAGCTACAATATGTTCATCAACTTTGAAAATCTTTTCAACTGCTTCTGGAACAATTAATTTATCCATAATTCTTTTATCAGATATTAATAATATTCCATCTTTACATGTAAATCCAATTGCTGTTGTTCCTTGCTTAACTGTTTTTTTTGCATATTCTACTTGTAATAATCTTCCATCTGGTGAGAACATAGTAATACTTCTATCATAACCCATTTTTTGAGGTAATTTTACTTCATCAAATCCTTCTTTTCCCATTGTAGCCTCCTTTTTAGAATAATAATGATTTATTGCTTGTTTTTATAAAGTTTTGCCTGTTATTTTTCAATTAGGTTATAAAATAATAGTTTTTATAAAGAGTAATATTATAATAAAAATTATAAAAAAATAATGAGGTCAAAAAATGAATGATTATAAACTTTCTATAACTGAGTCAATTAAATTTGGTTGGAACACAACAAAAAAACATTTTCCTTTTTTAATAGGTGTGTTGATATTATATGCAATTATACATTTTGCATTAAGATTTGTATGTAGTTCACTTGGAATAACATTTGGTGTTTTAACATCTATGTTTTTTGGAGAAAATTTAATATTTAGATTAATTATGTTAGGTTTTTTATTTTTATTGATATTTATTTTGGGTTTATTTGTAAATATCATACTAAGAACTGGTCTTTTAAAAATTATGATAAATTTTGTTTCAAAAGAAAAAAGTACTTCAGCAACATTATTTTCACAATATAAGGTCTTTTTTAAATTTTTAGGAGGAATGATTTTTTATGGGATAATAGTTTTTTTAGGATTAATTTTATTTATAATACCTGGAATAATATTAGCAATAAAATATTTCTTTTTCAGTTATTTTATTGTGGATAAAAAAATGTCTCCTTACAATGCACTTAAGAAAAGTGCAGAAATAACAAAAGGAAATAAATGGAATGTGTTCTTTTTAATTGTATTAACTATTTTAATAAATATTTTAGGAACAATGCTTTTTTTAGTAGGGCTTTTATTCACAATACCTATAACAAAATTAGCTTTTGCATATGCTTATAAGAAATTAGTATATTTGAATCAAAAGAAAGTTTCTTCTGAAAAAAAACTTAAAAAACAAGAAAAAAAGAAATCTAGAAAAAAAATTCCTAATAAGAAAAAAGTAGTAAAGAAGAAAGGGAATAAAAAGAAAGTAGTAGCAAAGAAGAAAACAAGTAAGAAAAAACTAACTAAAAAGAAAACAAGTAAGAAAAAAACCAAATAAAAAGAAATAACTAATCTAGAAAAAACCACTAACAAAAAAGTATTAAATACTAAAGCAAAAATATAACTAATCAAGAAATAAATAGCAAATAAAAAACCAACAAAAAAGAAAAAAAGTAAGAAAAAACCACTAACAAAAAAATAAACAACAAAGCAAAATAACTAATTAAGAAAAAACCAACTAAGAAGAAAACAAGTAAGAAAAAACCAAATAAAAAGAAATAACTAATAACAAAACAAAATAATCAAAATAACAAAACCAATTAAAAAAAAGATAATTAAAAAAAGAAAAAAGATAGACAATAGGTAACTAAGATGGAAAATAATATGAAAAAATTTGTCAATAAACCAAAATACAATATGAAACAATTTAAACAAGCAGTAAACTATTATAAAAAGTATCTACACAAATATGAGAAAAAATCAATATATTTAGTTTTTAATCCAGAAAAAAAAGAATCTTTTTTTTCACTTGCTCCATTAAGCAGAGCAGCACATGATCTCAAGATTGATTTATATATAAGTTCAAAACATGATGAAAATGTAGAAAAAGTTTGGAGAACATTTGAAGCAATAAAAACAAAAAATAAAACCTTATATAAAAAAAATACAATCGAAGCTTCAAGATATCTTAGAAAAATAATTCTTACTGTTTCAAGAAAGATAAAAAATACTAAATTTCAAAGATTATTCAAAAAACCAGATTTAATTATTGAATCAGATAAAAAAGGTTTTGTTTTCTATGAAACACAAAAAAGAAAAAACATAAAAAAGAAAACAATGCTGTTTAAAGATAAGTGGTTTAAAAAATATCATCCTAATTTATTAAGAAGAACATGTAAAAATGTTTTAAATAATGTTTTTAATTTAAAGAAAGATGAAAGATTTTCAATAGGATTTGAACTTGTTCCTTCTGTAAAACATCTACAACTTCCTTTGGAAGATTATCTTGATTCATATGCTATAACTTATGAGATGTATAAACAATCAAAGAAAAATGTTAAAAAAGTGTTTATGAAATCAAGCACTTCTCGTATTAGTATGAATAAATTAGCAAATCCAATATCAGATCTTAAAACTACTTTATTGGGATTAGAACTTTCAAAAAATATGAATGAAGAGGTATTCAAAGATTATAAAGAGATGGCTAAGTTTCTAAATTTAAAAATTAATTTTTCTGATGCTGTTTTTGCAATTTCCGGACAAGGATATGGTGGAAGACATATTTTTGGAGAAGTAATAGGATATCCTACATCAAATAATGAATCTAGATGGAGTTCACCAGGAGAAATGCTATATCAATTTCCTTGGTTTGCACAAACTGCAGATGAAAAAAGAGATCCAAAATCAAGAATAGGATTTACTGAGACACTCCCTATTGATGTTTTTATAAAATCAAGTAATGTTGATTACAAAAAAATGCGTGCAAGAAACAAAAAGATTATGGATGTTGTAAATGAATGTGATTACATTACTGTTGAAGGAAAAGAGATAGATGGGTATAGAACAGCATTAAATATTGCACTTGGGGGAAATAAAGGAAGAAGACTTTTCCGTCCTTCTGATTCAGATGCAAGACATAAAATTGATCCAAATGTTTTGAAAAAAACAGGAAATAAATGTGGGATGATGGCTAATATTCCTGGAGGAGAGGCATTTGTGACTCCTGAATTTATACAAGGAACCTTTGTAGGTGATGTTGTTGTATCTGTTGATCAAAGTTATATTATTCCTGAGTCACGACCATTAATTGTTAAGTGTAATGAAAAAGGATATGCAATAGTTGATGGAGATAAGAGAATAATAGATAAAATCGAAAAGAAAAAGAAAGAAGCATGGAAAAATCTTTTACGAATGGAAAAATATAATTCTCTTCCACAAAAAATAATTGATCTTAAAAAAAAGAATTTTGGAAAGATTGGGGAATTTGCAATAAATACAAATCCTTCTGCAATGCTATGTGATTATCTTATTGTCAATGAAAAAATAGCAGATATGATTCATATTGCATTAGGATCTGGATTTGATCATGATAGGAATTCAGTTTATCATATGGATATTGTAATTAATTCTCCAAAACAGAAACTTACAATAAAAGCAATAACTGGAAAAAAAGAAAAAACACTCATTAAAAGAGGAAAGTTTGTTATTTGATTTTAATTATTTTTTTATTTAAATATCTGATTCCATTTATAGAAAACATGTTCTGCATCTTTATTTCTAATAGAATGAGATAAATCTACTCTTATTATTTTTACTTCTGGATAAGTTCTATCTGTCCACCAATACCCATATGATATAACTCCATCTATATTAAAATCATTGTTATATAGTGCTCTAAACATTCCCTCATTAATTAATGCTTGTTCTTTTTGATCTTCAACATATTCTGGTCCATAAACAGCCCCTGCTTCTATCCATCCTTTTTGTAATCCTCCATCATATCCTGTAGTGATAAGTGAAAGATACACTTCTTTGTCATTAAAATAATCCCATTCGTCTCTATTAAACCATTTTACAAATGATTCTTCAATAGAATCAACATCTTCTACAACATCTTCATTAATCGTTTTATAAGTCCAACTATTTGGTTCCCAACCCACCATTACAAAATCAACTTTGTCAAGAACTTCTTTTTCAACTTCTAAAGCCTCATTTAATCTTATATTTAAACCAATTTTTCCAGAGAATTCTTTTTTTACATTATCTATATACTCAGAATATCTTTTATTCCAATAATTTTTATCTTCATAAAACTTCATTAAAAAATCAGATGTAACAATCATATGAGTAACACCCACTGTTTCTGCTTTTTTTGCTCTTTTAACAATTTCTGTTCCCCATTCATCAAATAGTTTTTGCCAATTATCTAATGATTGATCTTGTATTAAATTTTCTTGAACAGTTCCTTCCATTCCTTCCTCTTTGTACCTTCTCATAGGTCCTTCGGGATCAATTAATCCTGTTATTAGGAAAATTTTTTCTTGATTATTTTTATTTGCTTCATTAACTAAATCATTTAATTCATTTTGGGGAATTTCTCTTATCCCTTCAAAACCAGTATCGCCCACTCCTAATTCGTCAGAGATTCCAGCAAAGTCAGAAACCATAACTCCATCATTTGTTATTTCTCCAATTTTTTTCATTGTTGTTTTATAATGATCTCTACTATCTTCTCCTAGATTAATATACAAATGAGGATTTCCCCAATAATCTGTAGGAGAAATCATAATATCTAATTTTTTATCTGTTGGTTCAAACTTTTCTGTAATATAACTTAATTCTTTATATTCATATGGAATATAAAAATTACTTCCACACCACGGTGGAGAAGGCCAAGGCCCACTAGGTGGACATAGTTGGAATGCAAACATTGCTATAACAAGTAAAATAATAGTTGCAACAATTGCAATCGGGATTATCACAATCTTTTTCATAATAAATAATAATATTTTACATTTATAATATTTTTGATAAAATTTAAAAACAACAATCTCTTATTATTTTAAATGCCAAGAAAGAAGGTGAAGACTGGAAGTAAAATTAACAAAAGATTAAGTCACTTACTTCCAGAATTTTATTTAAGGGATTTATTACAGGTCATTCTAGGAGCATCTATTCTTGCGATTCCAGTTGGATTTACAGAAGAAGTTTGGAGAATGGGAGAATATTTGCCAATAGCAAATATTTTGCTTTTTATGTTTTTATCTATATCATTTATTGGATTATTCACATATTATCATTATAAAATTACTGGCTTAAATTATGATGACCTTATCAAAAGGACTCTAATAACTTATGTTTTTTCATTCATAACCGTAGCAGTTTTATTAACTTTGATTCAGAGAGTAGATATGGTTGGACACACATTAATTTCTTTTAAGAGAATCGCATTAGTTTCATTCCCTGCTTCATTGAGTGGAGCAATAGCAGATGTATTGAAATAATATAATTAAAAAAATAAAATTAATTCCATTTAGAATACAACCAACCAACCAAATCATTTACTTTTATTCTTTCTTGTTCTTTTGTATCTCTTGAACGAACTGTTACAGTATCATCTTCCAATCCATCAAAATCAATCGTCACACAGAAAGGTGTCCCAATCTCATCATTTCTTGAATATCTTCTTCCAACACTTCCACTTTCATCATAAAATGAATTAAAACATTTTACTTTATCATAAACATCTCTTGCAAAATTAGTTATATTTTCTTTATTCTTAACTAATGGAAGAACAGAAACATATCTGGGTGATAATTTTTTAGGTAATTTAAGAACAAAATTCTTTCTTTCTTCATCCCATTCCCTAAATACATCCAATAACATAAAAACATTTCTATCTACTCCAAAACTTAATTCTAATACATGAGGTATAAATTTATTTCCATTACCATCATCAACTTCCATGTTTTTACTAGATACCTTTTGATGTCCTGCAAGATCATGATCTGTTCTATAATGAAGTCCAGCAACCTCAATCCACCCATATTCTTTAAAATTTATTTCAATATCCATATGAAATTTATTATAAAATGCTTTTTCTTTTCCTGCTTTTTCATAGAATCTTATTTTTTCTTTTGGTATATTCAATATGTTCTTATAGAATTCGGTTATCTTAAACATATGGTGGATGTAGAAACTAGTATAACCTTTTTCTTGTAATATTATTTTATCAACTTCTTTAAAATTTCCTTTGTTTCTCTCGTCTGCAAACATAACAGGTATAGTTCCTTTGCAATTATCTAAATCAAACTCAAAATTATTTGGATTAAAGAATATTTGTAATTCTGCTTGTGTAAATTCTCTCTGACGTAGTACAAAATTTCTTGGAGATATCTCATTTCTAAATGCTTTTCCTATTATACTTAATCCTAAAGGTAGTTTTTTTCTCTGTAATTCATATTGCCGTTTGAAATTGATAAATGCACTTTGTGCAGTTTCTGGACGCAAGTAAACATCTTGTTTATTTATTACTCCAGTTTCAGATTTAAACATTAACATCCACGGAAATATTTCAAAATTATCTTTCTTACATTTTGGACATTTTAATTTATTTTCTTTTAAAACTTTTTCAATATCTTTTTTTGGAAGGTCTTCAACAATCTTCTCTGTTTGTTGTTCTATAAAATGGTCTGCTCTTTCATACCAATTGCAGTCTTTACATTTTATTATAAGATCATTAAAATTCTCAAGATGTCCAGATGCATTAAAAACATTTTCATGCATAATAACTGGAGAAGTTATTTCATAATAATTATCATCTAATTTTAGAAAGTATTCTCTCCACAAATTCTCAAAATTTCTTTTTAAAAGTGTTCCCATATGCCCATATGTATAAAACCCACTCAATCCACCATAAAGGTCACATGATCTGTATATGAATCCTTTTCTAGTACAAAATGTAATTATGTCTTCTTTTTCCATGTTTATTATATAATTATATGCTATTTATAATATTTTTGAAAATATAAAACACAAGAAGAAAAATTATAATTCTATTTCCATGCCATCATATGCAATATTGATATTAATATCTTGATATTCTTTTTTTCTCTTTTCAAGTGCATCTTCTCCATGAAGCTTTAATTCAAGTTCTTCAATATGAGTAAGAATTGTTTTTTTAGGTTGTATTTCTTTTATTCTTTTTATCATATCAGGAAAATATATCTCGTTTTCAACTGTGTCAGAAATTATTCCTGTTTCTGTAACCCAATAATCCAATTCTGTGTATTTTGAATATTCCTTAAAATTTATTGTATCACAAGGTGTGTAAAGTAATTTCTTTCCATTATTTTCAAATAAATATCCATACCATTCAGATTCTTTTCCTGTATAACCCGCAACTTTAATTTTAGCATCTCCAAATTCAAGAATATCTCCATCCTCAATAATATTTATCTTTGCTAGTTTTAAAACATTCACTTGATAATCTAATGCAGGATATCTTTGCTTTAAAGTTTCATAAACTTTTTTACCAATATAAATATTAATTTGTTTTTCTGCTTTATTATTTACAAAATCATAATTTGCTTCTAACAATAGCCGAAGTCCAAATGTGTGATCTGGATGCCAATGAGTTATAAGAAGATTATTTACTTTTGTAACATTATGCCTATTTAATGAATCAGCAATATCTTCTGGACAATCAATTAATGTTTTTATTTCTGGGATATACGCACAACTACTGTTTCTTTTTAATGAGTTATCCTTTCTTGCTCTTTTACATAGTTCACATTCACATAATGGGCGAGGTAAGGACATTGCTCCTCCTGATCCAAGTATTTTAAATATCATAAATTTATTCTATTTTATTAATATATAAATCTTTATACGCTTATCCGGAAACATTCCGAAACATATTGCATAGTACTTATAAATAAACAATATAACAAATACAATTGTGTCTAAAAATTAATAATCAAAACAAATATTCTTTTTGGAACAATTTTTACTGAATCCAAAATAATTTCAAATATTTGTTGTAAACACATATAAAGAATAAAATCAAAATAAATAACAGGATACTTAAAAAACATAAAAATTGGAGGAAAAAAGATGAAAGAAAAAGAATTATGTTTGATTAAACATTTAAGAGAAGATGGAAGAAAATCTTTAACAGATATAAGCAAAGAAACTGAAATTCCTGTTTCAACATTATTTACTGTATTAAGAAAACTTGAAGAAGAGATTATAGCTAAACATACAAGTTTATTGGATTTTTCAAAAATAGGTTATTCAATAAAAACTCATTTTGTATTAAGTTCAGATAATAAAAAAGAACTTAAGAAATATCTTATGTCTAATAAACATGTAAATACATTACAATCTCTTATGAATGATTCAGATTTTTATGTTGAATGTATTTTTAAAGATATGGCTGAAATGTCTGATTTTAAAGAAGATCTTAATAAAAAAAATGCAAAAATAAATCAAGAAAACTTTGTTGTTGATGAAATTAAGAGAGAAGAATTTGTTTTATAATTTTATTATATTTATATACTAATTTAACAAAAACAACAAACTTTAAATACAGCTAATTCTGAAATTTCTTTATGGAAAATAAAAATATCAAACTAAAAGTTGCTGGTGCAGTTAATGAAGACGTTAACAAAGGCATAATAAGAATAGATTCAAGTTTCATGGCTCAAATAGGTGTTTTAGAAGGAGATGTTGTTGAAATAATAGGAAATAGAACAACATTAGCAATAGTTCAAAAAGCATATCCTGGAGATTTAGGATTAAATATTATCCGAATGGATGGTATTACTAGAAGAAATGCAAAAGTAACTTTAGGAGAATTTGTTCAACTAACAAAAACAGAAGTAAAACCTGCTAAAAAAATTACAATAGCTCCTGCTAAAAAAGGAATTCATATTCGTGCTTCACCAAATGTATTCAAAAGAGGATTTTTAGGAAGACCAATCATGAAAGGAGATTTTATATCTCTGAGTGGAAGAAGAAGAACACTTCATGCTCAACCAGGTTCTCCAATGGAAGAATTTCTCACACGTCTTAATGGGAGTATGGGTAGTTTTGGATTTAGTGATATATTATTCAATATTGTAAGTTCAAGTCCTTCAAAAACACCTTTAATAATAACATCTGAAACAGAGATTGAACTTAATCCAGAAGCAGTTGAAGTTAAAGATTCAGAAACAGAATTTATGATAAGTTATGAAGATATTGGTGGATTAAAGGATGAGATTTCAAAGATTAGGGAAATGGTCGAACTCCCACTAAAACATCCTGAATTATTTGAAAGATTAGGAATAGAACCTCCAAAAGGAGTTCTTTTACATGGTCCTCCAGGTACTGGAAAGACATTACTTGCAAAGGCAGTTGCTTCTGAGACAAATTCACATTTTATATTAATTAATGGTCCAGAAATTATGTGTGTTACTGGAGATACACCTATTTTAACAAAAAAAGGATTTATTAATGCTAAAAAATTGTATGAAAGAGGGGGCAGTATAGAAAATATTAATGGATACTCTGTTAAAACACTTAAAAAACCAATTAGTAATTATGCATTTAAAGAAAAATGTGTTTCATCAAAAATAACTCATGTAACAAAATTAAAAGCAGAAGGGTATGAGATTGAGTTTAAAGATGGAAGTAAATTAACAACATCTGAAAATCAACCTTTTTTAGTTTATAGAAATAACGGATTAACTTGGGAACCACTAAAAAATATTCTTCCAGGAGAATATGTACTTAAAATAAATTCTATTAGTCTTCCTGAAAAAAGTTACAAAATCCCATTAATTAAGAATTTAGTAAAAAAGAATGAGATGTATGCATTGAAAAGCAAAAATCTTTCAAGAAGTAATTTTATTAAAATACCTAAAAAAACAAATCCTGATTTATTAGAAATTCTAGGTTTAATTGTTTCTGATGGAAATATATCAAAAAAAGGCGATTCAATAGGATTTTACAATCAAGATGCAGTTCTTATAAAAAGATTTAAAGATTTAATAAAAAAAGTTTTTGGAATAACTGACTTTAAAGAAAAAAATAATGGCAAAAACTTAGGTGTTATTGTTTATTCTAAATTAATAGTTGAAATAATTAAAGAATTAGGATTTACAGCTAATTCAAAAGTTATTATTCCTCCTTATTTTATTAATTTACCTAAAGAAGAAATTAAATCATTTGTCAGAGGTTATTTTGATGGTGATGGAAGTGTAGCTAAATTAAAAATTAATAATCTAGAATATCCTACTCCTATCATTTATGCAAAAGATGAAAAATTTCTTTATCAATTACAATCTCTTTTAAGTCTAAAATTAAAAATAAAAACCCATCTCAAAAAACATAAGACTAAAAAAGGATTAATGCATAAATTAATAATCAGGGGTTTTGATGGTAGAAAAAAATTTCTTAACATAAAACCTAAAAGTGGAGAGAAATTAAAAAGATTAAACGAAATAAATAAAGTAAAAAGAATCAAAGAACATGAAAACATTCCTCATCCCTTAAATATAATTAAAAAAATAAGAACTTTGCCTTACAAAAAATATAGAAACAAAGATTATTATGTTTATAAAACAGGCAATGCAACAAAACATTCATTAAAAGTATTATATGATATAGCAAAGAAGAATAGAATTCTTGATAAATCAATAAATGATGAATTTAATCTGTTAATGAGAGATGATATCTCTTGGGAAAAAGTAGAGAAGATAAACAAAAAAGGTAAAATTGAGTTATATGATTTTACTGTTAATGATGATAGTTTCATAGTAGCTCCTTATTTCGTTTTACATAATAGTAAGTTTTATGGAGAAAGTGAAAATAATCTAAGAAAGAAATTTGAAGAAGCTGAGAAGAATTCTCCAAGTATAATTTTTATTGATGAAATAGATGCTATTGCAACAAAAAGAGAAGAAACAAAAGGAGAAGTTGAAAAGAGAGTTGTTGCACAATTGTTAAGTTTGATGGATGGATTAAAAAGTAGAGGTAAAACAATTGTTATAGCAGCTTCAAATATTCCTAATTCACTTGATCCAGCTCTTAGAAGACCTGGAAGATTTGACAGAGAGATTGAGATAGGTCCTCCAAATCAAGAAGGAAGATTAGAGGTCTTGAAAGTACATACTAGGAATATGCCTTTAGATAAAAGTGTTAAATTAAAAAAACTTGCAAGAATAACACATGGATTTGTGGGAGCAGATTTATCAGCACTTGCAAAAGAATCAGCAATGGTTGTATTAAGGAGAGTAATGCCTGATCTTAATTTAAATGAAGATAATCCAATTCCTCCTGAAATTTTGGATAAATTAAAAGTAAATCATGAAGATTTTATGGAAGCATTAAAAGTTGTACGTCCTAGTGCAATGAGAGAAGTTCTTGTTGAGATTCCAAATGTTACTTGGAAAAATATTGGTGGATTAGATGATGTAAAAGAACAATTAGAAGAATCAGTTGAATGGCCATTGAACAGACCAAAAAAATTCAAAGAATTTGGAATTCAACCTCCAAAAGGTGTTTTGCTTTTTGGTCCTCCAGGTACTGGAAAAACATTGCTTGCAAAAGCTGTTGCTAATCAAACTGAAGCAAATTTCATATTAATCAATGGTCCTAGCTTACTAAGTAAATGGGTAGGTGAGAGTGAAAAAGCAATAAGAGAAGTTTTTAGAAAAGCTCGTCAATCGTCCCCAACAGTTATATTTTTTGATGAAATAGATGCAATAGCTCCTAGAAGAGGAAGAGGACAAGAAAATAATGTTACTGAAAGGGTTGTTAATCAGCTTCTTACTGAAATGGATGGATTAGAAGAAACAAAAGGATTGGTTGTTATAGCAGCAACAAATCGTCCAGATATTGTTGATCCTGCTTTACTACGTCCAGGAAGATTTGATAGAGTTATATTATGTGGGGTTCCAGACAAGAAAACTAGAGAAAAGATATTTGAAGTTCACACAAGAGGAATTCCTTTAGAAAGTAATGTTAATCTTGGAAAATTAGCAGATGAGACAGAAGGTTATGTGGGGGCAGATATTGAGTCTGTGTGTAGGGAAGCTGCTATGAATGTTATTAGAAAAGGAAAAAAGAAAAAAGTGGCTATGTCTGATTTTAAAGAAGCACTTAAGATTGTAAAAGGTTCTGTAACAAAAAAAGCAGAAGATAACTACAAAAAAATAAAATCTAAAATAAAACGTTCTAATTCTGAAGAAATGAATCCAGAACCTGCACCAAATTATTTTGGATAATTAAATTTTCTTTTTTTTAAGTTAAAATTTTTATTTTTTTTATTTTATAAAAAAAGGTAATTATATATGGCAGTATTAACAAAAACAAAAAATCAAGTAGAAAAAGTTTATGCAAATCTCTATACTTTGCTTTCTACAAAAAATAAAAAAGATGATTTAAATAAAATTGATATTTTAAAAAATCACAATCAAAATATTTTTGAAGCTTTAGCAAATGAAATATTCAAGAAATGGGCAAGAACTATAATTAAACCATTTAAAGATAAAGATTTTTCTAAATTTTCTAAAAATTTACAATTGCTTGTAGAACAGAAAAATGAAAATATAAAAAGTAATATCTCAACTCATTTAAATACATATAAAGTATATCTTGATCTAAACAAATTATTTTTCAATAAGATAAAATCTGCAATAGAAATGGCTGAAAATTTTAATATTGGGGTGGATTATATGATCTCTGCTCAAAAAATAAATAATATTAATTTTCAGAACTTTATAGAACAAGATTATCCTGGATTTTTAGCTTTCTTTGAAAAAGAGGAAGCATTTATTGAAAAAACAATAAATCAATTAAATGATTTTATTGAATCAATAAATAATTTAAAAAAGAATCATTCTTCTAAAAAAGATCTTTTTAATATTTATAAATTAGAATTAAATTTTTTAAAATTGTGCGATGATACAATGAATCATATTTCAAATAAAGAAATAGGTATGGGATTAAAATTAATAGATGTGTCCAAATTAAAAGAAGCATATAGTTATTTATTTGAAGAAAAAAAGAATAATCTTAAAGGGATAATGTCTGTGTTGGCAAATTTTATTAAAAATTACATTTATAATACCTAATAACTTATTATGAATTATTCAACAATAACAAAATATATAAATACATCAAATAATTTAAATATTACAAAAATAATAAAAATATATTATATTTAAAGATGAGGTGAGTTTGAAAAAATGGCAGAAGATAAAAAATATTCAAGAGATATGATTGGAAAAACAGTTGTAAGTAAAACAGGTAAAAGATTTGGTGAAATTGGAGATATCACATTTGAAGTTAATTCTGGAGAATTAATTCATCTACAGATAAAAAACCCTACAGATTATGTTCAAAAATTAGAACTTGAGAAAGATGAAAATGGAAATATATTAGTTCCTTCATCTGCTGTAATTGCAATGGGTGATTTTTTAGTAGTTTCAGAAGAAGACATTGTTTAATTATCTTCTATAATTAATAGAAAATGGTAGATTCACATATTATATGGACTGAGAAGTATAGACCACAGTCTTTTGAAGACATAAAAGGTCAAGAACAGATTGTAGCTAGAATAAGCAGTCTAGTTGAAAATGGAAATCTACCTCATCTTTTATTTTCTGGTCCTGCAGGTGTTGGAAAAACATCTCTTTCTCTAGTTATTGTAAAAAAAATATTTGGAGACAGTTGGAAAGATAATTTTTTAGAACTTAATGCATCAGATGAAAGAGGAATAGATGTTGTAAGAGTTAAAGTAAAGGATTTTGCAAGAACTCGTGCATTAGGAGATGTTCCATTTAAGATAATCTATCTTGATGAAAGTGATGCTTTAACAAAAGAAGCTCAACAAGCATTAAGAAGAACTATGGAAAACTATACTAGTACATGTCGTTTCATATTAAGCTGTAATTATTCTTCAAAAATAATTGATCCTATTCAATCAAGATGTGCAATTTTTAGATTCAAACCTCTTTCAAAAGAAGCTGTAAATAATATAATCGACCAAATATGCGAGAGAGAAGGCTTAAATATTGATGATGAATCAAGAGAATTACTATACAAAGTAAGTAAAGGAGATTGCAGAAAACTTGAAAATACATTACAATCTGCTGCATCACTTGGAAAAGATATAACTTCTGATAAGGTTATTATGACTGCTTCAATGGCACAACCAGAAGACATAAGGAAAATTTTAGAACTTGCTTATCAAGGAGAATTTGTTAAATCAAAAGAATTATTATTAAAGACTATGTTAAACAATGGATTAGCTGGATTAGATATTATAAAGCAATTACAGGGTGAGATGTGGAATACAAGTATAAAAGATACAGATAAGATAAAAATTATTGAGAAATGCGGTGAGACAGAGTTTCATCTCGTCGAAGGAAGTGATGAATTTATTCAGCTAGAATCTTTAATCGCGTTTGTGACCCTGTGCGGTAAGAACTAAGTTTAATTACAAATTAATCGTAAAATATATAAAACAATAAGAAATAAATAAATGTTATATTAAAAAGGAGGGAATAACATGATTGTTAAAGATGAATTTTTAAGCACATTAAGGAGATTTTTTGATCTTAATCTATATGAAGTAAGAATTTGGACAGCATTGTTGTCAAGAGGTGTATCAACTGCAGGTGAATTATCAGATATTGCCTCAGTACCTAGGAGTAGAAGTTATGATGTTCTAGAGAGTCTTGAAAAAAGAGGTTTTGTCGTCATGAAACTTGGAAAACCTATAAAATATATTGCTGTCCCTCCTACTGAAGTTGTAGAAAGAGTCAAAAGAAATATGCGTCAGGAAGCAGACAATAAAATAAAAAGACTACAAAATCTTAAAAGCTCAGATGTTTTAAAAGAACTTGAAGGATTACACACTAATGGAATTGAATTAATAGATCCTGCTGAACTTTCTGGTTCTGTGAAAGGTAGATCAAATATTCACAATCATTTAGATTTAACAATAAAAAATGCTAAAGAATCTGTTCATATAATGACTACAACAAATGGTCTTATGAGAAAAGTTGAAGGTTTAAAAACTACATTCGAAGCATTAAATAAAAAAGGTGTTAAGATAAAAATAGCTGCTCCTATGAATAAAGAAGCAAGATCTATTCTTAAAGAAATAAAAGGTCTTGCAGAAGTTAGAGATGTTAAGGACATAAAAGCAAGATTTGCAGTTGTTGATGGAAAAGATTTAGTATTTATGGTTATGGATGATGATAAAGTACATCCTACTTATGATACAGGAATCTGGGTCAAAACACCTTTCTTTGCAGGAGCTATGGAAAATTTATTTAACATGGCATGGAAAGACATGAAGAACGTCAAGTTCTAATTTTTTTTTATTAATTATCATGGTAATTGAAACAAATGGAAGATTAAAGAGTATTTCAGATAAGTTAATTACTTATTCTCAAAATGTTGTTAATGATTTTGAAAAATTTTTTAACAAACAAATTAATATAAATAGTTCTAAATTAAATAAAGACGACATAAAAATTTTAAATGATTTTTACACATATTCTTTAAATATAATAAATGAGATGGTTGATTATATTAAATATAAAACAATAGAAAGATCATTTAACTTTGCATATCCTGATTTAGAATTTGATCCAAATAATTTTAAAGATTTTGAATTAAAATATCCTTCTCCTCCTAAAAGAATAAAAGTTATGTTAAGGGCTTTGATGAAAAGATACGAAGTTCTTGTAAACAACAAAAGAAAAGGAGATATCTTATTTCATTCAGATGATTTTTCTTTTGAATTAAAAAGAAAAACAAAAGAATACATAAAAATCATGGATCTTGTTTTTGATAAAAATAAAACTCGTATAAAAGAAAATTTTGAAAATCTTAATGTTTTGGTTAAGATGTTTAAAAAGGAATTCTTTTTTATAATTAAACTACTAATTAATAGTAAAAATAGAAATATTTAAATAAAACTATTATTTTATAGTATTATGGGACGATATGTAAAAAGAAATGATTTTTTATGCGGGGATTTTTTAGTAGCTTCAAAATGTCTTGGAACAAGAGATTCAGTTACTCATTATTCAAAAGCATTTATGGTTGTTTCTGATGATTTTTTTGAAAAAGAAAAAGATAAACTAGAAAAAAAGATATTATCTAAAAATACAAAGAATATTTATGCAAAAGGTGGTGAAATTATATTTAATCATGAAGATGAACTAAAAAAATCTCAAAAAGAGAATATGTTTCCTTTACAAATAGAATATTATTCAATATCTTTTGAACCTTTAGAATTTCTCATAGAAAAATTTCCAGATAGCGACATATACTATATTGAACATAATAAATATATAGATTTTTCAAGAAGTCTTTTACAGAAAGGTTTAGATTCATATAAATTTGATTTTACATTTCAATTCAAAGATAAGTATTCTGACAAAGAAATTAATGATTATCTTACTAAAATAAAATAAAATAAAATAAAATAAAATAAAACAAAATAAAACAACACAAAACAACACAACTATTTCTTTTACTAGTATACTAATAAACAAATACATCAATACTAATAAAAAAATGCAATATCCCTAATAAAGTATTTTAATACAAGAGTATTATCATATAAAACAATATTAAACCTTATAAAATAAAGATTCTTTTTCCTTAATATTTATATAATAAATAGTATTTTCTTTTCAAATGAAACAATTATTACCTATAATATTGATGATATTCTGTACTATAACAACTGCACTTGGACAACTTTTTTGGAAAATCGGAGCAAGTGACAATTACATAAATATGTTTGTAGTTATTGGTTTTGTGTTTTATGGAATAGGTTCATTACTTATGGTAAAAGCACTTACATTAGGGGATCTTTCTAAGATACATCCTTTACTAGCTTTGGGATTTGTATGGAATACCTTACTTGCAATGTTTGTTTTAGGAGAAGTCCTTAATCCTGCGAGATTAGCAGGTCTTATTTCAATTATTATTGGTGTGATATATATAGGAGCTTCATGATGATAGAAATAAATATTAATCCTCTTGTAGCAATTTTAATTACAGTGGTGAATTGTTTTGTTGGTGCAATTGGTGCAGCAATATTCAAAAGAATAATAATTTTTGATTTGAGGAAAATATTTCTTGGACCTTTTAAAGCAGGAATATTATTTTTGAAGATGCTTTTTATCAAGCAAGAAATATTTAATATTAAGAAATTAATTGATCTTGTTGATTGGAACTTTGTGATTGGTGCAAGTGTTTATGGATTCTCAGCTATATTTTTTGTACTCATGCTTAAGTTTGTTGATCTTATTGTTCTTTATCCAATAACATCTGTAACTTATGTATGGTCTTTGTTAATTGGTTATTTTTACTTTAAAGAAAAAATTCCTTTTGTAAGAATTATTGGTGTGTTTTTTATAATCGCAGGTGCAATTGTAATGACTATTTTTTATTAATCTTTCATAGGTATTTTTTGAATAATATAAAAAAAGAATTATTTAAATTTAAATTCATGAACTTCTTTTACTAATTTTACTATTCTTTCATAATCTTTTTCAGGTAATGTAACTGTGTATGCTTGCATTATAGATTTAAGTTCATCAACATCTTGTGGAAGAACATCAGCAATCTTACAGACAATTTCATTTTTTAATCTTGTTATTTTTAATCCATCTAATTTTTCCATAAGTTCTTTTGCTTTTTTTGTTGAAATAAATGAAAAATCTTGTAAATAATCTTTTGTTTTTCCTGCTCTATAGTTTAATTCCTCTTCACTATCAAGGAAATCCTTTACTTCATTCATTAACATTGGTTCTTTAGAAATTATTTTTCCTTGCATCATTTTTTATTACCTAATTTAATTTTTTTAAATGTACTGGGTGAACTATTAAAGTTTTTTTCTTATTACCATCTTTAATTTCTACTTCATAACATGCTCCTTTTTTACCTATTACTTTTCCATTTGAAGCATGAAATCTCATATGATAGCATCCTTTTTGTACTGCTGGTTCAGATTTTAAGACTACTCTGTCACCATTATTTAAGGTTTGAAAGTATTTTCTTATACTTATTTTTCCTTTTTCTCTGATTTTTTTAGTGATTTTGTGTCTTGCTTTTCTTCTATTTCCACCGATTCTTGTTGCCATAAGATGTTGAAAAAAACGACAAGTATAAAAAGGCTTCGGTTTTATATATAAATAATTATTATATCTTTTACTAAATATATTTTGAAAGATATATATTAATAATATAAATAAAAATATAAAAAATTATATTTTTTAAATTTTGAGTAAAATTTTAATATACTAAAATAATAAAAAATCACAAATTTTTGGAATCTCCAAAATTTTGAGGAGGAAAATTTTGATAGAAATAAGAACTATTGGTGGATATGGCGAAATAGGAAAAAATTGTACTGCTGTTAAAATAGGAAATGAAGTTGTAATATTTGATATGGGTATTCACCTACCAAATTATATTACTTTTACAGATCAAGAACGAGATCACCTTGTAAAAATGTCTACAAAGGCATTAAAAAAAGCAGAAGCTATTCCTGATGACCTTCCATTGAATGAATGGAAACATATGGTTAAAGCTATTGTGCCTTCTCATGCTCATTTAGATCATATTGGTGCAATACCTTATCTTGCTAAAAAATATAATGCTCCAATATTATGTACTCCTTTTACAGCAGAAGTTCTTAAAGCAATTATGAAAGACAATAAACAAAAAATTCCTAATAAGATAAAGACAATATGTCCTAATAGTTCATATCAAGTAAGTGATGATTTAAAAATATCTTTTATTAACATAACACATTCAACAGCACAATGTTCTCTTATCGCCTTAGAAACAAAGGAAGGG
Organism: uncultured Methanosarcinales archaeon; assembly: GCA_964384425.1. Classification (GTDB taxonomy): domain Archaea; phylum Nanobdellota; class Nanobdellia; order Woesearchaeales; family JAGLXL01; genus CAYLKE01. The sequence continues at coordinate 61,004 of CAYLKE010000002.1, read as the reverse complement.
GTTGTTTTATATGGGACAGATTTTAAAATAGATGATAAACCCATTGTTGGAAAAAAACCTAATTATAAAAAATTAGAACAACTAAGTAAAAAAGGAATTCGAGTTGCATTTGTTGATTCATTAAATGCTCCTGAAGAAAAGAAAACTCCTAGTGAAAGTGTAGCAAGGGAAATGCTGAAAGATGTTTTACTTAGTATAAATACAGAAGGAAGAACTCTTATTGTTACTACTTATTCTTCTCATATAGCTCGTCTAAAAACAATTGTTGAATGTGGAAAACTGATAAATAGAAAAGTTGTTTTTATTGGAAGGTCTCTTGCCAAATACGCAATTGCTGCAAAAAAAGCAGGAATATATAGTTTTGAAGGTGTTAAGATGGCAGGTTATCCAAAACAGATAAAAAAAGAACTCGAAAGAATGCAGAAAAAAGGTACAGAAAATTATCTTATTGTAACAACAGGCCATCAAGGAGAACCAAAATCAGTTCTTATGAAGATTATAGATGGGAAATATAAATTTCCACTTGGTTTCGGAGATGCAGTTGTTTATTCTTGTAAAGTTATTCCAACAGAAATTAATATTCTTCATAGAAAAGAAATGGAAAAAAGACTTAAAAGTTTAGGTGTAAGAATATTTAAAGATATACATGTTAGTGGACATGCATCTAGAGAAGATTTAAGGGATTTTCTTGAGTTGATAAATGCAGAAAACATTATTCCTTTACATGGTGAGGATATTATGGAAGATGAACTTGTTAATCTTGCTAGAGAGATAGGATATGATTCTGGAAAAATCCATAAACTTAATAATTGGGATTATTTGAAGTTGGATGAAAAACCTGAAAAGAATAATAAGGATTAAATATAACACAATATTTTTATATAATCTTGTGTTATACGTGTTTTGATTATGATTAAAAAACAAAAAAAGAAACTTGAAGATATATTGCCTTTTCCAGAAACAGAAGAGAGTGTTAAAAAATCTGTTGAAATGATTATTAATGATTCTGCACTTTATTCAGGAATATCTAAGCGTTTTCCAATGTTTACAAAAAAAATAAGCACTAAATTAACTAAAAAATTTCTTGAATCAGAATTAGGAAATATAAATACTCAAAATGAGTTTACAACATTCTTAGAAAAATTATTTTCATATGGTTTTAATAAAACTTCTTCATTAGGAAGTGGAATTTTTAAATATGCTACTTGGTTAGCTAAAAAGTTTGCAGATTTTGGAAAACTTAGTATTAATGGATTAGAAAATATTGCAAATAAAGATAAACCTTATCTTATTTTATTTAATCATGAAGAGATAATAGATCCTTTACTTATTAATTACGCAATCTATCAAAAAAGAAAAGATCTCTTTTATGGGGTAGCAGGAAGTAATCTTCATAAATTTCCTTTTATGGAAGCTATATTAAGACAAAATAAGGCATTCACAATACATAGACAATGTAAAGATTCCAAATACAAGACAAAAGGATTTTTTAATTGCTTTACTAAACATTTATTGGATGGAAATAATATGCTTATTGCAAATAATGGTGGTACGTGCAAAAAAGGAACTTATGAAACAGATGAAAATATTCTAAAACTCTTAAGTCTTTATCTAAACAGAAATAAAAAAACAGATAATGCTTTTGATGAATTTAATATAGTAACTTGCAGTATATCTTATGATAAAAATAAAGAAAGTTTTTTGAAAAGAAAAAAATATACTAAAACAAATGTTTACAAAGCAATAACCCAGTATTTTAAAGACAAGGGTATTGAAAAACTAAAAGATGGTGATGATGCTTGGAGATTTTTATATGGTGCCATGTGTTTCTCAGAAGCTTCAATAAATTTTAGTTCTCCTCTGGATATTTCGTCTTTAGATTATAAAGATACAGATATATTGAAAAATAAGATTGATAAAAGTATTACAAAAAATTATAATCTTTATCAAGATAATGATATTGTTTATGATTTAAAAAAATCTGGTGTGAAAGATATAATATTTGATAGGGATGAGTTTATTCTTTCTGAAATTTTGAGAGATACAAAAGATTATTTGATGAATAATTATTATAAGATGGATTCTAATTTCATTATAGGAAATAATTTTTGGGAACAGAAAAAAACAGCAAGACAATATTTTTCAAAAAAGATAAAACCATTCATAAAATCTTTTCATAAAGAATATCAGAAATTAGAAAAAAATAATTCAAAAAAAGCAGAACTTGAAGTATTAAATTATTTTTTAGATATTTATAGTAATCCTATAAAGATGAAACAAAAGCACAAGACTGGAAAAATCTACAAAGCATCTAGTTTCTAACAAAAAATATTTAAAGGCATATATATTTATTATTGATATTAAAATCGAGGTGATATTAAATGGCTAAAAGAAAAACAAAAAAGAGTTCTAAAAAAAGAACAAAAACAAGTTCTAAAAAATCATCATCAAAAAAAAGTGCATTGAAAAAAGGTATAGAAAATGTTTGGGAAAAGGTATCTCCATCATTTTTTAGTGTTTTAGAGAATCATATGCATAATGTAGTTGAATGGGTAACAAAAATATCAAACATTAGATATCATATGAGAAAATTCTTCTTAACATATGCATTTGTTGTTACAGGAGCAATTGTTTTTGTATTAGGATTAAGTAATTATCTTGCTACAATGGTTGATTGGTCTGCAGGAATTATGCATATGGTTGTAGGTGCAATAGTGTTTTTATTTGCCTTACTTATTTCAAGAGCATAATATATTCTTTATTTTCTTTTATTTATTTTCTATTATAACAATGTATATAAAAAATAATTCTTATCTCTTTTAATATAAAAAGGAGGAGTTTTTAATGTCAGAAAAAATTATTATTGGAATTACAGGAACATTAGGGGCCGGTAAAGGCACTATTGTTGATTATTTGATGTTTGAAAAAGGTTTTAAACATTATTCTGCAAGAGAATTTATTAAAGAAGAGATAAAAAAAAGAGGTTTATCTGTCAATAGAGATAGTATGGTTGTTGTTGGAAATGATCTACGTGCAAAAAATTCTCCAAGCTATATTGCTGAAGAACTTTATAAAAAAGCAAAAGAAGATGGAAAAAATGCTATTATTGAAAGCTTAAGAACAGAAGGTGAAGTAAATTCTTTAAGAGAAAAAGGTAATTTTTTCTTGTTTTCAGTTGATGCAGATCCTAAAATAAGGTATGAAAGAATATCAAGCAGATTAAGTGAAACAGACAATGTTTCTTTCTCAGAATTTGTTGCAAATGAAGAAAGAGAAATGACTTCAGATAATCCACATAAACAGAACTTGTCTAAATGTATCTCTTTGGCAGATTATAATTTTACAAATGATGGAGAAAGAAGTGAATTACATAAGCAAGTTGATTGTGCATTGGAAATTATCCAAAATCAACCAAAATTCTCAGGAGCAACTGAAAAACAAGAAGATGTTGCAGGAGATATAATTAATGTTAATGAAGAAGACATAAATCAAAATAATATGATTAAAGAAGATAATATAAGAGAAAATAATCAAGATATGGTTAGAGAAGATAGAACAGAAGACAAAGTGGAAGACAGAGCAGAAGATAGAAAAGAAGACAAAGTGGAAGATAGAGCAGAAAACAGAGTAGAAGACAGAACAGAAGATAGAACAGAAGTGGAAGACATAGAAAACATAACAAATAAGGACATAGATGAAAACAATAAGCAAGAGATGAGTGAACCTGTTTCTAGAATAATAGAAGAAGGAAATAAAGAAATAGGTGAGATAGAAAAAAAGAGTTCTTATGAAGAATTTAAAAAAGTTAAAAACAACTCATTGGATGATATTCCTGAAGAATTTAACGAAGAACTTAATGGAGAATCTCAAGAAGAAACTGAAGAATATAATGAAAAAATAGATAATAAGAATGAAAAAGAAATGAATACAAAAAAAGAATCTTTTAATGAGAACCAACCTTCATCTATTGTTTCAAAAAGATCTGATTATATTTCTTGGGATGAATATTTTATGGGTATAGCAAAACTTTCTGCACATAGAAGTAAAGATCCTAACACACAAGTTGGTGCATGTATTGTAAATGGACGTAATAAAATAATAGGTATTGGATATAATGGTTTTCCAATTGGTTGTTCAGATGATGAATTGCCTTGGGCAAGAGAAAATAAAAATAGTTTACACAATAAATATCCTTATGTTGTACATGCAGAAGCAAATGCAATATTAAATTCAACAAAGAATTTACAAGGTGCAAGAATCTATGTGGATCTTTTTCCTTGTAATGAATGTGCTAAATTAATTATTCAATCAGGTATAAAAGAAATAGTTTACCTTCATGATAAATATGCACATACTGATGGAGTAAAAGCATCTAAAAGAATGTTGATCATGGCAGGAGTCAAACTTAAAAAATTAAATATCATAGAAAAATCAATAAATCTAAGATTGCATTCTAACGACTAAACCAACTTTTTATTTTGTTTATTATTCTTTTGAAGAAACCTTCTTTTTCTTCTTCTAAGAAATCAGTATCAAAATCATCCATGTCTATGTCTTCTTTTGTTTCATTATCTAATGGGTGAGGTTCAGGAATATCATCTAAACTATGTGGGGGTTGCTTAAAAGGATTTTCTTCATGCATATCTTCTAATAAAGCATGGTGTTCTGCTTCTAAAAGTTTTTCTTCTTTTGGTTTTTGAAATGAACTTGAATATGGTGTAGATATCTCATCAAGATGTGTTTGTTTATCATGATTTAAATGTTGTTGCATCATTTCTTGTTGTTTTCTCTCGACAATTTCTGCTTTCTTATCTATTAAACGTGCTTTTAAATCATTTATTTTGTTTTCTAATCTTTTTAATGTTTTTGAATCTATATCTGATGATTCTTTTAATTTATCATATTTATTTTCAAGTCCTTTTATTTGTTTTTCAACAATAAGAATTTCACTATAATTTTTTGCAATTGATTCATTGACTTTTCTTTCAAGTTCAAGCATCTTTTGCTCTCTTCTATTTTGTACTTTGTTATATGTAGATAATTGAGAACTCATTTCACCCAATAAAAACTCTATCTTATCAAGTTGTTTTGGTGTTGTTAAAGAAGTTAATTTTAATCTTGCTCTTAAATCTTTCATTTGTTCTTTTAATTTAATGAAATCATTAGATTCTTTTGACATCATATTTTTTTGAACATTTAACAATCTTTTTACATAATGTTCAAGTTCTTTTATATGCATATCTAATTCTTCATTATCTCCTGATTTCGCAACTCTTTTTATATTGCTTATATGTTCTTTTACAATTTTCTGATCATCTTCTGGATTTTTGCCTTTTAGTCCCTTTAAGAAACTTTTTGATCTAAGTTTTGAGATAGCCATTTTATTTAAATATGTCAAATATTGATTTTTTCTTTTCTTTTACATCCTCAATTTTTGGAGGAGGAGGAATTTCTTCATCCAATGAAGGAGGAGTCTCTCTTTCTTTTGGTTCAGGAATATTTTGTGGTTCAGGTTTTTTCATTTGAAATTGTTGAGGTTGAGGAGGATTTATATTTCTTTGTTGAGGCTGTTGATTTTGAGAATTATTCTGTTTAAACATAATTGTAAGTGAATCTATCTTAGCCATTATTTTTTGATTTGTCTGAGAAAGTGTTATTAAGGCATTTGCAATTTGTTCATTTTGTGATTCTAATGTACTTATTCTATCTCCTAATCTATTTACTATATCATTTACACTTGAATCATCATCTCCTTCAACACTTTTTACAGCAGAATTAATCATTGCTTTTAATTCATCAATTTCCTCTCCAAGTGAGTGAATTTTTAAAATAAGTTCTTTTTCTTCCTCGTTAAGAGGTCTAGAAAGTCTTTCTTTGAGTACATGAACTTCGTCCTTTAAATCACTAAGAACCTCATGTGGGATAATTTCATATTCTTCGCCTTCCATCCTATCACCTTTTTATTCATTGAAAATGAGTACTCTATTGATACTCTACATTAAATATTAAATGCCATTTTCAGGAGTAAAAATACCTTGTAATATATTGTCTTGGGATTTTTACTTAATATTATAATATTATTTTATTTATAAATGTTTCTTAAGAATTTATTATTTATTCTCTATAATCTCTCCTAATAAATAATGAGGGGTAACTTTTCTCACTCTCACATTAACAATATCTCCTATCTTTAACTTGTCTTGTGAATCAGGTATTGCAACTTGTTTGTATGCAAAGTTTCTTCCTAACATTGATTTTTCTTTTCCTATTTCATCAACAATAACTTTTCCTTCCCATTTCATCCATTTTTCATTCATCATTAAAGCTATTTTTCTATGAAGATCCTCTATTAAACGTGATCTATCTTTTGTAATATTTCCTGGAATTTGTTTCATCTTAGCAGCTTCTGTCTTATCTCTTTTCCAATAACGAGAACGATTTACAACTTCTGGTCGTGTTTGTCTTAAAAGTTCTCTTGTCTTTTCAAAATCTTCATCCTTTTCTTCTGGAAGTCCTACAATTATATCTGTTGCTATAGTGATATCAGGAATATTTAGTCTTAAAAATGTTACAAGTTGAATAAACTCATTTGCAGTATATTTTCTATTCATATTCTTAAGAACACTATCACTTCCACTTTGCACTGGAAGATGAATAAATTTGAACATTTTTTTGTGTTTAAAAATATCAAGTAGTTTTTCCTTAAATTCTAGTGCAAAATTAGGATTCATCATTCCTAATCTTATCATAAATTTACCTTCTAATGATAAAATATTTTTTAATAATTCAATTATATTTGTTCCAATATCTTTTCCATAACATCCTGTATCTTGTGCTGTCAGCCATATTTCTCTCACTCCAGATCTTATCTGATCTTTTGCTTTTTTTATTATATTTTCTATTGAGTAAGAATGGAGTTTACCTCTTGTTTTTTTTACAATACAATATTTACAATTACCTAAACATCCTCTGCAAATAGGTATTATGCCTATTGCTTTATTTTTTTTATATGTTTTTGTCAAAAGTTGAGGATTATTTATTTGTGTTAAATGTCTTATTATATTTTCTTCAAGAAGTTCTTCCACAATATCAACAATATCATCAATATTATGTGTTCCTAATAATGTAAGGTCATCTATTTTTTCAGGATATGCTTGTGCAATACATCCAGTAACAATTATTCTTTTATCTTCATATCTATATTTAAGTTCTTCAATTCTATTTAATATTTTATTTTCAGTGGGTGACTTAACTGCACATGAATTTATTATGATAATATCTGAAGATTTTATGTTTTCTGTTATTTCAAAATCTGCTTCTTTTAATAATTGAGCCATATGTTCTGTATCTGCATGATTTAATGTACATCCATATGTTTCAAAGTATATTTTTGCCATAATATTTATATAAGCATTATAAAAATTTAAAAAGGTATTGTGTTTTTAGTATTAAATTAACATAAAGGGCCCATGGTCTAGTGGTTATGACAACGCCTTTACACGGCGTTGATCCCCGGTTCGAATGTGAGCAACGGACGAGGTTGTTACCGAATGTCCGGGTGGGCCCATTTATTTTTTTGTTTTATTATATTTTATGATGTTTTATGTATGCTGGTTCTTTACGAAATATTTATAAATCACTGTTTAGTGGTTAATAAATATGGATAACCAAACGAGGCATTTTAGTAGTTTTATTGATGGAAAAAGATTAAATACTGAAATCTGCCATTATAATGGAAAGATAGAATATGATGATTTTGATAGTAATGTTGGTATGGAAGTAATTCTTTCGTTAAATAATAGGGGTTCAAATGTATCTGGATTACTTGCTGTTTTAAAAAAACATCTTAATAAAAACTATCAAAAATTAAAAGATGGAAATACTTCTGAAAATATTCCTTTTGTAGATATATCTTATGAAAACGGACAAGACCATCTTGTTTTAATTGGAAATCAAAATGCAATACAACACACATTAAAACATCTGGAATCTTCTTTAAAATCAGCAGGAGGATCACAATTTCATTCAAATAACCCATTAAAAGATGTTAAGATGGAGATTAAAGAGAACAATGTTGATCTTGAAGAAATCATGAACAAAGAAAATAGTTGTGAAGAGAACTTTGACAAAGAAGATGAAAATAAAACAATAAGTATCGAACAATTTAACTTATATCAAGAATCATATAATAGTAAGATACTTGAATTAAATGAAAAAATAAAAACACTAGAAAAAAATTAGATAATCAAAAAGAAAATTGTCAATATGTTGAAGATTTTAAAAAATATACTGGAGATATAAATGCTCTTTTTTCAATGTTTAAGGAGAAATTTGATTTTTATTCTGTTTCAGATTATGTTGAAGTAAAAGATAATTTATTTAGTGAGTTTCTTACTATTTCAAAATTAAAAAATAATGTATGTAAAGAATACTTAAAAAATAATAAAAATATTGCAATAAGTAAGCATGATCTTGAAAATGAAATAAACAAACAATGTGTTTTAAAAATATTTAAGGAATCACCTAATAATTCAATATTTGCTCTATCTTTAAGAGAAGAATTAAAATCTAAATATGATCTTATGCTTTCAAGAGTACAAAATCTTGGTGATGTTTTTGATATTAACTTAGTGGATGGAAAAAATATATACTCTCTAAAACAAAATGTTGGAATATCAGAAGATGAATATCAACAAGCTATTGAAAAAAATAAAATCCATGAATCACTTATCAAGGAACTTAATAATTCTACAACAGATAACAATATAAAAAATATTTACAAAAATCAATTAGACAATATAAATAAAGATTCTAAAAAAATAATTTCTGCTTATGAAAATCAAAAACATATATCTGATGCTTCAAATTTGTTTTTTGAAAAACTAGAAAAACAAAAATCTCTGATAAAAAGTTATAATGATTTAATTTCTGACAATGATTTTAAATCATTTAATGGAGATTTCAAAGTTTATTTTTTGATTAATGGGGGCATAAATAAAGATGAAAATGCTTATTTAGATATTTATCTTCCAAAAATAAATGGCTTTTTAAATGAGAAAGAACTCATTAAGAAATTAAAAAATCTTAATATTGCTGGCAATGTAGATAAGATATTTTCTATGAAAGTTGAAGATGAGGACAAATACATAAAAGTTAATTATGATTTTTTCCCTGAAAAAAATGGTAAGTTTTATCCTGTCCTAGATTGTATAGATGAAGAAGTATCCCAACATTATTATTTTATTATGCATAAATTGCCTCCCAAAATAAGATTGGATGTGGAGTGTAATACAAATATTCATTATAAAAGAAATCTTAAGAATGATTAATCCATAATCTTTAAATACTCTCTATCTCTTTTCTAGATTATGAAAAAACAAAAAAAAGAGAAGTCTGTTATTGAACTAAAGAAAGTTTACAAAAGTTATTTTCCATCAGATGAAGTGGAAGTTAAAGTTCTTTTTGATATAAATCTTGAAGTTAAAAAAGATGATTTTGTGGTTATTATTGGGCCTTCTGGAAGTGGTAAATCAACAATGATGAACATAGTTGGGGTTTTAGATGTCCCTACAAATGGGAGTTTATTAATTGACGATGTAGATGTTTCAACATATTCTGAAAATGAACTTGCAGCTATAAGAAGAAATAAGGTAGGATTTATTTTTCAACAATTTAATCTTATAAGTATTCTTTCAGCAAGAGATAATGTTACCTTGCCTATGATATTTAAGAATATAGATGAAGATACAAGAAAAAAGAGAGCAAAACAACTTTTAACATTTGTTGGATTAGGGCATAGAATAGATCACAAACCAACTGAAATGAGTGGAGGTGAGCAACAGAGAGTTGCAATAGCACGTTCACTTGCAAATGATCCAGAAATAATACTTGCAGACGAACCAACAGGTAATTTAGATACAAAAAGTGGGAAAGTTATAATTGAATTACTAGAAAAACTACATTCTGAAGGAAAAACAATAATTATGATTACTCATGATGAAAGATTTGTACAGAAAGGTAGAAGAATTGTCAAAATTAAAGACGGAAGAATAGAAAAAGATTATTATTGTAGTTCTAAAAGTTGTCAACAAGCATTAAAGATAAATGGAAAAAAATAATAAAAAATTAAAATAATTTTTCTAAAGCAATTACATATTTTCTATTGCTTTTTTAATTGCTGGCAAGACTGCTTCTGCTTCTTCTTTTGTCATTCTTCCTAATTTTGCGAATGTCCAATCATCACTTGCAGGTCTTTTGTTTTGCCTTGAAATTTGCAGTTTCTTTTCTCCTTCATTATATTGTTGAACAGAAACTGTTATTTTTGTATTTTCAAATTCCTTAGATTCTGAAAATAATCTTTTGTCTAATTCTGGATTAAATGGCATTTATATCACCGTCCCCTATTATTTATTATGATTAATTTAACTAAATAGTTTTAAACTATTAAACACATTAATCATATATATTATAATATAATATTAATATATACTATATAAAGTTATATGTTATTTAGTGAAAATAAACATAAAATTTATATACTACTTGTAAGTTGTGAAGGGTATGGTAAAAAATAAATATGATTCCAATATTGAAGGTATGGTAATATATAAGTCTAATGTTTATAATATTAATCATAAAAAGAATAATTTTTCAAAAAATATTCAAAATATTGTTAATCAAATAAAAGAATCTTTTTATAAAGATAATAATCTTGTAAGATGTTATTTAAATGAAGAATCTGGAAAATATATAACTGAAAAATTATAAAATTATCTAACTTTTTTTTTCTAACCAAGCAATTTCTTTATTATCTAATTCAAGTAATTCATTTATTTTTTCTTTAAATATTTTATCATGTTGATATATGAATTTTATTTCATTTAATATAGTATATGTTTTTCTTTTTGATATAGACAATGTATCTGCTAATTTTTGAATTATTGATCTTTTGGCAGCATTTCTCATATTTGCCATCCATATTTTAAGAGGTCTTTCTGTTCTTTTATATTGTGTAAGCCCATGATATTTTTCATCTTTTGCAAGTGCAACACCTGAACTCATCATAATCAAATAATAAACAAAATATCTCCAATATTGCTGTTTTCTTATTCTTCCATAAAATCTATCAGATGATGCAAGTGCTTCAAATGCTCTGTAAATATCTTTTGGTTTTTTATATTCTTTTGGAATGTTTTCTTCTATCCATAATGCAACATCTTTCAAATCATCTAGATTACTTAATGAATCATAAGCAACTTTTGCATCTGTTGTCTTAAATAACCTCACAAGAACATCAAATATCTTTTCATTGGGATATCTAAAATTGATTTTATCAAGATTCTTTTTTTCAAACTTATTATTTTGAACAGATGATTGCAAATCAACAATAGCTGCTCTTAAATCTCCTCCACTATATCTTGCAAGTTTTTTAAGTGCATTAATATCATATTTTATATTTTCTTTATCTGCTATATTCTTTATTACTCCAAAAATATCAGAATAATTTAATTTTCCCATTTCTATCATAAGACATTGTTTTCTTAATGATGAAAACTTCTTATTCCATGGATCATCTGCAGTAAGTATTATTGGAAAAGAACTTTTTTTCATTATCTGTGTAAGTGCTGTTATCCCTCCTCTATCTTTAACTCCACTAAATCCATCAATTTCATCTATAAATATTATTTTTGATTTTGAAAATAAAGACATTTGATTAGCTGCTCCACCAATTATCTGTTTAATTTTATTTGTATCTCTAAAATCTGATGAATTAAGTTCTAATAATTCTGTATCATATTCATCTGCAATAGCATAAGCTGAACAAGTTTTTCCAACACCAGAAGGCCCATAAAGTAAAACTGCTTTCTTTTTTTGTTTTTTATAATTACTGATAAAATTGATTATCTTTTTTATATTAGCATCATTACCTACAATTTCTTTACTATTTTTTGGGATATATTTCTTTGTCCAAAGCATATAATATTGTTTCTTGTCTTGATATATAAATATTTGTTACCAATAATATTTATATTGGTAAGAGTATTTCTACTTAAAAGGGGCAATATGGAAGGATTAGCAGAACATGATGGGGAAAAGCTTGAAAAAGCAGTAGATAATTTTGCTGAAAAATATCTTATAAACAACAAAAATCTTATTTCTAAACTTTATGATGATTTATGGATAATAGGTGCTAAAATACCGGATAATAAACATAAGAAATATCCTGTAAAAAGAATGTGTGATTGTTTTTATGACATTTTAAAAAGTCCTGATTATGATTTTTTGGAAAGTCCTCGTTCAAATAGAGATAAATTAGTCAAATTATTTTTGCTTTCTCATCCTTTTAAGCAAGTTATACAATATGGTGTAAGAAATGAAAAGAGTATTGCTGAAGAAGAGAAAAAAGTAAAGAATAATTTTAATTATAGAATAAAAATTTGGGCATCTGATTTATCTTATATTGAATTTTGTTGTGCAAGATATGGTGGAAGACAGAAAAAAGAATTTTCTGATGAACCTTATAAAACAATAGATAATTTTTTTATTAAAGCAATAGATCATATGAGTATTGCAAGAGTAGAAGGAATAGACAAATATTTTTCTTCAAGAATAATTGCTGAATCATACCTTAATCTTGGAAATTTTAAAAAAGCAATATATAATTACAAAATGGCTTTAAGGAATGCAGTAAAATTCAAGAAAAAAAGCATACAGAATTTAGATGTGGGTATGAAAAGAGTTATTGAAAATCCTTATAGAATAAGAAAAGCTAGTGTTGAGGAGTTAGATATGTTTTTGAATTTTTATAATGATGAATTTGTTGAGTTTTGTGAAAATCATAAATGTGGTGGTGTTGAATATTCTCTTTTAAGAGAAATCGATTCCTTTAAAGATGAAACTTATTGTACAAATATTATCTCAGATATAATTGATAAAAAAGAAAAAGGTCATTATAGAAATAGAAAAAAGCAAAATCAAAAATTTAAGAGGCAAAAATGAAAAGAAAAAATACATTAGATAATTTAAGAAAAGAAAGAATAGAAAAAAAGATAACAAATTATATTAAGAATAGTTTAAAATTAAATGTTCCTAAAAAAGTAATAGATATATTGCATAATAGAGGATATGTCCCATTACTTGAAGAAAATTCAGACGAACTTACTACCTTAGATAATTACAATTCTTTTGGGAATCATATAACACAAGACTTGTTTAAGACTAATAATGCTATGAAAGTTTATGGAAAAATAAATCATGAAACAAGCAGAAACCATGTTCTTTCTTCATTATATCTTCTTATGCGTTCATATGATTTTGTTTTAGGAAATGAATCTGAAAAATATAAACCTAAAGAATGGACAGCAATGACAGGTTATAAGATCAAACAATTATGTGAATTTAATCTTGATGATTTATGTAATTGTGGAGATAAAATAAAAAAATATTTACTTAAAAAAGCAATTGATATTTTTGATACTTCTTATGATTTAGGAAATCATTCAAAAGAGATATTAGGGATGAAAGGAGAATGCAATTTTGAAATATATAATGATCAAAAAGATGTTTCTTATATTTTGGAAGGATGTGATGATTACAAAAAAGCAATAAAAATTGCAGAAAAAGAAAACTTTGATGAAAAATGGCTTAAGATAACAGATAATGTTTTCAAAAGACTTGCAGATAAATATTTATTATGTAATAATACTAAAGAATGTGATGCATCATTAAAAGATACCTATAAAAAACTTATAACTTATGCAAAAAAGGATGATTCAAATAAACATGATTTACATTTAATTCATCCAACATATCAAATATCTGTTTTTGATTTACTTATTTGATATATTATATGGATTACCAAAACCTTTATAAATTAAACACAATCTCATTACTTTACAATGGCACAAACAGTAGATGTATTGATTGAAGGTGGAAAAGCAACAGCAGCTCCACCACTTGGACCTGCATTAGGCCCTACAGGTGTAAATATAGGACAAGTTGTTTCTGATATTAATAAAAAAACAGCTGCTATGAAAGGAATGCAAGTTCCTGTTAAAGTTATAATTAATGATGATAAAACATATGATATTAAGGTAGGGACTCCACCTGCAAGTGCTTTAATAAAAAAAGAAGCAGAAGTAAAATCAGGAGCAGGAAATCCACTTACAGAGAAGGTCGCAGATTTACTTATTGAACAAATTATTAAAATCGCATTAACTAAAAAAGATGATCTTATTGGAAAAGATCTTAAAAATAAGTGTAAGGAAATTATGGGAACATGTGATAGTATGGGAATCTTAGTTGAAGGTGTTCCTGGAAGAGAAGCTATAAAATTAGTTAATGAAGGTAAATTTGATAAAGAAATAGCTGAAGAAAAAACTGAATTAACAGAAGAAGAGAAAATAAAATTAGGTGAAGAAAGAAGTAAATTAAAAGCAGAGATGGAAAAGAAAAGAGCTATGTTTGAAAAACAAGGACAAGCAATTCTTAAAGAAATGCAAGGAAAAGATAATTCCAAAATCCGTTCTAAAATGGTTGATTCAGGAATACCAACCGCTATTATTAATAAATTAGCACCTGCAGAAAAGAAAGCTAAATAATTTTATTTTAATATTTCTTTTATATTTAAAATGAAAAAGATATATAATGTTACTGAAAAACATTTATGCAATATAATTGATTCTAAAGAATTTAAAGAAAATCTTGAGATTTTGATAAATACTAAAAATCATCTTGAACATAATCCTTATGATCTTTTAGAGAATGATTTAATACAAGTTGATTTTTATGTTTGGCAAAATTTATTTAGTGAAGAATTTACAATAGAACCTATTTTTCAGGTGTAGAATGTGTTAATGAAAAAAGAATAAATTTCAAAAATGACATGATATATACTAATTTTTATGAAATGATGAAGATTGATTTTGATGAATCTATAGATTATGGTTTTATCAGTAGTGGTCCCTCTGCATTTGATTTAGAAACAGATGAAGAATATGCTGTTTTTGGAATTTATGGTAATATAGGAAATGAATCTAATGATGGGATGAATGTTACTCTTTATAGGAGAAAGAATTATGATAAACCTCTTGTAAAAATAAATTGGGACAAAGATATATTTTCTAGTTTATTTACTTACGATAAAGAAGGAGATAAAATAATATCTTCAGGATTAAAAAAATTTGAATTTAATCCTAAAAAAACAGGTATGAAATCTTATGAAATGTTATATGGTGGAGATATTCCAGAAAATTTATGTAATGAAATAAATGATTTAATAAAGAAAAAAGTAAAAGAAGATTTAAAAAATAAGGATTTAATGGACAAAGATAAATTCTATAATAGTTTCAATCAAGAACCTTATGATAAAAATAAATAAAATTATTTTTAAATAATTTACTTTATTATGCTGTGAAAAAATAATTTTTTATACTTTATTTGCCTTTTATTGGTGATTTTATCCTTATATTATAGAAAATAATAAAAAACACTTGTTCTCTACTCTATAATAATTTAATAATAATCAATACTTGAGGTGTTATAATGGATATAAACTTAACTGAAATAGGAAGAAAATGGCAAAATAATTGGGCTATGAAAAAGGCATTTAAGACAGATTGGAAATCTGATAAACCTAAATTCTATACTCTTGAAATGTTTTCTTATCCTAGTGGAAAATTACATATGGGGCATGTAAGAAATTATTCATTGGGAGATGTTGTTGCTAGATTTAAGCGTTTGAATGGATTCAATGTGTTTTATCCAATTGGTTTTGATGCATTAGGTATGCCTGCAGAAAATGCAGCTATCAAGCATGGGACTCATCCAAAACAATGGACTGAGAAATGTATGAAGTCAATGGTAGAACAATTAAAGATGATGGGTTTTAGTTATGATTGGGACACATTTATGCCAACTTGTTATTCTCAATATTACAAATGGAATCAATGGTTTTTTATACAGATGTTTAAGAAAGGTTTAGCATATAGAAAAGCAGGATTAATTAATTGGTGTGATAAATGTAATACTGTTCTTGCAAATGAACAAGTTATCGATGGAAAATGTTGGAGATGTAGTGGAGATGTAATTCAGAAGCCCTTGGATCAATGGTATTATAAAATAAAAAATTATCAAGAAGAATTACTTGCAGATATTGATAAATTAGAAGAATGGCCTGAAAAGGTTAGAACTATGCAGAAAAACTGGATAGGGAAATCTGAAGGGACAATAATTAAGTTTAAGATTGATGGAATGAATAAGGAAATTGAGACATTCACAACCCGAGTTGATACTATTTATGGTATAACTTATCTTGTTTTTGCTCCTGAATCAAATGATGTTTTAGAATTAGCAAAAGGAACACCTCAAGAAGAGGAAGTTAAAGAATTTGTAAAAGAAGCAGCAAAAGTGACACCTTTGGAAAGACAAATGGAAAGCAGAGAGAAAAAAGGAGTTTTCTTGGGTCGTTATGCTATTAATCCTGTTAATAATGAAAAGTTTCCTTTATGGGTTGGCGATTATGTAATAGCAGATTATGGAACAGGAGCAGTAATGGCTGTCCCTTCACATGATCAAAGAGATTTTGAATTTGCAAAAAAATACAATCTTCCTATAAAAGTTGTAATTGCAGACGAGAAAAAAGAAGTTCTTAACAATGAGCTTAAGGAAGCTTATTCAGATGATGGAGAACTTGTAAATAGTGGACAATTTGATGGAATGAATAATAGAGATGCTATTCCTAAAATACAAGATTATCTTGAAAAAAATAATTGGGGAAAGAAAGAGACTACTTTCAGATTAAGAGATTGGTTGATATCTCGTCAAAGATTTTGGGGAACACCTATCCCTATAATATATTGTGATAAATGTGGGCCTCAGACTGTTCCAGAAGAACAATTACCTGTGGAACTTCCTGATGATGCAACATTTGATGGAAAAGGTAATCCACTTGAAACATCTTCTTCATTTGTAAATGTAAAATGTCCAATGTGTGGGGCAGATGCTCGTAGAGAAACAGACACAATGGATACTTTTGTAGATAGTAGTTGGTATTTCTTAAGATATTTAGATAAAGACAATGATGAAAGGATATTTTCAAAAGAAAAAGCAGATAAATTTATGCCAGTTGATTATTATGTGGGTGGAGTTGAACATGCAATTCTTCATTTATTGTATTCAAGATTCTATACAAAAGCAATGAGAGATATGGGATTAGTGGATTTGGATGAACCTTTTAAGAAATTGTTGACATTAGGAATGGTATTAAAAGATGGAGCAAAAATGTCTAAATCCTTAGGAAACACAGTTGATCCTCAAGAAATACTTGACAAATATGGGGCGGATACAGCAAGAACATTCATATTGTTTGCGTCTCAGCCTGAAAAAGAAATGGATTGGAATGATAAAGGAGTAGAAGGAATTTTTAGGTTTTTACATAAATTTGCAAATCTTATTGATAAGAATTACAAATCAATTGATAAAGAAGGATATGGAGATATGTTGTTAAAATCTTGTTTGAATTCAACAATAATAAATGCAACAAAACATTATGAAAATTATAAATTTAATTTTGCAATAAGTGAGATAATGAAACTTACAAATGATTTTATTGAAATATCAAAATTAGGAATAACAAAAAAAACATTTAATTATGTTTTGAAAAAATTGATTGTGTTGCTTAATCCAGTAGCTCCTCATCTTACAGAGGAGATGAATGAGATATTGAATTCTATGGAAGATAATTCAAATGAAAAATGTATTTATGAAATGCAATGGCCAAGTGCAAGTAAAGATAGTATTAAATTAGGTCTACATGAACTTCATGACAAAATATCTACTATTCGTTCTGATGTAAAAGCTATTATGAAGATGATTAAGACAGAAAAAGTCAATGGTATTGAATTATATGTTGCAGAAAATTGGAAATATAAACTCTATAATATTATTAAGGAACATATAGATAAAAGAGACAATAAAATTATAATTGCAGATGCAATGAAAGATGATGAAATAAAGAAAAATTCAAAAGATGTTATTAAAATAATATCTAGAGTGATGAAAGATACTTCATTACTTCCAAAAGAAATATTCACAAAAAAACAAGAAATGGAAAATCTTAACTTTTTTTCAAAACTTATTGAAGATGAATTTGGATGTAAGGTACATGTATATGATGCTGATACTTCAATGGATAGTAAGGCACGACATTCGCTACCTGGAAAGGTCGCAATAAAATTATTATAATGGATTTCAAAGCAAACTCACACGTGAAAGTAAGCATAAGTCAGATGAATGATGCAGAATATAAAAAATCTGAATCCTCTGAACCAGATGCACTTATCATAAATGAAGAAGAAGTTTATAGGGTTAATGTAATTGGTATTGTTGTAAATATAGGTATTCAGAAAATAACAATAGAAGATGGAACAGGCAATATAGAAGTTATTTACAATAATTCTAATCTTGATGGTGTATCTGTTGGATCATGTATAGGTGTTTTTGGAACATTTGGATATTTTAATAATCAAAAATATATTATTCCAAGAGGTATAAAAAAACTAAATTCTTCTGAATGGGTTAAATATAGGCAAAAAGAACTTGAAATTTATGGTGTTAAGAAAAAAGAGAAAAAGGAGAATAAGAAATATAAGTATGATGTTTCTGATACAGAAAGTGTGAAGGAAGTAGAATCAAAAAATAAAGAAACCCCTAATTCAATTGAAGAGAAAAAGAATGATATTTCTAAAGAAGATAAGGAAAAAAAAGATGATGTTGAAGCTCCTATAGAAAATATAATAAACACTATAAGAAAACTGGATAATGGAGATGGAGCTCCAATGGACGATATTATTTCTCAATCAACCGTCCCAGACGCTGAGAAGTTGATAAAAAATATGATTGCAGAAGGAGAAATTTTTGAAATCATGCCAGGTATTATAAAGATTCTGGAATAGTTTATTCTGGAACACAATAAATTTTATATTCTTATTTGTTATAGTGCTATATTGAAGGCAAAATGGAAAATGAAACTTATTGGAAATATTGGGGTAGAAAACCTGAGAATGAAAAATCAGAAAAAAATATATTAAATCCAGATCAAATAAACGATTTGGTGAGTTATTTAATTTCAGATGTTTTGCTTAAAGGAAAAAAGTATCCTTGCCATGGAACTGAAAAACAAATTTCATTATTGGATTTTGATCAAGGCATACATCTTTCAAAACTTATCCAAAAGTCTTATAATGCAGGATATAATGATTTCAAAATAAATACGAAAGGAACTTCTGTCTTAATTAATGCATTTGGAAGTTATTTAAATGGTTCAAAAGAGAATCCTTTGAGATTAAATATGGTGGGTGACGTAGGGGAGTGTTGTGCAGCTTATTCAAACTACTTAATCTTAAATTTAGAAGGCAAAATAATACTTCCCTTTTGTACGGGAGATAATCCTGGAAAATATAATCCCCAGTATATGACATTTAAAGAACTTCCTCCTAATTGCGGATTTTCGTTGGCTTTCCCCGAATTTGCAGAAGATTCAAAAAACTCAACATTCCAAACAACTAATGAACAAACTTATGAACATATGTTATTTTTTTCCTCTATTTTTTCCTCTAAGAAAAATAAATTTAAGTTATTAGATAAATATGGTAGATTAATTAAATCAAATCCACCAAACACATTAAGACATAAGCTTAAGAGATACTTTTCAAGATAATCTAATTGAGTTATTTCTTTATTCCAAGATCATAATCATGAGGAACAATTGTTCCTTTTATATTTTTCATATTCTTTTTAGCACCCAATGCGATAAGTGTTCTAGGAGTACAATATTTATTTTTATATAAATCGCCTGTAGCACACTTTTCTGCAATCAATCCATATTCTTTTTTCTGTTTATTGTAAGCTACTAAAGGCATATGCATTCTTAAGAAATCTGTGTGATTTGGATAATAAAAGTCCCAATCATCTTTTCCAAAAAGTTCTTGATGAAGTAATGATTTTACTTTTTTAGTAGTGTTTGATTTAAGATAAAAAAATGCACCATTATCCAATATTATATCTTTATATTCCTTAAATTCAATATCTGTCTTATATTCATTACCTGACTTGTCTTTAACAGTTATTTGCTTGTCTCTTTTTTTTGCAATTAAGATCTTTATTTTTTGCAAAAGGTCCCTTTCTGAATATTTCTCTCTATATATTTTACCATATTGTGAATTCATTGTTTCTTTGAATTTTATTGTACGTAAAAATTCATCTCTTATTGTTTTTATCATATAAGGGGTATCTTTTTTGTTTTTATAATGATTTATTACATCTATAAGAGATATGTTTTCATCACATTTTTCATACATATTATGGAATTTATTGAAAATATAATTAAGTTTATTCATATCTTTTTTTATTAATAAATTTCTTTTTTTCTTATCTTTAACACCCCAATTTTTTACTTTGTTTAAATCATACATTAAATAAGGTTGTAATTCTTCCCATTTTTTTAGATAATCAGAATATGCTTCAATAACATTTTCTTTTGTAGATTCTTTGTTAAAACTTTTAGGAACTTCAATCTTTTTTTCTAGATTTCCTTTTTTACTTTCTTCTTTTTTAGCAACAATTTTTGGTTTTTCTTTAGAATATAACATGTTTTGATTTTTTGCAGGCAATACACTAAATAAACCTGCTACAATTAATGATAATGTTGTTTTTTTGTTCATATGCATCTCTATATTTGGTAAATATATAAACTTTTCTCTATTTAATCACTATTAAGTAGTATTTATACTATTCATGGGTTTTTATTTATAAATGAAGTAAAATTATATAAACAATAATATTATTCTAAACACTTATGAAAGCAAAAATAGGTGAATATATAGATAATAAAAAAGAATTTAACTTTCCATTAAAACAATTAAAGAAACACTTTATTGCATTGGGAGGTAGTGGAAGTGGAAAAACAGTTCTAAGTAAGGTAATTATTGAAGAAGCTATATTAAACAAAATTCCTTCTATTCTAATTGATCCTCAAGGAGATCTTGCATCACTTGCTCTTCCTGAAAAAGAAAAATTCAAGAAGATAAAAGTAAGAATCTACACTCCAACTAGTTCAAAAGGAATTCCTCTGTGTATTAACCCATTAAAACTTCCAAAAAAAGGAATTGATTATGAAGATTTAGTTAGTATAATAAATCAAATCTCAAATTCAATAACAGCTTTAATTGGATATAAATTAGACCAAGATCAGGGAAAACATGCACAGGCAGTACTATATTATACTTTAATATATCTTTATGACAACAATATCAGCATAGATAATTTTAATGACTTAATTGATACTCTTTCATCTCCTCCAGAAGATCTTGTTGAAAACTCAAAAGGATTTTTTGATAATAAGAATGAATTGAAAGCTCTGATAAAAAAGTTAAAATATCTAACTTTTGGAGAAAGAGAACTTATGTTTAATTTTGGACAACATTTAGACATAGATGAATTAATAGGAAAAAAATCACCTCAAATTTCTATCATATATCTTAATAGTCTTTCAACAAAAAGAGATAAAGAATTCTTTCTTTCAATGCTTGCTCTTCAGTTATATCAATGGATGCTTAAAAACCCTTCAAAAGCATTACAGATGCTTTTTTATATTGATGAAATTGCAGATTATATTCCAGCGGGTGCTGTAAAACCAATCACAAAAGATATTCTAAAGCTCATCTACAAACAGGCAAGAAAATATGGTGTTGGGTGTATGGTATCTACTCAGAATCCAGGAGATATAGATTATAAAGCATTTTCACAATTTAGTACTTGGGCTATTGGAAGATTAACAACAAATCAGGATAGACAAAAAATAAAACAAGCAATGAAATCATTAGCTGGAGATAAGATTGATGATTTAATAACAAAGATGCCAAAACTTAAACCAGGAGAATTCTTATTCTTCTCACCAGACATTTATGATGATATTAGTGAAATAAAATGCAGGTGGTTGTATACAAAACATGAAACACTTACAGGGGATCAGATAAAAGATATCATGAAAGATTACACTAAAAAATATGAATTAAAAAGAAAATCAAAAAACATAAGAAAAAAACATTCATTATCAAAAACAAAAAACAAACACACATTAAAACATTTTCCTATTGTTATCAAAGATGATCTTTTAGATAAACTTATTGATAAAAATCATAAAAAACAATTTTTATTTTTTGGAAAAGATACAGATAAAGTAATATCTGTTGATTTATTACTTAAACCATTTTACAAAATAAAAGTAAGAAAAGAAAAGAAAACATTTTTTGGAAAAAAATATTATGAAGATTATGATATTTTTGTTGATGGAGTAGATGGAGAATTTACATTATTTGCAGATAACAAATACAAGATTTATCAAGGTCTTAAACAAATACTAGGACTTAATGAAAATGAAATAATAATACTTAAACAAGTCATATTCAATAAAAAAATAACATCTAAATTAATATCTGAAAAACTTAAACTTACATCTAATTTTGTAAACAAGACCTTGAACAAACTTATGAAAAATAATCTTGTATCTTATAGTGGAAAGAAAAGCAATGCATATCAATGGGACACAGAATTAGATATATCTTTTGACAGCAATATTAATAGAGTAATCTCAACAAATTATAAACTTAAGAATGATGATGTTGAAGGAGATATTATAAAACATAAAATAAAATTAAGTGATATAAAAATATTCATTAAGACATGGTTTAATGTGAAATTTATATCTTCAGAAATAGTGTATTATCCAGCTTATGAAATAACATATTCATCTGATAAAGGAGATAAGGTTTTGTTTTTAAGTGCAATTGATGGATCACATATGTAGTTGATAATTATGAAAAAAATACTATTAATATATTCACCTTTCTGTACTCCTGCAACACCGCCCTATTCAATAACAAATCTAAAGAATTTTCTTGAAAATAACTTAACTATAAAAAATGAAATTAATTTACTCGATCTTAATCTGAAATTCCATAAACTTAAATTTTCAGAATTTGGAAAATATTTTTCTTCTGTAAAAAAGATAAGCAAAGCATATGAGAATAAACTGGACAAGTATTTATTTTTATCAAGAAAATGTTATTCAAAAAATAATAAATTAATATTAAATAACAAAAAACCAGAAATGTTTGACAATTTATTGGATGAGATAAAAAAATATTCTCCAGATATTGTGGCATTTAGTTTAGTTTATTCTAGTCAAGTGTTTTATACATATTCTTTAATAAAAGAATTAAAAAAATTAGGAATTGAAACAATTGTTGGTGGAGAGGCAGTTTCAGAAGCACTTTCAAGAAAAGCAGATTATTATCTTAAAAATGAAGTTGAACTTCTTAATCATATAAATAACAAAAAGATTCCTTGCAGTAAATTAAATGTGGACAGAGTTCTTGATTTTAAACAATATCCTTTAGAAGATTATTTTACTCCAAAAACAGTTATTCCAATAAAATCATCAAGCACTTGTTATTATAGGAAGTGTGCTTTCTGTACTCATCATAGCAATGAAAAATATTTTGAATATGATTTGGAAGATATAAGAAAAACAATTGTTTCTTCTGGTGCAGAACATTTTTTCTTTATAGATGATATGATAAGTAAGTCCCGACTACTAGAGATTGCTGAGATGATTGCCCCATTGCATGTCAAATGGACTTGTCAACTTAAACCAATACATTTATTGGATAAAGAAACATTACAAAAATTAAAAGATTCTGGATTGCGAATAGTTATGTGGGGTGTAGAATCAGGAAATCAAAGAGTTTTAAATATGATGAGAAAAGGAACAATTGTAAGGGATATAGAAAAAGTGTTGAAAGATTCTCATGACGCAGGCATAATAAATTCTCTTTTCATAATGTTTGGATTTCCAACAGAAACACTTGATGAATTTGAAGACACAATTAAATTTTTAAGAAAAAATAAAGATAATGTCGATCTTGTTCTTACATCAATATTTGGATTACAGAAAGGATCTTATGTTTTTAAGAATCCAGAAAAATACTATATAACTGATGTAAAAATGACTCCAAGAACATTATTAGATGAAAAAATAACATACAAATGTGGGAAAGGACTTACATCAAAAAAAGCATTTGAATTGAGAAAGAAATATTATGGTGTTTTAATGGGAATTAACAATTGTTCAGATAAATTTAACTTTTTTAGAGAACATATGCTTGTTTTATTAACTTAACTATAAAAATATTATTAAAGGGAGACAATTTGCAAGATTTATGCAAAAAAAAGAGTTAGACTATCTTAATATATTAAAAGCATTAAATGAGCTTCCATTTAATGTTGGAAAGAAGCTTTTAGTTGATTTTCTTAGGGGAGATAAAAGTAATTCTTCTATTACAAGAAATAGTTTAGATAAAAAGCCTTCATTTGGATGTATGGCATATGAGCAAGATGAACTTATGCATCTTGTAGATAATCTTTTAATGAATGGATTAATAAGATTTATTTCAGTACCATATAACAAATACTTGAAAGTATTACAACTCACAAACAAAGGAATAAAAGAAATATCTAATCCTCAACATTACAAAAAGAAACTTGCATTTAGTTGTAAGGAAATAAAAACAGAAATAACTGAAAAAGATAGAGAACTTTTCAAAGCACTTGATCATTTCTTAGGGAAATACAATGATGAACAAAAGAAAGCAATAATATCTTGCAATGATAAGGTTTTATGTATTGCAGGAGCAGGAAGTGGAAAAACAACAGTCCTTACAAAAAGAATACAATTTCTTTCAAAATACAGATCAGTAGACTCTAATAAAATATTAGCAATAACATTTACAAGAAAAGCAAGAAGTGAGATGCTTAAAAGAATATCTGAAATGAATGGGATGGAAAAAGTTCGTGTTGAAACATTTAATTCATTCTGTGAAAAATTGTTGAGAAAACATAATGATCTTCTTTATGATAGAACAATGAAAGTTATTAATTATAGGGATAAGATAATAATGACAAAAAAAGCTCTTAATTCAATAAATCTTGATATGGGAAGAGCAATAAATATCTATTTTACTTATGCCCAAAGAAAATCAAAAACACAAGATCAACTTGCAAATATATTTATGAATGATTGTTTTTTTATAAGAGACTATCTTAAATTTAAACATAAACCTGTTTCTAGAGAAAGTTTTATTGTGCAAGATTCAAAACATGCTGGTGCAGTTAATCTCGTTTATGGGGTGTGTAATTTTATAGAAGATTATATGAAAGAAAAAGGATTAAGAGATTTTGCAGATCAATTAATAGATGTTCTTAGATTATTTGAAACACATCCTGAAACTATTCCTCAATTTGAACATATTCTTGTAGATGAATATCAAGATGTAAATTCAACACAGATAAAACTATTAGATACACTTAATTCAAAAAATCTTTTTTGTGTTGGAGATCCAAGACAATCAATTTATGGTTGGAGAGGATCAGATATAGGATATATAATGAATTTTGAAGATAAATATCCTGATTGTGAAATTGTGACTCTAACAAAAAATTATCGTTCCAATAAACATATTGTTAATTTGATTAACAAAAGCATATCATCTTTGGGATTAAATGATTTGGAATCAATAAGAGATGGAGAAAAAGATACACATCTCTTAAAATTTAATTCAGAAAATGAAGAATTTGAATTTATTGTTGGAAAGATACTCTCAACAAACATACCTCGTTCTGAAATATTTGTTTTAGCTCGAACAAATAAGCAATTAAATGAACTTTCTGTTTATTTAAAAGCACATAATATAAAACATATTGTGCGTTCTGATGAAACTAGAAGAAGTGTGATGGCATCAAAAGACGATGTAACTCTTGCAACAGTTCATGCAATAAAAGGATTAGAAGCAAAAGTTGTTTTTGTAATAGGTGCTAGTGCAATGAATTTTCCATGTAAAGCAAGTGAGCATCCTGTTGTTGATCTTATTAAGGTTGATGAATATGATAAAGAAGAGGAAGAAAAAAGATTATTTTATGTTGCTATGTCAAGAGCAAAAGATAATTTATATATAACATATTCAACAAAATCTCCAACTTACTTTATAACAGATGAAATGCAAAATATACTGAAAAAGAAAAAACAGAAAATAAAAGCTCCTGAAATAAAATTAAGAAAAAATAAAGCACTTAATAGATCTACAAATATAACAATGCTTGATGTTATGCAACGTTTAAAAGATTGGAGAAGAGATTTAAGCCAGCAAATGAACACACCAGCATATATTATATTTAATGACAAAACAATTCTTGATATAGCGCAAAAAATGCCTTCTTCAAAAGATGAACTTAAAGAAATTCATGGACTGGGTCCCACAAAGATAATGAAATATGGGGACGATATATTGGGGTTGTTAGGAGTTTAAACCGATAATTTATTAAATAAAATATTTATTATTCAATTTATGATAGGCTATGTACTTGCATTTTTTACAGCGTTTCTCTCTTCATTAAGAGGTGTATTTAGCAAAGAATCTCTACATTATCTTGATGAATATGTTGTAAGTTGGTCATCTCGTTTATTTGCATTACCTTTTCTTTTAATACCTTTATTTTTTATTGATTTTCCAACATTTAATGGGATGTTTTGGTTGGCATTATTTTGTGGAGGATTTCTTAATACTCTCGCAACAATTTATTTTTTTAAATCTATGAAAGAAGGAGAACTTTCATTAGTTATACCTATGGTTGCTTTTACTCCTTTATTTTTATTATTTTTATCTCCTTTAATATTAGGAGAATTTCCAAATTTTTGGGGTTTGTTGGGTGTTAAGTTTATTGTTATAGGTTCATATATGTTGAATGCAACAAAACACAAAAAAGGAATATTAGAACCTATAAAATCTTTGTTTAGAAATAAAGCAAGTAGAACAATGTTATTAGTATCTTTTTTATGGGCATTTACAACAATATTTGATAAAGTAGGTATAGAAAATTCTTCTCCTTTATTTTGGGCATTTGCAATAAATGCATATATTGTTATTATAATGATCCCTTTAATATTCTTAAGAAAACATGAGCATGTTGAGATGTTCAGACATGAATTAAGACATCTTCTTCCATTGGGTGTTATTGGAGCAGCAATGTGGATATCATATATGTTTGCATTACATTTCACTCTTGCAATATATGTAAGTGCAATAAAAAGAGTAAGTATTATCTTAGCTGTTTTATGGGGACATTTCTTGTTTAAAGAAGTTGATTGGAAAAAGAGATTATTAGGAGCATCTATTATGTTGATTGGAGTTTTGTTGATAACATTGTTGTAATTTTTAACTTAAATTAATTAAATTGTTCGATATAATGGATGATTATTTGAGAAATTGTTCGATATATCGAAAGATTATTGGAATAAATCAAAATAACAAGTTGAAGTATTTATGAATGATTTTTAGATATAAGAATTTTGTAATATTAAAATTTTTTCAGATATAGTTTGTATTTTGTTTTATTAAAATTTATTTATAAACGTTGCGTTTCTAAAACGCAACCTTTTTAAACAAAAATAAAAAAACATTTTTAAAGTTCTTATATTAACAATTATCATGGATTTTTGTGTGAAATGTGGAAAGAAAGGTAAATTTGAAAAGAATTTGTGTGAGAAATGCAGAAAGACTTCTAAAAGAGATAGTTTAAAGAAAGAAAATAATAAAACTAGTGAAATAAAACACAAAAAGGTAATCTCAAGACATAAGGATTATTTTGAAGGAATTCTTCAGCTTAGAAACGTCCCAAAAGTTATATTTCAAAATATTAAGGAATTAATATTAGAAAGTGGGGCAAATGTTGCAAAGGCAATTAAAGTAAGAGGAGGATATGATATTTATATTGATGATCAGAAGTTTGTTGTTCAGCTGGGGAAATTAATGCAAAAGAAAATTGGGGGCATGATTAAGAAATCATATACCCTTCACACTAAAAAGAAAGATAAGGACTTATATCGTTTATCATTGTTGTTTAAACTTCCTAAATTCAAGAAAGGAGATAAGATAGAATATAAAGGAGATGAAGTTGTTGTTAAGAAGTTAAGTAAAGAAGTTACTTTACAGAAGATTGAAACAGGAAAAATTATAAAACTTAAATGGAAAGATGTTGAAAGATTAGGACTTATATAAGATGAAAGATAAAAATATTAATAAGAAAAAGAAAGATAACATTCCTTGGACTTATTCAGAACAAGTAAAAGATCATTTCTTTAATCCGCGTAATTTCATGTCTGAAGAAGATATTAAACATTACAAGTATGATGGAAAAGGAACAGCTGGAAGTCCAGTTTGTGGAGACGTAATGGAGATGTGGATTCGAGTAAAAGATAATAAAATAATTGAGTGTAAATGGAGAACATTTGGATGTGCAAGTGCGATTGCATCAACTTCTGTTTTGTCTGAGATGGTGAAAGGAATGAATGTAGATGAAGCATATAAGATAACTCCTAAAGATATTCTTGAAAGATTAGAAGGATTACCTCCAAATAAAGTACATTGTTCAGTCTTAGGGGACCAAGCATTGAGGAAAGCGATTGATGATTGGAGAGAGAAGAGAGATTAGTTATTTATTCTGTAAAGAACTGAGGCAATTTGTGAATTTATTTTAAATTGTCTTACTGGTTTTAACATTTTAATAAAATTTTCATTCAATTCCCTTGGCATAATTATTATTCTTTCGTAAACTGTTCCATAATAAATTGTTGTTGCAGGATCAATAGGTATTTTCTTTATTGTAAAATTAACGCCATTTTCACTTAAATAATTAGAAAATTCAACTCGAGTATTCATTTGTGTAGAATGTAAAAATTGATCTTCATAAAAATAATTGGTCTTATATTTGTTTAACAAGTCTTTTCTCAATTTACTATTGTTACCATATAATATTATTGCTGTGTCAGCTATTCTTTTATCAATATCAACATAATAACTGGCATGAGTTCTTCTACTTATAACAACTTTTTTACCTGATAAAGCCATCAATGCAAAAGATGTTTCATCATTAGCTAAAATGGTTTCATTATTATTTATTATAATTTTTAAGTAATTTCCAACATCATAAATCATCTGTGTGGATGGATCCATTTGTTGACCATATTTAACCCATTTACTACTTTCATGTTGATTTATTTTAATTGGTATATAAATTAATGAAAGTACCAATATAATTAGGAATAAAATTTGTGGCATTTTTTTGTATTTTTTAAATAATTTTGATATATCTATAGATTTAACAATAAATATTGGAAAAATAAAATGCTTTATTCCCATTTTATGTGGAAAAAACCATTTTCCCATTAAGGGTTTTGTGATATAATGGTGTAATTGAGGGATAAAATTTAAGAAATAATATTTTTTGAAAAAAGATGATTTATTCCCTTTTGTTATCATAAATAAAAGTAATCCTAATAATGCCAATATTCCTAAACAGAACAGAACCCAATGAGATACATTAAAAAATTTTTTTAATTCATTTAATGCAACATAAAAAATATTATAATTTTCAATTGCAATATCTCCATACTCATAGACAGGATTTGGATTATGTGATCCATACCTTAACATTAAAGGAAGATAATGTATAACAAATGGAATAATTCCTGCAATAGCTGTAGGTATGATATAAACAAAATACTTCTTAATCTTTGAATAAGATAATTTAATCTTTTCTTTCAAATCTTTTCTAAATAATTTAATTACTTCAATTAAATTCCAAATGGCATAAAAAAAGAGATAAGGAAAATATGTTGCCCCATATATCAAACCACAAAAAGCAATAATTGAACCAGAATAGTAATTATATTTTCCTTTTTTAGTATTTATATATTTGAATAAAAAATAAATTGAAATTAACAATAGTAAATTGGCTGATTGAGTAAATTTTACTGAAGGATAAATAAACCATATTGCTCCAAGTAATGAAACCAAGCTAGCTTTTAATCTTGTTCCAAAAACTTCTTTTCCAATAAAATAATACATTGTTATACATCCCAAATAAATAAAAAAAGCAAACCATAGCATAGATTGTTCAATATTTAAGTTAAATAATTTTATCACATTACCTAAAACAAATGACATACCCCAATTATAATACTGTGCATGATTCAGAAAATAACCATCATCCTGTGCATCAAATCCAACAACAATACTTTGTATAAAACCTCTATCTCTATAAACATCTCCTCCATATACAGGACCAGGAAGATGCTTATAACTAAGTGTTAATTGTGCAAAATTAAATATTAAGTAAAGTAGTGCTAAAATAATTACTCCCAACAATATTTTTTTTATTTTTTTATTAAACATTTTTAATCTTTTTTCATCATTTTACCATATTCAAAATAAGGAGATTCAATCATCTTTTTTAAACCTTTTTTATAAGGAGTATACTCAACATTAAAAACTTTGTCCCAATCACTTACTGGAAATCTGTCTCCTGCCATTAATGCTGTTAATTGTTCTGGTATCAATGGGTTTTTTGAAAATAATGAACTATAAAATTTTAACATTATATTAAATGCTGGTAAAGGTAAAGGGAAAAAAATTATTTTTTTATTTAATTTCTTTGCTAATAATCTAAGAAGATTTATGAAATAGATTCTTTCTTTTCCAATAATATTATGAATACTATTGTCTTTTTTCTTTTCGATAGAATTAATAATAACATTACACATGTCTTCTACAAATAAAGGTTGTCTGATATATTTGCCACTTCCAGGAATAGGATATATTGGTGAAAAAAAGAATTTTTTTAAAAATCCCAAATGTTTTATATCAAAACAACCATACATTAACGAAGGCCTTAATATTATGTGGGGGACGTTACTTTTTTTAACAATTTCTTCCCCTATTCTTTTTGTATTGGTGTAATGATCTTTTGCAACAGATATCACAACAGAAGAACTCAAATGAATTAAATTCTTTATTTTATTTTTTTCACATACTTCCACAACATTTCTAACTGAATGAATATTATTCTTTATGTAAGGTTTTTTGTAAGATGAAGATATTTGGGCTTGCAATTGAACAACACAATACGCATTCTTGAACAAATCTTCCCATTCTCCCTTTTTTGAAAGATCATAACAATAACAATCAATATTTGAAGATATCTTTTTTGCAATATTAATATTGTGTTTATTCTTATCAATAACAATTACCTGATATTTTTTCTTATTAATAAGGTTTATGAGATTTAATCCAACTTCTCCTGCTCCTCCAGTGATAATTATTTTTCTATTTTTCATTTTAATTATTGAAATTATTTTATTTATTCAGATCTTTCAACACAATCTTTGCAACATTTTCTCCACTTTTCAATGCAATGTTCATATTCCTAATTTTTGGATATGTTACTTGTATTCCAGACATATACAAATCTTTGACTGGTGTTCTATGGTGTGGCATATATTTAGAATAATTCTTATCATAAATTGGTTCACCATATTTCTCTCTAAAAACTTTAGCCCATTTAATTTTTACAGAAGGAAAATATTTTTTAAGAGATTTAAAATATTCTTCTTTTATCTGTTTATCACTCTTATCAAGATCTTCTTCACTTCCCCCATATCTAAGTATCCAACTAACTTTCCAAGGATATTTATCACATAATATTGAATGTTGCATTATTATGTGGGGTTGTTCATTAAATAGATTTATCCAATAATGTTTTTTATCCAGAAATTTTTCTGTACCAAATATTATAACAACTGCTGGACAATATTTAACAGAATTCATTTTTTTATTATATTCTGTTGGAAGATTTGATATTTTTGAAAATTCCTGAACAGGAATAGTATTTATCAATATATCATAATTTTCTTTTTCTCTTTTTCTCATTTTTTTGTATTCTATTTTCTTAGTTTTTAGATTAATTTTTTTTATATTAACATTATCAAGAACTTTTATGCCTAATTTCTTAGCATCATTTACCATTCCATCAATTAATTTATTTAATCCTTTTTTTGGATATGTAAATTTATCATAAATTTCTTTTTCATTTAATCTATTTGCTAGTTGTTTCGCCGATATATCACTTAGAGGTATGTTAAATTTATTTCTTGCTTGTAAGTTATAAAAGATTTTTTTAGTTACTTCTTTTCCAGCATACTTTGATAGCCATTTTTCTGCATTTAATTTTCCATCTAATTTGGAAGGATTCATTAAAAATATCACATATAATCCAAATAATCCAAATCTAAATTTCCCCCATAATGAAAGCCCATTATATGTTAATAGTCCTTTTATAGAGTTAATATTGAAAAGCTTGCCTTTATTTCCAATAGCCATTTTTATAGGAGACCATTTACATCCTTTCAATAACTCATATTTTTTTAAATATTCTTTTGTAAGATGATTGCTTTCAATTATGTGGTGGTAGAAGTAAGGTATTTCATATTCTTTATGTTTGAATGATGCTGCTAATCCTCCAAAAAATGGTTTTTTCTCAAGAAGAGTTATATCTAAGTTGTTATTTGCTTTTTTTAATTTTAATGCAGCAGCTAAACCACTTAAACCTCCACCTAAAATCATTATCTTTTTCATAATAATTTCCCTACCAAATAATTAACAATAACTCCCACAACAAATCCATTCAAAACCCCAAACACCACATCAATCAAATAATGTTTTTTGAGATAGATTCTGCTATACAGAACACATAATGTTATTGCTCCTAAAACTATTGTAATAGATAAATTAATTTCAAAGAAAAATAAATATGTTAAAAACAATACAATAATTCTTGCAGAATGTACACTTGGAAAAGATGAAGCATCTAGTCTTTCAAAGAATGAATTGTGTTTCATTACATTAGGACGAGTTTTAAAATAAATTGATCTAATAATAATTGTAATCGATGACAATAAAATAAAACTCAACAAAAGAAATAAACTTATTTTGTAAAATTCTAATATAAAAAACATAATCATAACCAACCCATAGAAAACCATACTTCCTATTGATGAAAAGTCTTTCATAAACACATCAAATATTCTTTCACTGAATTTTATTATTTTTTTAATATTCATTTTACAAAAATTTCTTAGCTATTCCTAATATTCCTTGTTTCCAAGCAACTCTGTGAGTAACTCCTTCTTCTCCCTTAAGTTCGTCTTTATGTTCTAAATACCATTCATATGATCTGATTAAAGCTTCTGCATTACTATATTTAGGTTTCCATTTAAGAATTTCCTTTGCTTTATCTACTGATACAAATGAATCTTTATATGCTGTTCCATAAACCCATTTGTATAAAGGAGACATTCTGAACCACCATGCAACTTCTAACACTGGCAAAACCATCCAAACTGGAAATGATAATGTTCGAGATCCATTGCTTGCATATTCACATAATGCCCCTACATCATGTTTTACAGTTCCAAAGTTATCTGCTCCAATGTTAAACACCCCATTAGCTTTTTTGTTTCTTGATTTTAATGATAAATAAATTGCTTCGCATAAATCAGTTACTTCCAATAACTGATATCTATTTTTTCCTTTTCCAATTATAGGTATTTTGGTTCCACTTTCTACCCAATCATATAAAATTTGGAAAACACCTAGTCTTCCTGTTCCAATAAATGTTTTTGGACGAATTGTTGTGATAAACATTCCTTTTTTTCTGTATCTGTCTGCAAGTTTTTCTTTTTTAATTTTTGTAATTCCATAAGGACCTACTCCAATTAATTTATCATTTTCATAAAGTGGATGTTTATCTGGAACACCATAAACTGCTGTTGAAGATATAAGAACCATTCTTTTGATTTTATTTTTCATAGCAGCGTCAAGAACACTTTTTGTTCCTTTAACATTTACAGAATAAATCTCTTTTTTCTTCCATAACGGAAGAGCAGCTGCGGCATGAATTATTTCATCCACTCCTTCGAATGCCTTTACAAGATCTTTGTGATCTCTAATGTCAAAGTTGTAAAATTTAACATTTTTTGGATATTCATTTGGATTTAGTTTTTGTCTATCAATAACTCTTATTTCTTTATATTTATTTTTTAAATGATTACAAAGATGGTATCCTAAGAAACCAGCTCCTCCTGTGATTGCTAATGTTTTTTTCATATCTGACCTCCTTCATCCATCACCCATTTTCTAGTAGTTATGTTTATTTTTAATAATATTTATAAAAATTATTATGATTAATAGGTTAATGGTAATTAAAGATTTTGTAAAACTAATGCGTCCACATCAATGGATTAAAAATTTCTTTGTATTTGGCGGATTGGTTTTTTCTGGTAATTTATTTGTTCAAGATAAAATTATCTTATCTTTGATTGTATTTGCTGTTTTTTGTTTGACTAGTTCTGGTGTTTATGTTTTTAATGATTTTATCGATGTAGAATATGATAAAAAACATCCTAAAAAAAGAACGCGGCCATTGGCTTCTGGAAAGGTTAAGATGTGGCAAGGTTATATTTTAATTTTGTTTTTATTTGTTTTTTCAATAGTTTTTTCTTATTTTATTAATAAATTAGTATGGAGTATTATCTTATTGTATATTTTTATAAATATATTTTATAGTTTATGGTTAAAAAATGAAGTTATATTGGATTTGGTTGTTGTTTCAACAGGTTATGTGTTAAGGGTGTTAGCAGGGATATTTGCAATAAATGTTGGAATTAGTCCTTGGATATTAGCAGTCACATTCACATTAGCTATTATGATTACAATAGCTAAAAGATATTCTGAACTTGTAAGAAATGATGAACATAAAAGAGAAGTCTTGAAGAAATATAATCTAGATTTTCTTAAGATGATGTTGGTGTTTTCTGCAGGACTTACATTAACAATTTATTTACTATGGTGTTTAGAGAACAGATTAAGTGTTAATGCTCATCTTCTTGCTGCATCTTTCTTATTTGTCTTTTATGGACTTATGAGGTATGTATATTTAACTCTTATGTCTGACAAAGCAGAATCCCCTACAATGATATTCTTAAAAGATAAGATGATGGTGTTGAATGTTATGTTATGGGGAGTTTATATGGTGGGGGTTGTTTACTTCCAGAATTTTTTTTATTAATTCTTATTTTATTATATTTATTGAATATTCTTCTATCTTTTCTTATGTCATTTAATAAAAAGGTGATTTAATGAGATTTTTAATTAGTGACAATTCGTCTTTGATAAAGAATCCTGTTATTAATAACAAAAAAAAATAAATTCCTGCTCCAAAAAATATTGTTGATATTTTAGCTATAGGGGTTGTTGGTTCTATAAAAAATAACACTGCTGCCATTAGTAATGATGAAAATATTATTCTTTCAATACGTAAAAATTTAAAATTAAAGCGATAAAATGGTTTAAAGTATTTTTTTGATATAGAATAAAACATTATCGTCATCAAAAAATATGTTGTAATTGTGGCAATAGAAGCCCCCAGAATTCCATAAAAAGGAACAAGAACAAAATTTAATATGATATTTAGTACCATGCCAACAATATAGATTTTACTAATCAATTTTGTTTTGTTTTGAATCATCAATATACTTTGAAAATTTATGTTGATTATTCTGAATAAGGGATAAAATAAAAGTATTGGTAAAACGTATAATGCTGGTAAATATTTTGTTCCTGATAATAATATAACAATTTCTTTTCTTAAAATTAATAATCCCAAAATACCAGGAATAACTATCATCAAAGAATACTTTAAGTTCGCATTAAATAAAAAGTTACTTTTAGCATGATCTTTTTTATTTTTAGCTTCTATTATGTAAGTTAATAATATTGAAGATATCTGTTTTCCAGTAATTGAAATAAAAGCAACAAGAGTATATATGTATGAGTAATATCCTAGTTGAGTATTATTAGAAAAAATTTTTATTAAATATCTGTCACTAGCGGTTATAACCCATTGTGATATTAACATAGGAACAAAAGGAAATGAGTATTCTAATGCTTTAACCAAATATTTTTTATTGAATTTAAATGTGAATATTTTATTCTTATTTTTTATAATTAATATGATGAAAATCAAACTTAGGACTGATGCAAGCAGTTTAATTATGAAAATACTTTTTATTGTTAATTTAGATGAAAATATAATAAATACTATAAGTATGATTAACCATAAATCAGCATTTAAAAAATTTAGAATCTTACTTTTTATTAATTCTATTCTAGATGTTAGATAAAAACTAAATATTCCAAAATAATTTGCAAAAATCATTGAAAAGAAAAAATATGTAACTAAATACATATCAATAGACAAAAAGATATAATTAATTATTTGAAATATTACAAATAATAAGATGTAAATACCTGAAGTGATTAAAAAAAAAGTATTGAATATAGACATTTTATTTAATTTATATTTTTCAGATTTGGAAGTTAAATCTCTTTGAATAAAGTTCTTAAGTCCAAAATCAATACTACTAATTATTAAAGTAAATGTTACAATAAGAACAGAATAAAAACCATATTCTTTAACAGTCAAATATCTTGTAATAATAGGAAATGCCAAAAAACCTAATAAAACACTGAGTCCTTGCAGTAAATAAGATGTAAAAAATTCCCAAGATATTTTCTTATATTTGTCCATTATTATTTCCTATAATAGTTAAACTTTTAAATAATCTTATTTTAACATAGTTATGATTGAATTCATAAAAGAGATTAAAAAAGTTTTGGATAATTTTGAGAAAAACAATGTGAGATATGTTATTTCTAGAAATTATGGCTTTTTATTAGAAAACAAGATATATGATGGAAAAGACATTGATCTCTGTGTGGAGAGAAAAGATGTAGCTAAAATTAAGAAAATATTTGAGAATTTTAATTTTAAGAGAATTCCCATAAATCCATTTTCTAATCATTTAGGGTACCATAAATTTTTTGTTAAAGAAAAGAAAAGATTGTTTTTTCATATACATGTTGATGGGATAACAGGTAGTAATTTAAGATATTTAGATTCAAAAAATATATTAAAACATAAAAGAAAAATAGGTTTTTTTTATGTTAGTTCTTTTAATGATGAATTATTAATTATTTTGTTACATAGTATTTTAGATAAAAAAAGATTTAGAAAAGATTACATAGATGATATTGAAAGATTAAAAAAAGAAAATATTAATTGGGATTATATTGAAAAGATATTAAATAAAAAAATTGGAAGAAAATATTCTATATTTGTTATTAACAATATTAAAAAACATAGATATGAATTAATTGAGAAAGAGGCTAGAAATATTTACAATTATTTTATTAAAAATTATCCCTTTAAATTGTATTGGATATTCAGATTATATTTTTTTGGAGGATTATGGAAATTAAATTGGTTTAGAAAAAGTAAGCCTTTGATTGCATTCATAGGAATGGATGGAAGTGGTAAAACAACAACTTCAAATAATTTCATACAAGTACTTAAAAAAAATAATTTTAAAGTAAAAAGAATTTATACTGGTAGGGGAAGAAATAATATTCTTCCTATTCATTTTTTTGGTAAGAGGTATAAAAAAATAGGTGGAAAAACAAGTTTGGGTGCAGAAGGCAAGGGAAGGAAAAAATTTAGTATAATCCATACTTTGGCTGCTCCTGTTTTTGCATTTGATTTGTTATTAAGATATTTTTTCAAAATATTTCCTGCAAGAAAAACACATGATTTTGTTATAACAGATAGATATACAACAGACGTACTATTAACAAATAAAGTTCCTATGTTTTTAAAGAGATTTTTATTTTGGTTTTTTCCAAAACCAACAATAACATTTTACCTATACAATGATCCTCAGATCCTATTTGTTAGAAAAAAAGATCATCCTATTGAAGATTTATATAGGCAAGAGAAAATATTTGATAAAATAAATAAGATTGTTAAGCCTGTTAAGATTAAGTCTGAAGGTGAAGATAATACTTTGGATGATGTTCTTAATTACGTAAATAAATTACTTTAATTTATTTTGTGATATATTATATATTTACATAATATTTATAAATAAAATGTTAATACTAGTGTTAATAGTAAATGGGATGTTATATATGAAAAAACAAATATGGATAAATAAATCAAATGGGCAATTGTGTGTTACAATTCCAAAGAATTCTGGTATAAAAGAAGGGGAAGTAGTTGATATTGAAAAAATTAAAACTAAAACAATAGTTTACTCATCTGTTACTGCAGATTTATTTCATTATGGACATTTAAGATTATTGCAAAAAGCAAATGAATTAGGAGATTTTCATATATGTGGGGTTTTAACAAATGAAGCAATAAAGACATATAAAGAAGAACCTATTGCTGATTTTAAAGAAAGAAAAAACATTGTATCTGCATTACAGTGTGTTGATATGGTTATGAATCAAAATGAATTTGATCCTACTGAAAATTTAAGAAAAATTAAAAATCAATTTCCTAATGCTGAAGTTATAGTTATTTATGGTTCTAATTGGCAAAATATTCCTGGAAAAAAATATATAAAAGAAATTAATGCAAAGATTGTACAACCAGAATTCTATGAAAAATTATCAACAGAAAACATAATCAAAAAAATATTTAAAATACATAAAGGTGGTGAAAAAAAATGACAAAAAAAGTATATATTGGGATGTGTGGAGATATAATACATCATGGCCATTTGAATATCATTAAAGAAGCTAGAAAGTTAGGTAATGTAACTATAGGTCTTCTTACAGATAAAGCAATTGCAAGTTACAAAAGAATTCCTTTTTTAGATTATGAAAAAAGAAAAGCAGTTATTGAAAATATCAAAGGAGTTACAAGTGTAATTCCTCAAGACACATTAGATTATGTTCCTAACTTAAAATTATTAAAACCAGATTATGTTGTTCATGGAACAGATTGGAGAGAAGGTGTTCAGAAAAAGACAAGAGAAAGAGTTATCGAAACATTAAAAGAATGGGATGGAGAATTAGTTGAACCAGAATACACACCAGATATTTCATCTACAAAAATAATTAAACATGTTGTTGACAAAGGAACAACTCCAGAAGTAAGAAGAAAGAAACTTAGAAGATTGCTTGAATTAAAAGATATTGTTAGAGTTTTAGAAGTCCATAATGGGCTAACAGGAAGAATTGTTGAAACTACAAAAATAAATGATGGTGTTAAAATTAAAGAATTTGACGCAATGTGGCTAAGTAGTTTGACAGATTCAACTGCAAAAGGAAAACCTGATACTGGTTGTGTTGATTTTTCATCTAGAACTAATACCATTAATGAAGTTTTCGAAGTAACAACTAAACCATTAATTGTTGATGGGGATAATGGAGGATTGCCAGAACATTTTACTTTTATGGTTAAAACATTAGAAAGATTGGGGGTTTCTGCTGTCATTATAGAGGATAAAATTGGGGCAAAGAAAAATTCCCTTTTTGGAACAGATGTTCAACAAACACAAGATACTGTTCAAGCTTTTTCACAAAAGATAACCCTTGGTAAAAAAGCACAAATTACTGATGATTTTATGGTTATCGCTAGAATTGAAAGTCTTATTTTAAAAAAAGGTGTTGAAGATGCTTTGATTAGAGCAAATTCATACATCAATGCGGGAGCTGATGCAATAATGATTCATAGTAAAGATTCAGATACAGCAGAACTAATGGAATTTTGTAAAAGATATAATCAATTTGAAAATAAAATTCCATTGATTGCAGTTCCAACTGCATATGGACATATTTCAGAAAAGGAATTAAATAAAGCAGGAATAAGTGTTGTTATTTACGCTAACCATCTTCTTAGAAGTGCTTATCCATCTATGGTAAGAACTGCTGAATCTATTTTAACAAATGAAAGATGTCATGAAGCAGGAGAACACTGCTTATCTATTAAGGAGATATTAAGGTTAATACCAGAGAAATAAATAGAGGAAAGAAAAATGATAAATTGTAAAGATTTTTATAAAAAACTAAAAGAAAAAGAAGTAAACTTTTACACGGGTGTTCCAGACTCATTACTAAAAGATTTTTGTGCTTATTTATTAGATAATGTTGAAGAGAAAAATAACATAATTGCAGCAAATGAAGGAAATGCAATTGCATTAGCAGCAGGTTATCATCTTGCAACTAATAAAATAGGAATAGTTTATATGCAAAATTCTGGACAAGGAAATTGTATGAATCCATTAATTTCTTTAACAGATAAAGAAGTATATAATATCCCAATGTTACTTTTAATTGGATGGAGGGGAGAACCAGGTAAAAAAGATGAACCTCAACATAAAAAACAAGGAATGGTTACTACTGGATTATTAGATGCAATTGGAATGAAATATGAAATATTATCTGATGAAATTGATAAAGCAAAAGAAACAATTGATACAGCAGTAAGTAAAATCAAAGAAACAAATGAGCCTTATGCTTTAATTGTAAGAAAAGGATTATTTGAATCATATTCAGCAGAAAAAGCTAATTCAATTTGTCAATATGATATGAGTAGAGAAGATGCAGTAAAAATTGTTGCAAATGAAATAGGATTAGATGCAGTTATTGTTTCAACTACTGGGAAAACTTCTCGAGAATTATTTGAATACAGAGAAGAAAAAAGTCAAGGACATGCAAATGATTTTTTAACAGTTGGGTCAATGGGACATAGTTCATCCATTGCATTAGGAATTGCATTGCAAAAACCAAATAAACAAGTATATTGTTTTGATGGGGATGGAGCAGCATTAATGCATATGGGATCAATGGGAATTACTGGAGCATTAGAACCTAAAAACTTTAAACACATTATTTTCAATAATTGTGCTCATGATTCAGTTGGAGGGCAACCAACAGTTGCAGAAACAATGGATTTTGAAAAAATTGCACAAGGATGTAATTACAAAGAAATAATGAGTTGTGAAACAGAATCTCAGTTGAAAGAGAAAATAAAAATCCTTAAAGAATGTGAAGGTCCTGCATTACTTGAAATTAAAGTAAATAAAGGAGCAAGAAAAGATTTAGGAAGACCAACCACTACCCCTATTGAAAATAAAAAAGCATTTATGGAATTTTTAAGTAAAGATGACTAATCAAAGAGAGTATTTTGGTATTAATTATTTAAATTGTATAATTGGGAATCTTTATGCCAAAAATATTTTTTTTGTTACAGGTAAAAAATCATTTGAACTGTGTGGAGCAAAAAATTACATTGAAAATAATTTTCAAGATTATAATTCTTTTTTCTTTAATGATTTTTCTCCAAATGTAAAAGTTGAAGATATTAAAAAAGGATTAAAACATTTTAATGAAAAAATATATGATATAATTGTAGCAATTGGTGGAGGAAGTGTTATAGACATGGCAAAATCAATAAATACATTTTCTCATAATTCTGCTTCAATAGAAAGTTATTTGAAAAAAGAAATGCCAATCTTAGAAAAAGGAAAACCTTTGATTGCAATTCCAACAACATTTGGGTCAGGAAGTGAGGCAACTCATTTTGCTGTTGTTTACAAAGATAAAAAAAAATATTCTCTTGCACATAATTATTTATTACCAGATTATTGTATTTTAGATTCAAATTTAACAAAAAATCTTCCTAAATCTGTTGCAGCATCTAGTGGGATGGATGCATTATGTCAAGCTGTTGAATCATATTGGTCTATAAATTCAACAGAAGAATCTAAAAATTATGCAAAAAAAGCAATGATATTAACCTTAGGAAGTATTGATAAAGCAGTAAATGGCGATTCCATTATAGCAAAGCAAAATATGTTAAATGCTGCTAATTTAGCAGGAAAAGCAATCAACATTACAAAAACTACTGCACCTCATGCAGTTTCATATACATTTACTTCTAATCATGGAATTCCTCATGGACATGCTGTTGGACTTATATTAGGACAATTTGCAATCTATAATAACAATGTCCAAAAAGATGATTGTTTAGATAAAAGAGGAGTAGAATATGTAAAGCAAACTATACAAGAAATATGTGATATATTTAATGTTAATAATGTAAAAGAGATAAATTTAAAAGTTAATCAGATTATGGAAAATATACGTCTTGAAACTAAATTGGAAAAATTAGGTATAGATGAAAAAGACTTAAATGAACTATCATTAAATTTTAATCTAGAAAGGGCAAAGAACAATCCTAGAAGTGTTGATAACAAAGGATTGATATATATTTTAAAAAATAAAGTGGAAAAATGAAAGAATCTAGAAAATACAGAAGAGCATCAAAGTATCTTCATGAAACAGTTGTTAAATTAGTTAAATATTATAAACCAAAAAAAATTATTGATTTGGGTAGTGGGTATGGTGGAGTACCTTTAAAATTAAATAAACTAGGATTTGATATTACTGCAACAGATATTAATCCTTCTATTAATCGTGCTTCTGATATTAAATGTTTAAAGGTTGACTTGAATAAAGAAATTAAAATAAAACAAAAATATGATATGGTTATTTGTACAGAAGTTATTGAACACATATACAATTCCAAGAAATTATTTGTTGATGCATATAATATGCTTAATGAAAAAGGTAAATTAATTGTTACAACACCAAATAGTCAAAATTGGTTTAGTAGGTTATTCTTTTTATTTACTGGAAAATTTCCTAGTTTTCAAGGTAAATTGTATGGAAAAGATAGAGATTGGTTTGAACCACATATTACTCCTACTTTTACTTGGCAAATTAAAATGCTTGTCAGAAAATTGTTTAAAATTAAGAAAATAACATTCAATAGAAGCGTTACACCATTAATTCATATAAACTTACCAATTAAAAATTTGTTATTTGGACAAAATTTAGTTATGGTTTTTGAAAAGAAATAAATAGGGTTAAAATGAAAAAACAAAACATATTTTGGATTGCAAATGAAGGAAATAGAGCATTTCCAGGTAATGATAATTATGGACAACTTTCCACGTATAAGAAAATGGCTCCAGAAGGGATATTATTTACAAATGCAATTGCATCAGCAACCTCAACTATTATGTCAACAAGTTCATTTTTCTCAGGAAGATTTTCATATGAATTGTATTATGCCCATGCAGCACTTAAACAATTTGGAAATCATCAAAATTACTTAACTCTACTTAAAGAAAATAATTATACTTTAAATGGAATATTTTTTTGTAAAGAAGGTATGAATTTTTATAAAGACATTTTAAGTATTGAAGAAGATAAAAAAGAATTCAAATCTAAAAATATAGATATTTGGAATTATTTTCTTTTTGTGATGAAAAATAAATTTGATTACAAAGGAAACAATTTTGTTTATGTGCATTTAGCACCACATTCTGATCAAGAAGAATATACTAAAAAATTATATACTTATTTAAAAGAAAATAATTTGTATGAAGATTCAATAATAATTAATTCTTCAGATCATGGATATACTGATTATGGAAAAATACATGGATTAGGATGGTTAATGAATCCTAGAAATCATTCTATATATGTAAGTGAGGATTGTTATGGTTCTAATTTATTTATTAAATTACCTTCAGAATTATCAAAAGTAAAAAATAAGATTATTAATACTCAAGTGGGATTATTTGATGTATTTGAAACTATCTTTGATTATATTAAATTAGAAAGTCCTATTAAAAATAAAATAGCAATATCATTGAAAAATTTAATTGAAAATGATGAAAATAAAGAAATCATAAATAACAGATTAGTCAGAATAGATAATAGATACATCAGTCAACCATATAAAAAAACAGTTATTAGGAATAATAATTATGAATTATTGATTGACCATGATAAAATAACATTCTATAAAAGAATTAATCATAAAGATTGGAAGAAAAGACTAATAAAAATTAGAAAATTAAATCAAAAACAAAAAAATATTCTTTTTGAATTTTGGCAATTTTATAAAAAAACGGAAAAAGAAGCAAAAGAAACAACATTAAAGGTTCTCGAAGAAAATTATCAAACAAGTGAAATCAAAAAAGAAATTGATACATTAAAAAATAAGAAAATTATGATATATAATTATTCTGATTCACATATGCTTAAATTTTTAATTAATAAACTTAAAGAAAATAATGAAATTGTTATTAAAGATTACAGACAAATTAAAAAAGATTATAAAAAGTACGATTTGATATTTATTTTTGTAAGTAATCCATTAAATTATGGATTTAATAAAATAATGAGTTTTTGTAAAAAACATAACATAAATAATCTAATAACAGACGTGAAATTGAAAAAACTTAAACTAAAAAAACATAGTATAATAAAACATTCGTTATCTAATTGGAGAGCATATGTTGGTAAGAATTTTATAGAAAAAGCAATTGTATTTACAGTATTAAGTTTTTTACAAATACAAGATATGTTTAGATTAAGAAAAGTTAAAAAACATTATTTGTTTAAAGATATTAAATAATTTCTATGTATTTGTTTTGTGATGATATTTATATCAAAGGATTTTGATTTTTCATATGAATTACAGATTAATATTTTTTGCAATTCTTTGTCATTCAATAATCTCATTATTTCATTTGCTAAAGATTCTGGATTATCAGGTTGGGCCATTAAAACATCTTTATCCTTTTCAACAATTTCTTTTAAATCATTTAATTCAGTTGTCACGATTGGAGTTTTTGTACTCATTCCCTCTAATAGACAGAGAGGGTTTCCTTCTGTTCCTTGGATTGATTTAAATGGAAGAACTTGTATATCTGCCATGTTTAAGTAATCTGGAACATTAATTTTACCAATATTAAAAGAGATCTTATATTTGTACTTGTGCTTTTCATATAATTTTACAATATGTGGTAGCCAAATAACTGGATGATAAAAAATAAACTTAACTTTTTCATTTTCAGGAATAAAATTAATTGCTTTTAATAAAACATCAACACCTTTTAGATGTCCTCCTTTTCCATAATATAAAACAACTTTGTCTTCCTTAGCAACATTATGTTTTTTT
Source organism: uncultured Methanosarcinales archaeon (assembly GCA_964384425.1). Lineage (GTDB taxonomy): Archaea > Nanobdellota > Nanobdellia > Woesearchaeales > JAGLXL01 > CAYLKE01. Next base: position 16,115 of record CAYLKE010000002.1, on the reverse strand, counting down.
CTAAGAGATTCAGGTTTTTCTTTTATTCTTTTAAATTTGCTTAAATCAATTGATGATCTTATTAATTCAAGATTTTTAGGATTACATCCATCTTTGATTATCTTTTTAATTAAACTCTGTAAGGTAACAAATGTTTTTTGTGTAAAATTTAGTAAAAATGAGGTTTTCAATCCCCACAAACTAAAATGGGATTCAGAACGTATAGAATGAAATATTTTTGCTCTCTGAGAAAATAATTTAGCTAGTAATGAAGGTATTATCAAATAAGATGCAGAGCTGGATCCATGTATGATATTAAATTTAAATTTAAGTTTTTTTTGCACATATCTTAAACCCAATACTGGAGCAATAAATCTATTAATTATAAAATTTAAACTCAAAGGACCAATTTTAAAATTCAAATATTTAAAGCCATAAGGTCGATATATTGGAATTCCTTTAAAAACCTCATAAATTTTATTTGCAGGAGAACCATAATTAACTTTATGACTCTTATTACTTATCATTGTAACAAAATGTCCTTTTTCTTTTAGTTTTTTAGCTAGATTTAAAATGCTTGTAAATCCTGCATCAACAGTATTTACATGATAATCTTTAGTTAAAAAAACAATATTTAATTTAGTTTTTGCAGGTCTTAAAAGATCAGCTGCTCTGGGAAATTCATCAAATTCTTTTATGTGTTTTTGTTTTACTTTTTCCTTATAAGAAAAACTAACTCCTCTTCCTTTGAAAAAACTAGTATATCCCTTTTTAGTTATTAAACTTTTTATTTTATTAAATGCTCTTTTAAAAATATTTTTAGAATTATTATAAATACCATATTCAAACAGTTCTTTATTCTTTATGTTTTCTTTAGCAATAATATTAATTAATTGATGATCTGGATGAGAATCATAAGAAGGAATAAGTACTGTATCGTTAATAGAAATCTCTTTTTTGATAATATTGATTATGTTTTCTTCATTTAGATTTCTTTCTGTTTCATCTAAAAATAATAATTCATATCCATATTTCTTAGCAAGTTCTTTTGACAATTCAACCCTTGATTTTACTCTTCCAGTTACAAGAATTACTTTAACTTTTCTTCCTTCATCTACAGCTTTTTGTATACTACAACCACATCCTATCCATTCATCATCTGGATGAGGGGCTACAATAATAAGTTTGCTTTTTTTCATTTTATTTTCTTCAGTAATGTATAAAAAGTATTTTTAAAATCAGATATACTTTTTTCTTTAGTAAATTCTTTTCCTATTTTCTTAAGATGTTTTCCTATTTTTTTCTTTTTTTCTTTTTTGTTTAAAAGAGAAATTATTTTTTCAGATATTTCAATAGGATCTAATGAAGTAATTAATTCAGGATAATGAGGTGAAATTAATTCAGAAGCACCACAATTTTTAGTAGCAATAACTGGTAATCCTGCACACATAGCTTCAATTATATTTACACCAAAAGATTCATGACGAGATGTATTTACATACACACCCGAATCACATATATATTTTAATGGATCAACAACTCCTGGATTTATACAATCTTTTGGTTTTTTAATATTTTTAATAAAAATAAGATCTCCGAGAGCATAAAGTTTAGAATTAGAAATTTTTCTCTTGACATTATCAAATACTTTGTATAATATATCTGTTCCTTTTGTACTTATTCCCAATCCAATAGAACAAATATTAATACTATTTGCATTATATTTATTTTTTTCAAATTTTTCTACATTACAAAAAGGATAAACTACTTCATTGGGAACATTTGTAAACTTTGATGATATGTTTTTCATCATATTAGATGTTGAAATAATCGCATCAACGTGTTTCACTAACCATTTCATATATAATTTTCTAATTCCTCTTGCATTTTTTAGGTCCTTGTAAAAAGTATCTGAATTAACTGTGATTATTTTACTACCAAATAATTTTTTATTTAAAACAACAGATATTACTGAAGCTACACTAGTTAATAAATAAACATCTGCCTTGGGCATTAATATTGAATGAATGAATCCTAAAATCTGAGAAATAAAAGGGTATTTTGTTACAATTTTTCTTGAATTAAAACCAGTAAAGGATTTTGATTTAGTAACTCCTACTGACTTAAACCATTCTTGATTTACAGGATGTGCTTTATGAGTACCAAAAGGTATAGCAATTATTTTCATTTTATTGAATTTTTTTCTCAAAAGATTGAACTCCTTTATATGAAACATAGAAAAAAGCAAAGAACCTTAAAAATATAAAGGGTGCGTAAAAGTACAAAATATTAAATATGAAATTAGGAACAAAAAATGTAATAATAACTGAAATAAGTAATATTAATTTATTTTCTTTCATTGGAAAAACAGCAATTTTCATGCCTAATTTTTTAATTTTAGATTGAGAAAAAGGATTATTATCGTTTGCTTCATTAAAAAATCCAGTGTTTACTTGCATTGCCAATACAGCTCTTCTTAATTGTGATAAATGCATAGTTAATAATTGAAAAACTAATACTATAAATCCCAAATAAAGATAAATGATTTTATTAAAAATTAAATATCCTCCTAAACCTATAAAAAAGAATATGAATTGTCTAGGTATTTCATGGAAATAATCATCCAATAATACTGAAATTATTTTTGATGTTTTTTTTGTAACTCTTGCTAAATTACCATCTGCATGATCTAATAATTCACCTAAATAAAGCATTAAAACACCTGCAAAAAATAAGTAAATATTATATTTTAAAAAGAAAAATCCTCCTAAAAAAGTTACAATAATAGCACTCAATGAAACCATATTTGGTGTAATTGGAAAGAATTGAAAAATAAAAACCAAATAACTTGCAAGAATTCTATATATTTTCTTATATAACCTATTATTTTTTATTTCAAAATCTCTAAATGCTACTGCTTTGATATCTTTATATGGAATCATTTTTTATTATATTTTTTCTTTTATTAAATCATATAGATTAATTTATTTTTATATGATTCGGTAACATTTATTAATGTTTCCTTGATAATATTTAAAATGTGTGGGATATGTGGAATAACCTGGAATGATAAAAAATTAATAAAACAAATAATTAAATTTATTTCTCATAGAGGACCAGATCAAGAAGGATATTTCTCTGATAAAAATGTTACTTTAGGACATAAAAGATTATCTATTATTGATTTATCTAGTTTTGGAAAACAACCAATGAAAAGTATAAATAACAATATAATTATTGTATTTAATGGGGAGATATATAATTATCAAAAAATAAAGAATGAATTAAAAAACAAGAGATACAAATTCAAAACTAAAACTGATACTGAAGTTATTATTAACGCATATAAAGAATGGGGCGTTGATTGTGTAAAAAAATTTAATGGACAATTTGCTTTTTGTATTTATGATAAAAAGAAAAATGAATTATTTTTAGCAAGAGATAGATTAGGTATGAAACCATTATGTTATTATCATGAAAATAAAAGATTTATTTTTGCTTCTGAACTAAAATGCATAATTAAATTAAATATTGTTAAAAAAGAAATAAGTAAAGAAGCGCTGAATCATTATTTATTATTTGGATATACTCCATTGAATTTAACAATATTGAAAAACGTAAAGAAATTAAAACCGGGGCACTACATAATTTATGATTTAAAGAAAAAAGAAATTAAGGATTATCAAAAATATTGGGATGTTAATATCAAGTTAAATAATAAAATAAAAGAAAAAGAAATAATTGATATTGTAACAAAAAAGTTAAATAAAAGTATTGAAAGAAGAATGATATCTGATAGACCAGTGGGAGCTTTTCTTTCTGGAGGCGTTGATAGTTCTTTAATTGTTTCTTTTATGAGAAAGAAAATAAAAAAATTAGAAACATTTTCTGTTAGTTTTGATAGAGCAAAATATGATGAATCAAAGTATGCAAGAAAAGTTTCTAAAATGTTAAATACAAAACATCACGAAATTAAATTTTCTGCAAAAGATATTAAAAAATGGATTAATAAGATTAATAATTATTTTGACGAACCATTTTCCGATGCTTCAACTATTCCAACTTATCTACTTGCCAAGGTTGCCAAAAAAAATGTTACTATTGGTTTATCTGGAACAGGAGGAGATGAATTATTTGGTGGATATACACGCTATTATCATTTTAATAAGTTGAGATTGATTACATATTTGCCTTCTTTGGTAAGAATTCCTATTTATATAACACTAAAATTTTTTGGAATGTTTAATAAGAAATTGCAAAAAGCTAGTTTATTATTTTGGGAAAAAGAATATTGTTGGAGTTTATATCCTAAATTATTTTCATTTTTTGATAAAAAAGAATTAAATATAGATTCAGGAAGTATTTTCAATAAATTTAAGAAATATTTTAGGAAAAAATCAGTATATGGTGCTTTTGTATTTGATCAAAAAGAATATATTCCTAATGATCTTCTTTTTAAGGAAGATATATGTTGTATGGCAAATAGTTTAGAAGGAAGATTCCCTTTTTTAGATCATGAATTAGTGGAATTTGCAAACAACATACCAAAAAAATATAAATTAAAACATGGTCAAACAAAAGTCTTATTAAAAAAATTAGCTGAAAAATACTTACCAAAAAGCATAATATACAGAAAGAAACAAAGTTTTTCTGTTCCTTTTGCAGAATATTTTAGAAATGAATTAAAGGAATTTGCATACGAATTAATATTTAATTTTAATGATTATGATTATTATAATAAGAAAATAATAAGAAAATGCTGGAAAAAGCATCAAAAAGGAAAAAAGAATTATGCTAATCTATTTTTATCATTATTAATGTTTAATTTATGGTATAAGAAATGGATGAAATAATTATTTTTTAAAATAATCTTTAATTGCTCTTTCAAAACTTTTTAATTCAATAGCTTTTCCAGTTTTATTGTTCTTTATAGTTTCAGGTAATCCACCTTTTTTAGAAGTAATTGTATAAGTGTTATTTGCTTGTGCCTCTAATGAAACTCTTCCTAATGGTTCTTCCCATTTTGAGGGGACAATGAAAATATCAGCTGCTTTAAAATAATATTTAACTTCTTTATTACTTATATTTCCTAAGAATTTAACATTATTTGTTTTTTTCTTTTCTAATTCCTCTTTTAAATATCCTCCACCTATTATTAAAAAAATTACATCTGGAAGATAAGGGGCTAATTTTTCAACAACAAAATCAATTCCTTTTTCTTTAGTAATTGATCCAATAGAAACAACATATTTTTTATTTAAGTCTAAATTTAATTTTTCTCTAGCTTGTTTTTTATTTAATTCACATATTTGTTCTTTAGACACATCATTATAGATTATATCAAATTTATTTTCAGGAATATTAAGAAAAGTGTGATATTTAGTTTTAATGAATTTACTTATAGCAATAAATTTGTCAATTTTTCTTCTTAATTTGCTTCTTATATACTTAAGAAAGATATTGGATTTACTAAATTGAGTTAATAATATAGCATCTCTTAAATGTGCAATTTTTTTTGCTTTTATGTTAGAAAATGCAATTCCTAAGTCAGATTCAATATTATTTCCATGCAAAATATCAAACGCCCCATACTTTTTATTTATTTTCCAAATCCAATATTTCATTTCTATAGCACTAATTATATTAAAAATAATTAGAATTGAAGAAAAAAGAGATTTATTTTTTTGTCTAAGTTTTTGAGTTGTTTTTTTTCTATTTTTGTAAAAAAAATATCTAAATGAAGGGAATCTTATAATATTATAATTATTTCTTTTTTCAATACTTGATTTAAATTTTTTATAATTTGGAGTCATAACAATAACTTTATTATTTTGAGAAAGTTTTTCTACTCGTATTTTTCCACTTATTTCAGCCCCCCCCATGATAAAAGGGTCATAATATTCAAAAACATAGAGTATTTTTTTATTTTCCATTATTTAATATCCTTAATAGATACTTTACTAAAAAATTTTAGATTTTTATAGTGTTTTTGGTCTCCATAAACTTCATAATTATTATTGTATAAATCTTTGTCTTTCCAAATAACTTTTAAATTTTTAACAAAAGGTGCTTTTCTTTTTGGATGTGTTGGACCAAACAAAGTTGTTATGTTTTGATTTACTGTTGCAGCCATATGCATTGGTCCACAATCAGTAGTATAAATTCTTTTAGCATATTTCATTAAAATTACACTTTCAATTATGCTTGTTTTTCCTGCAAGATTTATAATTTTTTTATTTGTTATATATTGATCATAATATTTTTTTTCATTTTTTGTTCCTAAAAAAACAATATTATTTTTTTGAGATAAGTATTTAATTAGTTTTTTAAATAAATTATTTGGTAGTTTACGAATATTGGAAGATTCTCCTTTATTATCTCCTCCACTATTAATAAACACAATAAACTTTTTCTTTAGTATTTTTGAAAATTTCTTTTTTGTTTGAGATAATACTTTATTACTAATTGAAACTTTCAATTTATTATCTTCTTTGTTTATTCTTTTCCCTAATTTCTTCAACAAGTCTAAATAATAATATACTTCATGCCTTATATCCCCATAATAAACTTTATCTGTTAACCAAATTCCTTCTTTTCCCAATCTATCGAATCCAATTCTTTTAGGGATTCCAAACAATTTTGCTGCAATGTTAAAGAATTTATGTTTATCTAGAACAAATATAACATCATATTTCTTTTTTCTAATACCTCTTATTAATCTCAATAAAGAAAATAATTTCTTTTTGTGAAAAATATTTTCATCAAATTTAATTACTTTGTTAAGATGTTTATTTCCTTTTAAAACTTGAGAAGCAGTTTTTCCAACTAAATAATCTATCTGTGCTTTAGGATAATTTTTTCTAACTTGTCTAATAAATGGAGTTGTCATTAATACATCTCCTATTGCTCCAATTTTAAATATTAATATTTTCATTTTTTCTTAATTTATTCTAAAGGATAATTTCTTCCAACACCATAATAATTAAAATTATAACTATTAACTATTTTAGGTAACCATCTATTTCTAAAATCAAATATATAATTTCCATTCATTTTTTCTTTCATTAGTTTAAAATCTGGTGAATCAAATTGTCTCCATTCTGTTAATAATATTACTGCATCAGTATTTTCAATTGCAGAGTATTTTTGATTATGAAATATTATTTTATCTTTAAAAATTTCTTTTGCTTTATTGTCTTTTGGATCATATACTGAAATATTATATCCATTTTCTAATAATTTGTTAATTACTTTAATAGATGCAGATTCACGCATATCATCAGTATTGGGTTTAAAAGTTAAACCCCATATTGCAACTTTTTTTCCTGGTCCTAAGACGGATAAAACCTTACTTGCAATATAATCTTTTTGTAATTCATTTGATTTATCAATAGTATTTAGTAAAAGAGGTTGATATTCATTTAATTTAGATTGAGAAACTAATCCTAAAATGTCTTTTGGAAAACAACTTCCACCATATCCTGGACTCGGATACATAAATTTATATCCTATTCTTGAATCTGAACAAAGCATTCTTCTTATGGTATCCATATCTGCACCATCGGTATGATCGGCTATTCTTGCAAATTCATTTACCATTGCAATTCTTGTAGCTAAAGCAGTATTTGAATAAAGTTTAGCTAATTCTGCATCAGCAGGACTTCCAATTTTAAATCTATTTTCAGAATCTTTTAAAACAAATGAATGGTAAAGTTGTTTCATTACTTCAAGAGCTTTTGAAGAATTTGTTCCAATAATAATTCTATCTGGACTAGAGAAATTTGAAACTGCACTTCCTTCTGCTAATGTTTCAGGATTAGAAACATACTCCCATTCTAATTGATGATTTTCTTTACTTTTTTTATTTATTATATCAGAAACAACTTTATGGGTTCCTTGAGGAACAGTACTTTTACATACAACAATTTTAAATCCATTACATTCTTTGAATACTTCTCCAATTCCTTCTGCAACAGATTTAATATATTTTAAATTAAATGAACCATCTTCATCAGAAGGTGTTCCTACACACATAAATACAATATCTGAATTTTTAATTGCCTTATTAAGATTAGTTGTAAAAAATAAACCTTTATCTTTATTTTTAATTATTAATTCTTTAAGTCTAGGTTCATATATGTGCAGTTTACATTGATTTAAATTTTCAATAATAGTTTGATTACTATCTACACAATAAACTGTATTACTTCTATCTGAAAAAATAGAGCCTGTAATCAATCCAACATATCCTGTCCCTATAATTGTAATATTCATTTTTTAACCTTAACAAACAGATACCATCCCAATCCTAATGTTTCTAAAAAAAATGAAGGAATAAAATCGGGTAAAGAATGTAAAATTTTTTTTATTACTGGAATAAAAAAGATTTCATCTTTCACACCATAAGTTTTAAATTTTATTTTTTTAAATTTGGAAAATAATTTTTTTGATTGTTTTTTTGTATATGCTTTTCCTAAAGGTGTTCCTCCTTTATCAGAGTGATCTGTGTATTTATTTAATATTTTTTGAGGACTCCATTTTAAATACTGGCCTTGCAAAATACCTCTACAAAATTGTACTAGAAAATAATAAAATATTGAGTTTTTATGATAAATCATTATTCTTGCTTGTCCATCTTTTTTTAAAACCCTGTAAATTTCATCAGCAGCTTTTTTAGTATTCGGGGTATGATGAATAACTCCCCACGACCAAACAAAATCAAAACTATTGTCTTTAAATGGTAGATTTTCTGCATCAGCTTCCAATACCTTCCCATTTAGTTTATAATTAGTTAATTGTTTTTTGGTGTTTTTAACAGCAATAGGTGTCAAGTCTATGGCTGTAATTGATGCTCCTTGTTTTGCAAATTCTTTCGATATAGATCCTGCACCACATCCTATCACTAATACTTCTTTATCCTTAAGTTTTTTATAAGGAATTAATTTATGAAAAATTGGTTTTTTAGAATCTTGTCCAAAATAACAAACTTTTCTAAATTGTTTTTCTATTTGGTTATAATAATTTTTAGAACCACATTTTGCTTTTATTTTATCATAATCCATTGGATTTTTATTCCAATGTTCTCTTACCTTTTTTTTTATTTTTTCATCATTCATTTTATTCCTTCATATTATTTTATATTATCTAAATAACATTTATAAATTTACTCCCAATAACAAGCAAAATGACAATAAAATCAAAAAGATTCATAGATAGATATGTATTTTTTATACTAATCATTATAGTTTATATTTTAAAAACTATAAAATATTTCATTAAACCAAAACACAAAAAAGTCGCAATCATCAGACTATGGACATTAGGAGAATCCATTCTAACACTGCCTTTAATAAAAAAACTAAATCAAGAAGGATATCAAGTTGATGTAATAGCAATGGATTCCAGTCGTCCTGTTTTTGAAAGAACAGAAAGAATAAACAAAATAATAACTTTTTCACCATTACTTTTTTTTAATTTATTCCATTATGATTATGTTATAGATACAGAACCTAATTTTAATATTAGTGCAATACTTGCCTTCTTAATATCAAAAAAATCAATTGGTTTTAGTAATATGTTCCGAGGAATACTTTATGATTATAAAATAAATTATGATGATAAAAAGCATTCTACAATTAATTTTAGCTCATTACTTTCACCATTAGGTATTAATCATGTTCCAGACAAACTAATTCCTCTAAATTATACAAATAATGAAAAAAATAAAGTAGATAACATAATAAAACAATATTCTGACAACCTCTTAGTCGGGATTCATTATGGTCTTAGAAAAGTATCTCCTCATAGGATATGGAAAGCAGAAAATTTTGCAAATCTCATTGACAGAATAACTAACAAATATGAAAACATAAAAGTTTTGATAACTGGCTCTCCATCAGAATATGCTGTAAATAATGATTTAATTTCTTTAATAAAAAATAAATCAAATGTAATAAACTTTGCAGGAAAAACATCTTTAGGAGAATTTTCATATCTAATGACTAAATTTAAATTATTTATTAGCAGTGATACAGGACCTATGCATTTAGCAGCAGCAATGGGAACAAAAACAATTGGATTATTTGGTCCTAATCTTCCAGAAAGATTTGCACCTTACGGAAAGGGAAATATTTCTATTTACAAGTCTCGTTCGTTAAATTGTTCACCTTGTGTAAATACACATCTTGCACAATTCAGAAAATGCCCTTATAAGGGAAGATGCATGAATTTAATATCTGTTGATACTGTTTTTAAAGAAGTAGAAAAAATAATGAAATAATTATTTTAAGTAGTTATTCTCTCTCAATATCCCTTCAAACTCATCTTTTTCTACAGTTGCTGTCCCAACCTTCCCAACAACTACTCCTGCTGCTTTATTTGCTATCTTAACAGATTCTTCTAAAGAATAATCTTCATTTAAACAATGTGCAATTGTTGCAATGTACGTATCCCCTGCACCAGAAACATCAAAAACATTCTTTGCTTCTGTTGGGTAATGCTCAATATTTCTTTTTTCTGTCTCATATAACATAGATCCACTTTTGCCTGCTGTCACTAAAATATTTTCAGCATTAACAATTCCATATAAATCTATTATATGCTCTTTAAGATTTCCAATATTCAATTCTTCACTTTCACTTAATTTTTTATTCATTCTTAATATATCTCTTGTTTCATTTTGATTAGGTTTAAGCAAATAAACACCATTGTAAAAATTACAGTGTTTTGGTTTTGGATCAACAAGAATCTTTCCTTTAAATTCCTTATTTAATTTATTCATAAAATATTCAGTAATAACTCCTTTTGCATAATCAGATACAATAAGATAATTTATATTTTCTTTTTTTATTTCATCAATCAATTTATTTGCATATTTATTAGATATACTATGTTTTACTTCATAATCCATTCTTAATATTTGTTGGTTATATTTATCTGACATAATTCTTGTTTTTTTAGTTGTAGGACGATTATCATTTACAAAAAAATATTCTATATTGGAATTTGAGCATAGTTTTATTAATTCTTTTCCAGGAACATCATTTTCATTTGCAATACCATAAAGTTTTACTTTTCCTTCAATACTTGCAATATTATTAGCAACATTAGCAGCCCCTCCGAGAACATTTTTTTCAATAGGACTTCCTTTTTCATCAATAAGAACATCTATTAGTTGTCCATGAGATTCAGGATTTATTCTTTTTATATCGCCATACAAATAAGAATCTAATATAATATCTCCAATAACACCAATTTTTTTAGTCATTTTAATTTTAATTAAGAGAATTAATATTTATAAATATTAGTGTAAAGAAAAAACATAATCAATTTTCTTTTTCATGTATTTCTATAATTTTGCTAATAATATTGGTTGTAGATAATCCTGGAATATCATCCATTAAAATAATCTTTCCACCATTTTCTTCCACAACATTTTTTTCAATTCCCTTATATCCTGTTTTAGATTTTACATGAACATCTGTTTTTACTTTACTTAGAAAGTTAATTGGATCTGTTTCATCAAAAATAACTACATAATTTACAATTTCTAATGCTGCAAGTATTTTTGCTCTGTATTCTTGAGGTATTATTGGACGATTAATAGATTTATATTTTTTAATAGAACTATCACTATTTAATCCAATAACTAAAATATCTCCTTGTTCTTTTGCTTTTTCAAGACTAGCAATATGTCCTGCATGTAACAAATCAAAAGCTCCATTTGTAGTGACAATTGTTTTCCCATTATTCCTTTGCTTTTGAATTATTTCTCCTATTTTTTCTATACTAATGATTTTATTTTCAGTTTTATTCATCTTACCCCTTCACAACCCCAATAGGCCGAACTCTAACAACTAACTTCCCAATTCCAGTCTTATCAGATACTTTCGCAACTTCATCAATATCTTTATACACTCCTGGTGCTTCTTGAACAATTCCTTTTTTACTTGCTGACTTAACATAGATATTGTTTTTATTAAGTTCTCTTTCAACTTCATTTGATTTAAATGTATCCATTGCTTTTCTTCTAGACATACATCTTCCAGCTCCATGAGCAGTGGATGCAAAACTCACATTCTCTGATTCTTTTGTCCCAACTAAAACATAACTTGCAGTCCCCATTGATCCAGGTAATAAAATAGGTTGTCCTGTCTTTCTATATTTTTCATTTAGTTCTTCTCTTCCTGGTCCAAATGCTCTAGTAGCACCTTTTCTATGAACATAAAGTTTCTTTTTCTCTCCATTAATTTCATGCTCTTCTATCTTACATATATTATGTGCAACATCATACAATGTGTCTGCTTTGAAATCTGCAAATATTTCTTTCATTCCTTTCCTTACATAATGTCCTATCATATGTCGATTACACCATGCAAAATTCGCTGCTGAGGCCATAGCTGAATAATATTTCGAGCAGAGAGGATGATGTGATGGAGCATAAACTATTTCCTTATCTGGAATTTTTGCAACAATTTCAGGAAGTTTATTTTCTATTTCTCTTAAATAATCTGAACAAACTTGATGCCCTAGTCCACGACTTCCGCAATGAATCATAATTGTTATAGAACCTTTTTCTAATCCAAATGCTTTTGCAATTTCTTCGTCATAAACTTCATCTACAACTTGTACTTCTAAAAAATGATTTCCTGCTCCTAAACTACCTAGTTGTTTTCTTCCTCTTGCCTTTGCTCTTTGTGAAATAACAGATGAATCTGCTTCTTTCATACAACCCTTGCTTTCACAATTATCTAAATCATTCTGGTTGCCGTATCCATTTTCCACTGCCCATGCAGCTCCCTTTTCAAGAACTTCATTAAGATCGTCAAGAGATATTTTTAAATTAGAACTCCCCAATCCAGAGGGGACGTTTTTGAATAATGAAACAAGAACTTCTCTAATATTTTCTCTTACTTGATTTTCTTTAAGATTTGTTTTTAATAGTCGGACACCACAATTTGAAACAATTACATTATTTGCAATAAAATTATGTGTTTTAGGTATTGTAAAATCATAAACCTCGTCATTAAAAGACTCTGTTTTAACACTTTTTACCTTATCAAATAATAATCCATATTTTTCATATTCTTTTATTTTCTCTTTTAAATATTCTTCAAAAGAAATGAAATTAAGTGGAATTCTCTGTTTTGCTTTTTCATAATAGTGTCTTTCTATAAATCTGCTATTTGTTATTTTTGATACTAATAATTTTTGTATTTCTTTTAATTTCAATCCTTTGTTTTTGTATTCTTTAACTTGTTTAGCAATACTAATTCTTTTGTTGTTTAATATCTTTTTCTTCTTCAAATACATAATTGCAATCTTAGATATTAATTCTCTTTTCTTATTATATTCAAATCCTATTTTAGACCATAATTTAATTAGATTATCTGTTCTTGAGTTTATATTTATTCTTAATCTACATGTTTTACCAAACCTATTTTTGTGCTCATTTCTTTCTTGTATTTTATCAACTTTGATATCTAATTCTTCCAATAATTTCATAATTTGAATCATAAATTCTCTTCCATTTTCTAAATGATTTTTATTCTTATTCATTGATAAAACAGGACATGAAAAACAAGTTTTAGTTATTGTTTTAGGTGTAGTAAGTTCTGCTCCAAATAGTCCTGCTAAGAATAATCTTTTAATCCAATTAGGTGATTTCATAATCCATTCTGGAACTAAATAATCTGTATTTGTTTTTGTTCCTTTTGGATATCCTAGTTTAAAGAATAAATTTGCCAATGATGTTGATGAACAATGTAATTCGCAATTAATTGAATTAAATTTCTTTTCACTATATTGATCTTTTATTGTATGTTTTCTTTCCCTAACATGAATTAATGATTTACATCCTAATTCTTTTAAGTCATTTTTTATTGTTTCAAGATCCCCAATACTTCCATAAGCATTAACATATCCTTTTCCATTTGAAATATAAATATTGCCATCTCCTAAAAGAAAACCAAACAATTTAGTCAATAAAGGGAGTTTTGAATTTTTTGTTGTTAATGGTAGCAATCCTTTTTCTTTTAGAAACTTTTTTTGTTGTCCTAAAAATTCCTCTTCATTAATCAATATCTCTTCATTTTTAATCTCTTCATATTCAACTCCTTCAAAAGGATTTATTGCTATTTCATAAGCTGAATCAATTGAGTCAATCTGTATCATGCCTTCTTTTGTTAAAATAGGATGTTCTGCTGTTGCTTTAATATTGTAACCTAATTCTGAAGTTAATTTGTATATTTCTCCATTATGTTGTTTTTTCATGAAAAAAGAAATTGGTTTATTACATAATTCCTGATTATCCCAATCAAATGAAATAATTTGTTGGTTAATTAATTTAGTTTTAAGTTTAAAATTATGATTTGTATTTTCTATCTCGACAAAATCTTTCTCAAAATCACATATTTTTTTATAACAACCATGTTTTGTCAATATCTTTGTATCTGAAGGAAGGCAATTTATATCATAGCCTACTCCACCTGGACTTATACCTCCTTTCTCAACATCAAGTCCTGCAACTCCACCTATTGGAAATCCATAGCCCTCGTGGCCGTCTGGCATAATCATTGCTTGTTTTTGCACTCCAGGTAAACTAGCAACATTCATCCCTTGGATTAATGTTCTATCTCCTTTCATTCCTTCTAAAAGTTTTTCTGATGCAAATATAACCAGAGGGACGTTCATCTGTCCTTGTTTCTCTATTCTCCATTCCCAATCGCTGATTTTATTTATTTCTGGCAATTTATTCTTTTTATTTTCCATAAAGTAATCAAGAATCTCTTTTATTAATAAAAATTTCTAATATTATATAATATTATAGCTTTTTATCTAAACACCATTTCCATAAAGGAATAAATTTTATCTTTCTTTTTACATTAAACCATTCTTCTTCTGATTCATCTTCATATTCTTTAGTTAAAACAAGAAGTTCATTACATTTAAGTTCTTCACTTGCTTTTATCAATGACCTTATTTCTCGTTTTCTAGTATTTAGATTTTCTATATCATAACAAACTTGAATTAATTTTTTAACTTTATTATTTTCAACAATTACAAAATCAACTTCTTCATTTTTTTGATTTTTCCAATAAAAAATATCTTTTTCTTTCTTAAGTAAATTTATAGCGACTAAATTCTCATATAATCTTCCATAATTTTTAGAAAAATTAGTTGATATTTTAGATATAAATATATTGTCTATAAAATAATTCTTTTTTGGGTATTGCATTCTGTTTTTTATTTTGTATGAAAATATAGGTATTTTAAACATAAAAAAAGAATCTTCTATATATCCAATATAATCAATCAATGTATCTTTTCCAATCTTATAATTTAAACTTTTCAATGAATTATATAACTTATTATATGAATAGCTAGTTGAGTTCAATAGTAAATTTAATATTGCTTTCATTGATTCTTTATTTTTTATTGAGTATATTTCCATAAGATCTCTATTTACAACAGAGGAATAATATGATTTAGCTATTTCTAATTTTTCATGTTTTTCAGAAAGAACAATTTCTGGCAGACCACCATAAAAAACATATTCTTCAAATAAATTAATTAATTTGTTTTCTGATTCTTTTATATCAAATCCTTTAAATCTTAAAAATTCTTCAAATGATAAAGGAAATACTTTTTTTAGTAAATATCTGCCTCTAAGTTCAGTAGGTATTTTGTTAAAACTCATTTTAGAAGATGATCCAGTAACAAAAAATTTTGTTTTTGGATATAAGTCATAAATTCTTCTAAGCCATTTACTCCAACTAGGGAAATTTTGAATTTCATCTAAAAAAATGAATTCTGGAACTTTACCATTATTTTTTATAATTTCTGGAACAAGTTCAGATAGAAATTCTTTTTTTAATGGTATTCTCTCATCTTCAAAATTAATATAAACAATATCTTTTCTATTTTTTTTAGATAATAGTTTTTGTATTTTTTCTAATAGCAAATATGTTTTTCCAACTCTTCTAAAACCAGCTAGAACAACTATTTTGTTTAATTTAGAATTAATATATTTTTCAATATCAAAGTTTCTTTTTTTTATTACTGGAAAAGTTCTTTTTTCCCATTCTTTCAATATTGTCCTTATTATCTTCATTTTAGTATGATTTTATGCTATTTTC
>CAYLKE010000001.1:54030-122011 GCA_964384425.1 uncultured Methanosarcinales archaeon | reverse complement strand
ATATTGCTACATGCTTATTTCTACAAAAGTGTAAACCTAACTGCGGATAGTATATTAAAAAATGCATTATGTTCTTAGTTATGTGCTTAGTAGTATGTTTATAACTATGACATAATTATTGCTCAACACACAAAGCAATATAATTTCAATACATTTATTAATAAAACAAAGGTTTTTAGAAATATGAAGAATTTTTGGAAACTTGTAAATGAAGTCATAAATAAAGCAGATGTAATATTGCTTGTTTTAGATGCAAGACTCATTGAAGAGACAAGAAACAGTGAAATAGAAAGAAAAGTAAAAAAACTAAAAAAACCATTAATATATGTTATTTCAAAAAGTGATTTACTTGATCGAGGTGAGATTGAAAAGAAAATTAAACATCTTAGACCTAATGAAATTATTTCTGCAAAAGAACATCTTGGTACAAACATGTTAAGAAAAAGAATTATGGCTGAAGCAACAAAAGCTAAATTAAATCTTGAAAAAATTAAAGTTGGAGTTTTAGGATATCCTAATGTTGGAAAATCATCTTTAATAAATGCATTAAAAGGTAAAAAATCAGCTGGAACAAGCATAATAAGTGGGTATACAAAAGGAATCCAAAGAATAAAAGTAACTGGAAAGATACAAATGATTGATACACCAGGAGTTATTCCTTACAAAGAAAAAGATGATATTAAACATGCATTTATTGGAACAATTGATTTTAATAATGCAAAAGAACCAGACTTAGTTGTCATGAAATTAATGCAGGAATTTCCAGGAGTAATAGAAAAACACTTTGGTGTCGAAGAACAAGAAGATAAAGAAGAGATAATTATTGAAATTGCAATTAAAAATAAAATATTTATGAAAGGTAAAAAGCCAGATATTTTGAGAATGAGTAGGATGATTCTTAAAGATTGGCAAAAAGGAGTTATTAAATAGGAGGGTAAAATGGAAGAAAAAAAATGTAATGCTTGTGGTGAAATAATTGAAAATTGTAAATGTGAAGAAAAATGTGGTGCTGAATGTAATTGTGAAGATGATAATTGCAATTGTGAAGAAGATTCATGTGAATGTAATTTTACAGCAGAAGATTTACTTTGTCATACAGACGACAAAATAGAAGCTTTGATAAATCTTTTAATAAAAAAAGGTGTAATTACAGAGGAAGAATATGATAAAGCTTATACAGATTTGATTAATGAGCTTGAAAACGAACAAAATTAATCTTTTTTTATTAATTTCTTTTGAGTGGTATTTTTTGCTTTTTTTCTTAGATTTAAACGTAGTGACAAGTAACATTTATAAACAAACTAAACAATTTAAACGTAATTAAGTAAAAACAATATAAAATACGAGGTGAGTTTAAATGTTAAAAGGACACTGTATGAAATGTCAAGATAAAAGAGACATGAAAGACATTAAATTAAGTAAAACAAAAAGAGGCACATTTATGGCAAAAGGTAAATGTAAAAAATGTGGTACAACTGTTTGTAAAATTATGTCAAAAGATCAAGCAGCAGAATTCAAAAAGAAAGCAGCTTAATTTAAAGTACTTCTTTTTTCTTTTTTCTTTAATAAAAATTTATTATAAACTATTTATTGATGATTCTATTTCTTCTAAAGGATTTTTAGGTTTATCATTACTAGTTTTGTTTTTCTTTTCTTTTCCTATTTCATCGTAATTTATGCCTTTAATCTCTCCCATAAATTCAGGTTTTGCTGGAGTAGTTTTTTCCATTTTTTTAGCATTATGTTCTGCTAAAAACATGGCATCTTTTATTTTAGATGCAATCTTGTCATTATTGGGTTTATTACTCATAATTTTTGGAATAACCTTTAAACCATCATCTTGAAAACGAGGAAGAATATGTATTACTAACTTACCTTTGTTGTCGTCTGAAAAACCTGATTTAAGGATAATATTTGATCCCTGTGCTCCAAGTCCTTCAAATACAGCTGTTGCACAAAATGATGCTACAAAAAACAAGTGAGCAGAAGATTCAAAAGAAAGTTTTTCTATGTCTTTTTCCTCTTCATTAGAATATATCTCAACATGACCTAAACTCATTGGATTTTTTGCAACAACACATGTTGCTTTTTCATCTTGATAAAGAATTTGTTGTTCTTTTGTAATATTTTGAATATAATCTGGAGAAAGAAAATGTCCTGTTCTCCATTTTGCAGGATTTCTAGAAAAATGATTTTTCATCATTAATGGGAGATTTTGTGCAAGCATAGCATTTACTTGTTGAAATTTTGCATCTTCTGTATTAGTTAATGTTTTATCAAAAGAAAATAATGTACTTATATTATCTCCTTTTTCACGAGGTAGAATATGCACCATAAAATGTTGTGCTTGCTGACCTGCAACTCCTCCATTCGCAATAAAAACATTTGCTCCAGTAGTTAGCATAGATTTTTTTAAAGCATCAATTACTTGTGGCATCATACCAAAAAAATGCTTGAAAAGTTTAGATGGAAGATAAGGCATTATTGGAAAATGTTTTTTAGGCAACAAAAGTACATGACCTGGTATCCAAGGATTTATATCTAATATTCCTCTCATTATCTGGTCATCATAAACATTTTTTGTAGGTATTTCTCCCCTAATCATTTTACAAAAAGGACAATGTTTTGCCTGTTCATCTAACTGTGCTTGCATTTCAGGAGTTAATTCAACCATATTAATAAGATAATTAGTTTATTTAAAAAATTTAACTATATAATTTATAAATAAAACAACTCCACTAATCAAAATGATAATAAAATTAAGAAATGTTTCAGTTAATGTTAATGAAAGTATTAGTATGTTTCAAAGAAGAATGCAAAAAGCAGAGAATAAAATAAAGGATATTCTTAAGGAAATTAATGTAAATATGGATGAGATGGAAATATCAGAAGATATACATCCTCTTGCAGAAAAACAAGCATATGTTTGGTGGTATGTTGATAATGAACATTGTCATCTTAGTTGTTCAAAAATGAAAAGATATTTTCAAAATCTTGAAGTTGTGCAGAAAGTTCTTGAAAAAGAAGTTTCAAAAGTTGTTTCAGGAGAGGAGAGTATTCAGGAATTTGTTGCAAGATTTAAAGAAATTGAGAATGTTAAGAAATTAAGAAAAAAAGCAAGAGAATTTTTCTCTCTTTCAGAGGATTGCAAAGATCTTTCTGAGATAAATAAAAGATACAAACAACTTTCTAAAAAACTTCATCCAGACACAGATTCAGGAGATGAAGAAAAGTTCAAAGAACTTAATGAGATGCATAAGGTATTGAAGAGAGAGTTGGAATAGTTAATTGTTTTTTCTCAATCCAAAATATCCAAAAAATGCAAAGAATCCAAAGAATCCCATTAGTCCTTTATTTTCTGTTGTAATTCCCAAGAGTCCTAAAAATCCCAGAAATCCTAAAAATCCCAGTTTCCATATGTCTTTTGTATGTTTCATTTTATTATTTTTTTTGAGATTGGAGATAAAGAAATTCTGTGAACAGAATTTTAAACCTCCATATTCTCCACTTTGTTACGAATCTGAGGGGATTTGAACCCCCGACCCTTTGGTTAAGAGCCAAATGCTCTGCCAGACTGAGCTACAGACTCATTTTCTTGATTATGAATGCTGTTTTTAATAAAGTTTTCCATCTCAAAACTCAAATCTCCTAACTTAGAACTGATAAATGAGCCTGAGGGATTCCCACTAAACTTTTCAAAAAAGTTTAATCAAAATGAGCAGGTTAAAACCTACTTGGGAATTTCAATCTAAAAATAATAAATGAGCCTGAGGGATTCCCACTGGAGATTTAAGAAATCTCCAAGCAAAATGGCAAGTTTCGCTACACTCAACTCACCTGTTTTAATTAAATGAGCCCGGAGGGATTCGAACCCCCATTAACCGGTCCGAAGCCGGTGGGTCTATCCATTAGCCTACGGGCCCATATTAAACTTTTGTACCTAATGAAAAGAATTTTTTCTTGTCAACATCTTTTTTAACATAAACTTCAAACAATTGATATTTTTGTGCTAACATTAATTGACTTTCTTTGTTAATTTCTTTTGTTAATTTCCTTCCTATAAAATCGATTGGAAATGAAAGACATTTAATCTGGGCAACATATATTGGAAATACTTCTGAATAATTTTTCATATTAGCCAACCCATTTTCTTTTATATATTCTGAACTTTTTGGATTTGTTCCTGGATTTTTTTGAAGAAATTCTATCATTTCTTCTTCTATAAAATCAGATGCTTCACAATTTTTGTATATGTTCTCATAAAAATATTGAGGATTTTTAATATCCCATTCTTCGTTCAATTTTTCTATTATATTTTTATCCATATAAACTGAATTTAAAGCGTTGAATGTCATAAAACAAAAATATTGTCTTATAAATATAAAACTTACGTTTATTTAATAGATAAATATATAAATTAAACAAAATAAAGAAAAATTACAATGGTAGCACACAAAGAACAAAGAATCAAGCTAATTGATGTAAAATTAGCTTCTTGTAAAAACAATCTAGTAAGAGAACGTCTGTTAAAACTAAAAGCATTATTAGAAGCAGACATAGAACCGTTTCCGCATAAGTTTCCAGTAAATACATCATCTGTTGAAATACTGAAGAAATATGATTGTTTAGACAAGGAAGAGAAGACTAAGGATGAATATGCCATTGCAGGAAGAATCATGTCCCTAAGAAAAATGGGGAAAATTGCTTTTTTACATATTCAAGATGGATTTGGAAAATTACAGATATATCTTGCTAAAGATAGTCTTGAAAATTACAACAAGATAAAGAAATTTGATATTGGAGATTTTATTGCAGTAAAAGGAACTGTATTTAAGACAAGAACTGGAGAAGTTACAATAGATGCAAGTTATTTTGAAATGATGGCAAAATCACTTCATCCACTTCCAGAAAAATTCCATGGATTAAAAGATGTAGAAACAATATACAGAAAAAGACATCTTGATTTGATAATGAATCCAGAAAGTAAGAAAAAATTTCAATTGCGTTCAAAAGCAATTACAGCTGTTAGAGAATATCTCGATGCAAAAGGATTTATGGAAGTTGAAATTCCAACACTTCAACCAGTTTATGGAGGAGGAGCAGCTAAACCTTTTATAACACATCATAATGAACTTGATATGGATTTGTATCTTTCAATTTCTCCAGAATTATATTTGAAAAGATTAATTGTTGGAGGATATGATAGAGTTTATACATTATGTAAAAACTTTCGGAACGAGGGAATTGATACAACTCATAATCCAGAATTTACAATGATGGAATGTTATGGAACATATATGGATTACAATGATATGATGGAGTTAACAGAAAATATTTATGCTCATGTTCTTAAGAAAACACATGGAACAACTAAAATCACTTATCAAGGAAAGGAATTGGATTTCACACCACCTTGGAAGAGATTGACAATGGTAGGAGCATTGAAAGAGATTGGTGGAGTAGATGTTGAAAATATGTCTGATGATGAATTGAAAGAACTTGTAAAAAAACATGGTATTGAGCTTCCATGTGGATTTACAAAAGGATGGGCAATTCAAGGATTATTTGAAGAATTAGCAGAAGATAAATTAATCCAACCAACATTTATAATAGATCATCCTAGAGAATCAACTCCTTTATGTAAAGTCCATAGAAAAAATCCAGAACTTATTGAAAGATTTGAACCATTTTCTTGTGGAATGGAAATTGGAAATGCTTATTCAGAGTTGAATGATCCAATAATGCAAGAATATCTTTTCAAAGAACAAGAAAAGAATAGAGATGCAGGAGATGATGAAGCACATCCAACCGATATGGATTTTGTAGAAGCAATGGAATATGGTATGCCTCCAACGGGTGGATTGGGAATTGGAATAGATAGGTTGATTATGTTTGTAACAGATTCAGCATCTATAAGAGACATTGTGTTTTTTCCAACAATGAAACCTATTGAAGAGGATTCTGATAAGAAAGAATAATTATTTTTCTTTTATTTTTTGTTGTGGGTTTTTGGAATGTTTAACATTTTGTTTATGTGAAGTCTTTTTGAAACAAAAATTTTGAGAGAGAAACGAATTGTGTTTGACAAAATAGCAAAGTAATATGTTTAAAAATCAAATTTTTGGCATTTTAGAAATATTTGATTTCTGTAACATTAAGAAAATTTACCAAAGTAAAGAATTTTATGTTTCATTGTTTCGCAATATGGAAACATTTATATAATGACATATTTTAAAAAAATTTATGCCAGATGAAAAATTAGCAAGAGCATTAGGATCAAAAGTTAGGAGAGATATGATTCATGCACTTATCAAAAAAGAACTATCTGTTCATGAAATTGCTGAAAAATTTAATATTAGTGAAGTTAATTCTTCAAAGCATCTAAAAAAACTATATGATTTAGGAATTCTTAATACTAGGCAAGAAGGCAGAGTTAGGTATTATTCTATAAAAATTAAAGAATTAACTAATTTAATAAAATGGTACGATATTGTGGCCTCAAAAATTGGTGGTGCAAAATGAGAGGAATTAGTTTGAGAAAAGAGCAAGCAGAATCTTTGTTAATGGAAGAAGAAATTGAATTACTAGTTGCAAAAGATGCAATGATTAAACCAATTTTACTATATCCTGATGATGATGTGAAAAAAATTTTAAAAAAACTAAAAAAAGAGCATATCAATGCATGTATTGTTGTTACTAAAGATAAAAAATTTGTTGGTGAAATCTGTGATAATGACATTATTAAACTTTTTTTACAACAAGTGAAATATGAACCATTAGTTAAATTTCTTAACAGAGGTTATAGAAGAGAATTTTTATATAAGAAAGCAAAAGAGATGATTAATAATCATAAATCATTTGTTAGACGAGATACTCATATCAATAAAGTTATTAAATTAATTTGGAAACAAGGTTTTGAATATATTCCTGTTTTGGATAACAATGATAAGGTTGTGGGTGTGGTTACTCCAAGTAGTCTTATAAATTTACTAAAGGACTATTAGATGATAAAATGAATCCAGAAATATTTGTTGAATTGAGTAAAATTTTAGCAATAACAATTATTGTTACATGCATAATTAGACTTCTAAAACAACCAGTAATAATTGGTTATATTTTAAGCGGTATTATTGCAGGTCCAGTGATATTTAATATAATTGATTCAACATACACTCTCAATGCTTTTTCTCAAATAGGAGTTGCATTGCTTTTGTTTTTTGTGGGTTTGAATCTTAATCCAAAAGTAATCAAAGATGTTGGCAAAGTGTCATTAATAACAGGATTAGGTCAAGTAATATTTACTACATTTATAGGATTTTTAATAGTAAAATTATTGGGATTTTCAACAATAACATCTCTTTATATTGCTATTGCTTTAGCTTTCAGCAGTACAATCATAATAATGAAATTACTTTCTGATAAAAAAGATTTAGAATCTTTATATGGAAGAATATCAGTAGGATTTCTAATTATCCAAGATTTTATTGCAATATTTATCTTATTAATAATTTCATCATTAAATAATGGAACTGAATTATCATCATTAGCAATAGAGACTATTTTAAAAGGAATAGGGGGGATACTTATCTTATTTTTGCTAACAATATACCTTCTTCCAAAATTAACTAAAGTTATTGCTAAATCACAGGAATTTTTACTTTTATTTTCTATTAGTTGGTGTTTTATTATAGCCTCTGTTTTTTATTATCTTAATTTCTCAATTGAAGCAGGAGCTTTACTTGCAGGAATAACACTTTCTATGTCCCCATATCATTTTGAAATCAGTTCAAAAATGAAACCCTTAAGAGATTTTTTCTTGATACTATTTTTCATTATGCTTGGTTCGCAAATGATTTTTTCAAATATTCTACAAAATATTTGGATTATTCTTGGACTTTCTTTTTTTGTATTAATTGGAAATCCAATAATTGTTATGATTTTAATGGGTTTACTAGGATATACAAAAAGAAATAGTTTTCTAGCAGGTTTAACAGTAGCACAAATAAGTGAATTTTCTTTAATAGTCGTAGCATTAGGTGTTTCAGTAGGTCATGTTTCACAAGAAATATTATCGCTTGTGACAGCTGTTGGTTTGATAACTTTTGCTGGTTCAACATATATGATAATATATTCAAATAAAATTTATCCAAAACTTTCAAAGTATCTACGTATTTTTGAAAAAAGAGGAAAAAAAGTTGATGAACATAAATATCATAAAGACAATGATTACAAAATAATTCTTTTTGGATATAATAGAATAGGATTTGATGTTTTAGAATCTATAAAAAAAATAAAAAAGAAATTTCTATTGATAGATTATAATCCTGAAATCATTACAAAATTATCAAAAGAAGGTTATGATTGTAGATATGGTGATGCAGATGATTTAGAACTTCTAAATGAAATTAATTTTAATAAAACAAAGATGGTAATTTCAACTATACCATTAATAAATACAAACTTACTAATTATAAATAAAATAAGAGAGGTAAATAAGAAATGTGTTATAGCTGTAGTCTCTCATCAAATAGATGAAGCTGAAAGACTTTATGAACAAGGAGCAACATATGTTATAATGCCTCACTTTTTAGGAGGAAAGCATTTTTCAACAATGATAGAAAATAATAGATTAAGTGTAAATAAATTCTTAAAAGAAAAAATAAATCATATTGAACATTTAAAACATAGAAAAAATCTTGGACATAGATATCCAACCCATGAAGGTAAATAAAATTCTTTCTTGTTTTTTTAGTATAAATGTTTTGAAACCAATAAGTGTAAATGCACGAAGGACTTTAACTAATCCCATTTTTGTTTCTTCTAAAAAATCATGGATTTTTAGGACACAATAAATTTTTGATTTCTTTATATTTTTCTAAAAAATAGCTCATACAATTCTTCATAATACTTACTCAAACATTTTATTTTATCATATTATAGAAATTCTTAACATCAAAATAGAGTTTATCATATTCTTTTAATCTTTTTGTATATTTTTCTTCTTTTGAGCCATATGCTAATTCAATATAGTTATAAAAATTATTCTCTAAACTTTTTTTAAATATTTTTGTCTTTGTTTTTAACACATCATGATTACATTTTCTATTTAACATACCATAAAGATCACAAAATTTTTCAAAAAAATGATCGTAGTTTTTGTATATTTTATCTATTTTTGACATGTATTGTATAAAAACAAGCTTACTTTTTATATTTTGTCACTTGTTCCATTGATAATGATTTAGGTTTCTTAAAAAATAAATTTATAACTTTTGTTTCGTTTTAGGGAATTTTTGATTTTTTAGGTGCAGAATGATTGCTATTCTTTTACAGATTCAGCATCTATAAGAGATATTGTGTTTTTTCCAACAATAAAACCTATTGAAGAGGAAGATTCTGATAAGAAAGAATAATATTTTTGTTTTTTTATATCTTGATTCGAAAGATTTACGATTTTTAGTTGAAAAGTCTTTTAAATATTAATTCTTCAAAAGAACACATGATAAATGATTTATCTCAGAATGGAGAAGCAAAAATATTGGAGAATATTATAACTTCTGATTTTCCCAATATTATTGTAGATGTTGGTGCACATGATGGAATAACTTTTTCTAATTCTTACAATTTTATTAATAAAGGTTGGAATGCTATTTGCATTGAAGCAAACCCATTTATTTATAAAAAATTAAAATCAAATCTTAAAAATTTCGAACTAGTCAAAACACTAAATTTGGCTTGTTCTAATTATAATGGTAAAAGTGAATTATTTATTGGGCAAGATGGAGATAAAGGACTATTGTCAACATTATGTAAAGATAATAATTCTTGGTTTAATTATGCTAGGTCTAATAAAAAAATCTTAGTCCCAGTGTCAACTTTAGAGAAAGTTTTGGATAGAAATAATATTCCTTCAGATTTTTCTATTTTATTAGTGGACACAGAAGGAATGGATTTTGAAGTCTTAAAAGGTTTAAATTTTAAAAAATATTCTCCTAGAATTATTGTAACAGAAGAATACAAACATAATATCAAGAAACATAATAAAAAATATCAATTGCTCAAATCAAATAATTATAAACTTAAACATAAGTTAAGGTGTAATACTATTTGGGTAAGAAAAGATTTAACAAATTCAGAAGATTTATTTTCTCATTCACTTTCTATTGAAAAGAGTGTTAAAAATTATTTAAAGAATCATTCCGGAGTTTCATTGAATTTTAAAAATGCAAAAAAAGAATTTAATCTAAATAAATATGATGTTGAATTAATTAAAAATCCAAAATGGGAAGATGATGCTTTAATATTTAGAGTTAAACCAAATAATGTTGATTTAACATATGACTTAGTAATAAAATTACACGAAGATAAATATCCTTTAGCAAATCACATATATAATAATCAAGATATTTTAACTAAGATTGGTTTATCTGGAAAAGCTACGAATATCATAAAAACTAATGAAATGCAGGCTACAAATAATATTTATAGGTATGTTATGTATGACTATATTTCGGGAATTACTTTAGGAAAATTAGTTAAAAAAGTGGACACTAAAGAAATATCAAAATTACGTAACTCATTGAAAGATTGTGTAAATTCTTTGTTAGATATAGGTATAAACGTTTTTGTAAGGGATTTGGATGATTTTATTGTATATAAAAATAATAGCAATTATACAACTTGTTTGACAGATTATAATGCTATTATGGATTGCTCTAATGCTAGTAAATATAGTAGAGAGAAAATTAAAGGAATAGTTGGCAATATAATAGATAATCTTGTTGATAAAGATTATGTCCCTTTTGTATCTCAAAGACCCACATTAATTGATCTAAAAGAAAAGAAAAATGATTTAAGATTCTAAAATCAACAAAAAGTTTATATTATGCTTAAAATTAAGATTTTTATGAAAATAATTATTGTTGGCTCTGGGGGAAATACTCCAACACCAAGAATTTCTTGTAATTGTGAAGTTTGTAATAAAGCACGTTCTAAAGGAGAACCTTATAAAAGATGTCTTGCTTCATTGTATATCAAAGATAGCAAAACACTTATTGATTGTCCTGAAGATATTTCTGAATCTTTAAATAGGAGAAAAATTACAGATATTGATAATTTGTTTATTACTCATTGGCATCCAGATCATACCTTTGGATTTAGATTGTTAGTACAAGCCAACTTTGATTTTATTAAAAATAAAAACAATAAGTCCATTAGAATATATATGCCTGAAAAAGTATATTTTGATTTTAAAGAAAATTATCCTGCAATTAATTATTTCATAAATGAGAAAAAAATGGCAGAATTAATTTTAGTTAAGAATAATGAAAAAATAAAAATAAAAGATATAACTATAACTCCTAAGGCTTATACTGAAAGAAATTCTTCACATTATGCTTACTTAATAGAAAAAAACAATAAAAAAGTGATGTATGCTCCTTGTGATACTATTGGTTTAAAAGGCAAATATTGTGATTTGGATCTTTTTATTACTGAACAAGGTTATTTTTCACCAGAATTAAAAGAAGAAATATCATTTAATCAGTTGATAGAAAGACTTAGCGTCTGGAAACCAAAAAAAATTATTTTAACCCACATTCCTGAAGATGAATTAAATAAATTAGGTTATGATATACTATTAAAAAAAGAAAAAGAATATCAAAAATTTAATATTAAATTTGCATTTGATGGTATGGTTATTGAAGTTTAATTATTCTTATTTTATATTTTGTCACTATTTACTAATACTAAATGTATATACTATATTATAGAAATCCTTTTAAATACTGTACTACTGTATGATAGTTAAGTCTATCACCTCTTTTTCCCACCGAACTATCGAAAGATGGTTCGGGGGTTTTAATAATTCTTTAATATACTCGAGAAATTCTTTATAATAACAAAAAAACACATTCTAATATTAATAATAAGTATAAAATTAAAAATATTTATAAAATAAGTAAAGTATCTTATTTTTACAATGGTTAAAAGAGAAAGATTGAAAACTCATTATTGCGGTGAATTGCGATCAAATGATATTGGAAAAAAAGTTATTTTAGCTGGATGGATTAAAAAAATACGTTCACATGGAGAACTTTTCTTTATGGATTTAAGAGATATGTATGGGGTAACACAGATTGTTGTTGATAAAGAACTTCTTTCAAAAGTTGTTGATATAAGTAATCTGAAAAAAGAATCATGCATTCGTGTAAATGGAGAAGTTGTTGAAAGACAGAGTAAAAATCCTGAAATGGATACTGGAGATATAGAAATAAAAGCAGAGAATATTGAAATAATCAATCTTTCTAAAACACTTCCTATTGATAAAAATGCTCTTGAAGATATGAGATTAAAATATAGATATATTGACATAAGAACAACAGAGATGATTGATAGGTTATATTTCAGACACAAAGTTGGAGCAACAATAAGAGATTTTCTTAATGAAAATGATTTTACAGAAGTCACAACACCTATGCTTCTTAAACCAACTCCTGAAGGAGCAAGAGATTATGTTGTCCCCTCAAGAGTAAATCCTGGAGAATTTTACTCTCTTCCACAATCTCCTCAATTAATGAAACAATTACTTATGATATCTGGAATAAATAGATATTATCAGTTTGCAATTTGTTTAAGAGATGAAGATTTAAGACAAGACAGACAGCCAGAACATATTCAAGTTGATTTAGAAATGAATTTAATGTATTCGTGGGAGATAAGAGAAATTATCGAAGATATGCTTAAAGATGTTTTCAAAAAAACAATAAAAGAAGATCTAAATAAATTTGAAGTACTTACTTATGCTGAAAGTATATCTAGATATGGTTCAGATAAACCAGATACTAGATTTGGATTACATATTCACAACATAACAGAATGTGTTAAAAAATCAGGATTTAAGATATTTGAAGAAAACAAAAGCACTGTTGCAATTGCATTTGAAAAAGAACTTTCTAAAAAAGAGATAAAGAAATTAGAAAAATTTGTTATAGAGAATGATGGAAGAGGCCTTGCATTTGTCCATAAAAAAGAAAATGATCTAGAAGATGGAATATCTAAATTTCTTAATGATGATTCAAAGAAAGCAATAGTAGATGAATTTAACAATATAAAAAATGGAACGATTCTTATTCTTAGTGGAGATCCAATTATTGTAAAATTAATGGGGATGTTAAGAAATCATATTGGAAAAGTCTATGAACTGTATGACAAAAGTGATTTTAATTTTGTATGGATTATAGATTACCCTCTATTTGAATATAATGAAGAGGAAAAAAGATGGGAAGCAGCACATAATCCTTTTGTTATGCCTAAAAAAGAATTTATTAATAATTTTGATAAACACTTAAAAGAAAAACCAGGAAAAATAATTGCAGATCTCTGGGATTTAGTATTAAATGGAGTTGAACTTGCATCAGGAGCTATCAGAAATAACATTCCTGAAATGCAGGAAAAGATAATTGAATTTATTGGATATGATAAAGAATATGCTGAAAAGTCATTTGGATTCTTATTGGAAGCATACAAATACGGAGGACCTACTCATGGGGGCATGGGAATGGGATTTGATAGATTAGTGGCTATGATGATGGGAATACATGACATTAGAGAAGTTATGGCATTTCCAAAAAATAAAAATGCTCAATGTCCTGTAACTGGTGCACCTGAAAGATTAGAAAAAGGAATTTTAGATTTTTT
This sequence comes from uncultured Methanosarcinales archaeon, assembly GCA_964384425.1. Lineage (GTDB taxonomy): Archaea > Nanobdellota > Nanobdellia > Woesearchaeales > JAGLXL01 > CAYLKE01. The sequence continues at coordinate 108,313 of CAYLKE010000001.1, read as the reverse complement.
AAATATCAAACTTAAAGAATAAAAGAGGAATATTATGAAACCAAAAAAAGATATTAAAGATATTGTTGATGAACTACATCCACTTGAGATTGATGTTATCCCTTGCATAGATAAGAAAAACACACCTCTTGCAGAATTGGAAAAAGATTCAAATCTTAAATCAATTGAAGTGATGAGGGCTGTTCAATGGATGGAAAATAAAAATATTATAACTAAGACAGAAAAAGAAGAAGAACTTATTTTGTTGGATAAAAATGGAGAAAAATATCAAAATGGTGTTTTACCTGAAAGAGTAATTTTAGATAATTTACAAGAACCTCGAACACTTGATTTTTTTAAAAAACTTCTCGATAAAAATGAAATAAATATTGCAATAGGTTTATTGAAGAAGAAAGGAGATATTGATATAAAAAAAGACAAGAAAGGACTTACAATTTCAATAACTGATTCAGGTAAAAAAACTATCAAAAAAGAATCTCTTGAAGAAAAATTTCTACAGAAAAAATTTCCTTTACAAAAAGAGTTGCTTTCACCTGAAGAAAAATTTGCATTTGAAAATTTGAAAAAAAGAAAGAATATTGTTAAGTTAGATAAAGTTAAATTGATACATGTTTCACTAACAGAATTAGGAAATCATATTAAAGATTATATAGAAGCAAATAAAATAAAATCATCTGATAAATTAGGAACGTTTACAAAAGATATTCTTGTAAATAAAAAATTCAAAGAAAAAGAATTTAGACATTATGATGTTGGAATTAATGTGCCTAAAATTTATGGTGGAAGAAAACACCCACTAAATGCTATTCTTGATTTATTAAGGGATGTATTTATAGAGATGGGATTTAAAGAAATGAAAGGACCATGGGTGGAGACATCTTTTTGGTGCATGGATAGTATGTGGATTCCACAAGATCATCCAGCTAGAGAAGCACAAGATACTTTTTATCTCCCATATAAAGGAAAACTTCCTGGAAAAAAGATAACTGATGCAGTAAAAGAAGTTCATGAAACAGGTGGAAAAACCGGTTCAAAAGGATATGGTTACAAATGGAATCCAGAAATGGCAAAACAACTTGTTTTGAGAACACATACTACTGCAACAACTTTCAGATATTTTGGAGAAAAAGGAATAAATAAACTTGAAAAAGCAAAGTATTTTTACATAGGAAGAACATTTAGAAATGAAACAATTGATGCAACACACTTGCCTGAATTCCATCAAGTTGAGGGATTTATTATGCAAGATGGATTGACATTAAGACATTTGATGGGAGTTATTAAAAAATTCTATAGTAAATTAGGACTTGATGATATTAAATTTAAAGTAACATATAATCCTTATACAGAACCATCTTTAGAAGCAATGTATTATGATAAAACAAATAAAAGATGGATGGAACTAATCAATTCAGGAATTTTCCGTCCAGAATCTCTTGCTCCATATGGAATTACAAAACCAGTAATTGCTTGGGGATTAGGAGTAGAGAGATTAGCAATGGTCTTACATAAAAGAGGAAAATTAAAAGAATTATTGGGAGCAACGTGCGATATAGAATGGTTGAGAAATTATAAAGCAGTTATGAGAGGTGAGGAATAAGATGGCAACACTTGATACTAATTTTAAATTACTTACAAAACTCATTGGTAAAAAAATTTCTATGAAAGAATTTGAACAAATATTGTTTGATTTGGGAATGGATATTGATGAATGCGAGGGAGATAATCTTAAGATTGACATTACTGCTGAAAGACCAGATCTTTTATCTGCTCAAGGACTTGCAAGAGCAATAAGAGCTTATCTTGGCTTGGGGAATCCAGAATATACAGCTAAAAAACCATTGAAAGATTACAAAGTGATAATAGATAAAAGTGTTTCATGTGTAAGACCTTATACAGCATGTGCAATTGTAAAAAACCTTAAACTTAATGAAGAAAAAATTGAAGAAATAATATGGGTACAGGAAAAACTACATGCAACATATGGAAGGGACAGGAAAAAAGCAGCAATTGGCATTTATCCTATGGAACACATTAAGCTTCCAATTTATTTTAAGGCAGATGATCCAAAAAATATAAAATTTCAACCTCTTGAATCAGACAGAGAGATGAATGGATTACAGATACTTTCACAACATGAAACAGGAAAGAAATATGCTCATCTTTTAGAAGGAATGAAGAAATTTCCTTATTTTATAGACGACAAAGGAGATATCCTTTCTATGCCACCCATTATAAATTCAAATAAAACAGGAAGAGTTAACTCCCAAACAAAAGATATTTTTATAGAATGTAGTGGACATGATTTTAATGCATTATCTCATACATTAAATATGATTGTATGTATGTTGAAAGATATGGGTGGAGAAATCTATGAAATGGAATTACAATATGATCATGGAGAAAAAGGAAAGATAAAAACTCCTTTATTACAGTCTGAAAAAAGAAAAATCTCAGTCGATTATATTAACAAAATAATTGGATCTGATTTTAATGCAAAACAATGTGCAGATTGTTTAAAGAAGATGATGCATGATGTAACTAAAGTTGGAAAAGATACAATTGAATTTTCTGTCCCCTCAATTAGAACAGATATTTGGCATGATATAGATATTGTTGATGATATTTTAAGAGGCTATGGTGTAAATAATTTAACTCCAATCGAGCCTGTTGTTGCAACAACAGGAGGCACAACATTTGACAATATATTAAAGAAACAACTTATTGAACTTATGATAGGATTAGGTTTTCAAGAGATATTTACATTAGGATTGACAAGTACTGAAGAACAGCATCAGAAAATGCGTTTGGAAGAAGATGAAGTTGATGAATCTAAGTTTATTAAGTTAGGTTATTCTGCTGAACAGAATATTAATATGGTTAGAGAATGGTTATTGCCAGAAGCATTAAAAGCATTAGTAAACAATAGGAATAGAAAATTTCCTCAGAAAATATTTGAAATCAATTATGTTGTAAGAGGACACCAGCCGAGTGATGTACTCTGTGAAAATAGATTAGCAATGAGTTGTTTAATTGCAGATGATCCAGCAGACTTTACACATATAAAACAAGTAATAGTTTATCTTCTTGAATGTTTAGGATTCAGTGAAAAGGATTATGAATTTGTTAAAACAGATTATAGATTTTTTATTACTGGAAGAAGTGCTGAAATAAGAATAAAGGGAAAGTATCTTGGTTTTATAGGAGAACTATGTCCTTATGTTTTAGAAAATTTTGAATTGGGAATGCCAGTATCTGGATTTGATATTGATTTAGATGCACTTATAGAAATTTTAAAGGAGGAAAAATGATTTATAATTTACCTAACCTTCCTTTCATAATAATTGTTTTGTTAATACCACTTATAATTTGGACAATAATATGGAAAGGAATTGCATTATGGAAGGCAGGAAGAAATGATGATCTTTTGTGGTTTGTACTTATTTTTATATTAAATACAGTAGGAATTTTACCTATAATTTATATATTTTTTATACAAAATAAAAAAATTATAAAAAAGAGAATAAAAGGAAATTAAATGAATAAGAAAATATATCTATTTTTTGAACTTATTTTTTTATTTGTATTTTTACCTTCACTTTATTTTATTGAATATTTTTTCAATATTTATATTCCTAAGTTTCCTCCTCTTTTATTTGCAACAATAATTGTCTTATTTTTTCTTCTGAAAGATAAAAAATTTAAAAAATGTAAATTATGGAATTGTACAAATATAAAGTCCTTTCTTCCTGAAATTTTTATACGTTTTTTAATACTTGCTCCTTTTTTAACATTATTTGCATGGATTGTTTCTCCTGAAACTTTTTTTATATTTCCTACAGAAACACCATTGTGGTGGGTATTGGTATTATTAATATATCCTATCTTTTCAGCATATCCTCAAGAATTATTATATAGATTATTTTTCTTTAAAAGATATAAGAAAATTTTTCCAAAGAAGTATGTTCTAATTGCTGTTAATACAGTTTTATTTTCATTCTTACATATAGTTTTTAGAAATCCAATTGCAATTTTTTTGACATTATTTGGAGGACTTATGTTTGCATACACATATAACAAATCTAAATCATTACTTTTAGTTACAATAGAACATACTTTGTATGGATTATGGATATTTACAATTGGATTGGGTGTTTATTTCTTTAGTGGGATATAATATTTAACAATATGTTGTTTATGATTAATTTTAAGATTAACAATAGATTATTACTACTACTATTATTATCGATATTATTTTTAAGAATATTTTTACCAGAAAAATATAGGGGTTACATAAACTTCAAGTATTGCAGCAAGAAGTAAAACAACTAATGACAATAATATTAAATATATTGCATCTATTAATATCTTATCTTTATGTTTTCCAAATAAATCTCTGCTTATAAGAGAATAAGAAATAATTCCTCCTGCAAGTATTGCAATAAAATAAGCAAGCATTTCTGGAAGTCCATGTGCAAAATATCTTAAAATGGATTTTAATGTAATTCCTAGATAAGTTAATAGTGTTGGATTTATTGCTTTATCTAAACTAAATTTAATAAGTCCTCCTATTGCAGCAGATACAACAGATGCATTCCATGCAAGAATAAATAAAGCTCCTGCACCATAAATAAATGAAAATGCAATACATGTTATAAGTACTTTAAGATTATTTGTAAATATATTAACAAATGCTCCTGTCTTGTCTATAAAACTACCTGAAACTCTGTTTGATATTGCTAATATTGTGTTGTGTTGTATTGAGAATATATTGTTTACAATATTACTTGGAAGAAGAACATAAACTAATGTTAAACCACTACAAAACCCAATAAACAAGTATATGAAAAATTTAAACACTTTTATGTGTTCATAAAATCTACCTTTTTCATTTTTTTCTTTTATATCTATTTTTTCTTCATTTTTTATAATACTAAAAAAAACAGGCATGCCTGCAAGTGTCATTAAAAAAACCATTATCATTCCTGCATATTGTGGAAAAATAAAGTAACTTACAAAAACACCTATAATAGAATAAAAGAACCCCATGATAATATTTTCCCAAGCATGATTCTTTGCTTTAAGTGGATTTATTACTCCTTCTAACACCATGTACATTATAATTGTTATAATAATTTTAAAGGTTTCTATGTATTTTTAAAGTAGTGACACAAATACATGCGTAATGTTTCCGATTTTTTTCAAATAAGACTTTTAAATAATTTTTTTATAAATTTTTTTATGAAAAAGAGGATAATATCATTGTTTTTATTGTGTCTTATAATAATGTCTTTTATTCCAATAAATGTTGTTGATGCTATAGAAGATATTTGTGGAAAAAAATGTTATGAAGATGGTAGATGTTTTGAATTAGAATGTAATTCAATTCAAGAAGCAGAATGTGTTTATTGCCAATTAGACACTTGTACAGTTTCATGTCCTTGTGTGAGTGCTGAAACAGGTTGCACAGGATATGGGGAAGGAGAATATTGTAGAGAAGATTCTCAATGTTCTGAAGGATTATATTGTAGTGGCCATAATACTTTTTTTGTAGACGACAAAGCATGCTGTCCTAAAGATAAATGGTGGGACAGTAAAAAAGAAAAATGTGTTGTTGAAGTATATGAAAGACGTGTCTTATCTAATATTTTTAATAATCAAAATGGTGTTGATAATAGTACTAATTCTTGTAATTTTGGATTTTGTATTAATGGAGATGCAAATTGCGATGGAGAATATGATTTTGGATGTAGTTCTGAAGATTGTATTCCTGCAAGTGAATCATGCAATAAAAAAGATGATGATTGTGATGGTGTAGTAGATGATGGTGCATGTAATGCACAATGTAAAAAATGTGGTGATGGATTGTTTAATTTATGTGATAAAGAAGAATGTGAACTCTTAGGAAGTTGTGTTTATTCTGAATTAGATAGGTGCAATGCTATAACTCCAGAAAATTTTCTTGTTATGGAAGTATGTAATGGTGTGGATGATGATGGTGATGGATTAGTTGATGAAGTATGTGAATATTATGAAGAAATAAAAAATATCGGAGAAGATATTGGACTTAAAAAAAGAGGAGAATTTTTTTGCAATTATGATGGGCAATGTAATCCTGGATTAAAATGTACTAATACAAATGCGTATGAACAAGGAGGGGCTTGTTGTTATGAATGGGAAAGTTGGGATAAAGTAAATAGAGAATGTGTTGATTCTAGAATAGGTGAAAATCAAAAAGGATGTGAGGAAGATACTGAATGTGGCATGGGCCTTCATTGTTCATGGGATGGTTATTTTGATAGTGGATATTGTTGTAAAGAAGGTGAGGAATGGGATGCTTCATTAGGAAAGTGTACTGAATGTGGTGTTTTAGCATATCTCGGAGATAGTGATTATTGTAGTCAAAAAAAAGAAGTTGAATGTGCATGTAAATCAGGAGAAGGTGAATGCAGTTCAGATAATGAATGTTTTGCAGGAAGTTATTGTAGTAAGGGAGAGAGTGAAGGGATATTTTCTTTTACTAAATCTATTTGTTGTGAGAAAGGCAGTTATTATAATCAAGAAAAAGATTCTTGTGTTGAAAGTAATATTGGGAAATGTGTTGGAGATACAAAACAAGAATGTTTCTCTAGTTCTAAAAATTGTGATTTTTTAGAAGGGAAATGTGTTGAGAAAACTAATATCAAAAGAAATGATAGATTTTGTACTAATGATAGTGACTGTTGTGATAGAGACAATGGATGCGATAATAGTGTTGATCTAATATGTGCTAAAGGTGCATGTTGTTATCCTTGGGAAGATTATAATAAGAATACAGGAAGATGCTATCTTAAATTTCCAGATGCAGATGATGATGCAGATGGATATGAAAATGCAATGGAATTTAGATTCTATTCAAATCCACTTGTCGAAGATGACACGCCAAATATAAGATTACGTGTGCAGCAATGTGGAAGTTTCTTTGAGATACCTGGGCTTAAGGAAAGGATGATATCTTCTGATTTTATTTTTTTTAGTCCTGCAGATATTATGTATCCAAAAAGTAATGATCCAAATAAATTAGGAAAAATAATTGGGATACTTGTAGGTGCAGTTGGAGGTATTAAGGATGATGTTGAAATAATTTCATTTATTGTTCAAACTGGTTGGAAGTTGCTTAAATTTCATAACTTCTTAAATGAAAATCCTGAATCAGCAAAGGTGAGAACTGGTTATAGTTGTAGTAAATTTATGGACGCATTTGATGGTATTTTCTCTAAAATAGAATCAATATTTATAGAAATGCTTAATGGTCTTAGTGAAGATGGGGAAAATATTAATATTTTTTATAAAGGAGAATGTGAAAATTCTGTTTTTATTAAGGCTTATGTTAAGTATTATGTTGCTGGTTATTTATTAGAACAAATTGCTATGGCAATGATTGGAGTATCACAAGTAACTGCAACATTAAAAACAGGATTGCAAGTCACTAAGATAGGACGAGGAGTTCTAAAAGCAGTTGATGTCGTAAAAAAAGCACTCAAATACTTAAATAAAGTAGATATAGGATTAGTTTCAAGTGTTGTAAAAACAGTAAAGAAATTAAAATTGTCTTCTATTGCAAGTTGGACTGATGATACAATCAAAGCACTTGCTAAAGTTATTAAATATACTGGAAGTAGATTAGCCAAAAAAATTATTTCAGAAGCAGGAGAGAAAGTATTGAAAGAGGTTTCGTCTTCTATATTTCATATTTCTAAAAAATATGGTGATGATTTTGTTAAAGTTCTTGTTAAAAGTGATGTAGGAGAGATTGTTCTAAAGAATGGATGGGATCAAGATGCATTGGAGATTACAGGATTATTGTTAAAAAATGGAAAAGAAGATGATATGCTTAAAATCCTTGGAAACCTTAATAGCAGACAAATAAAATCTCTTGGAAAGAAGATAGGAAAAGGCTCTAAATTATCTAAAAGTGCTAAGATAAAAAAGATTCTTAATGCCAAAAAAGTAAGTAATTCTTTAGGAGAGAGAATACAAGACGAACTCTTAGAATACGTTGATAATGCTTTTGAAGAAATTACAGACAGAGTTTTTGATCAGAAAGGTGTTGTTAAGAAAGCATCTAAGTATGGAGATTTTGGAAGTGATGTTGCTAAGAAAGCATCTGGACAAGGAGATGATATTGCTAGAGTAGGTGGGCAAAGTGATGATCTTAGTAGAGTAGGTGGGCAAAGTGATGATGTTGCTAAGAAAGCATCTAAAGAAACAAGTGAAGTAATAAGTAACAAAAATAAACTATTTGATGAACTTTCAGATTTGGGAATAAGATATAACAAAGATAAGGTAATTAAAATAATAAAAAAGAACAATAAAATAATCTGGCTTGAGAAAGGTAATCTTGAAACTGGGTTGAAACATATTATGAATAGACATGCTGATGATTTTGTATCTTGGGGGCTTAAATCTGAAAAGGAAGTATCAGAATTTATAATGAAAACAGTATATGACAAAATAGGAAGTGTAGATGGAAATGGATTAGTTTATGATATTTTAGTAAAAGGAGTACCAAAAAAATTAAAAGTAGTAATATCTGAAAATGGTTATATTGTAACAGCATTTCCTAAAAAGATAAAATGATAAAAATAAAAATAAAAAAAGTAGAAATTGGGGCTTGTTATCAAAATAAGACCTATAATTATTGGGTGGTTGGAGAAATGTGTGATGGTACTACTATAAGAATCTTTGATGAAGATCCAATTGATTTAAGAAAATTAAAAGGAAAATCTCCTTATTTGTTTATACAATTATTTGAACCTCAATTAGATGATAATGGGATGGAATTTACTTATGTTGGCAAAGTCCAAAATCATAAATTTGGAAATTTTCATAAATTGAAAAATAAATGTGGTTCTTTTTATATTTCATTAAATGAAGATATTAAATTCGAAAAAAACAAAAAGTACAAACTAAAAATAATCAGATTTGATTTACTAGGCATAAATAAAATATAAAACAAACTAATTCCGTAACCTTTCCGAATAATCACAAAAAACACTTTTAAAGAATTTTTCTTATTTTACTTTATGAAAAAAATAATACTTTACTTAACAATAATACTCACATTAACATCATTTGTGAGTGCAAAAACATTTACTTTAGAAATAGACAATTACAACATAGAAAAACAAGATGGATACGATATTCTCACAATTGAAGGATGGGGTAACAATTATTATGATGAAAAATTAGCTCTTCCAAGAAAATATATTGATTTAGAATTTCCTAGTACTCAAGTTGTAGAAGATTTATATTTAGTTGAATTTAGAGATCCTATTGAACTTGAACTTAATATTCCTTCAGTTGAAGATATTTCAGAAGATTGGGAAGATGAGTTTAATTTTTATGAAAGGAAATGTTATATTTCTTATACAGAACCTTCATTTGCAGTTTATGATCCTTATTATGAAGAAGACATGACATCTTATAGAATAATAGTTGATCCTGTGGAAGTTGTTGATTGTGAAAAAGGATTATTTAAGCTTTACAGAGAAGTAGAGTATGAAGCAAAGATAATTCAATCTCTTTCAAGAATAGAAAAAACAGAAATGCATGGATATCCTATAAAAGGAAATACCATCTATTTTACTATACTTATGAATAGAGAAGTTGATGGAAAATTAATTGTAAGTGATTATACAGAAGAAGAATATTCTGTTGCAAGAATACAAGGAAAAAAAGGAGTTATATCTCTTACACTTCCAGAAACATTCAGCAGAAATGAATTTGTTATAAAATACATAGAAGATGAAAAATTAGTTGATTTTGAAAATTATTTTCTTGAATCATCTTGGGGTGAATTTGATTTCTTAGTTTATGAAAGTGAAGATGAAAGCACTATTCCTATTAAGATAAATATTACAAATTATTACGAAAAAGACATTGTTTTAGATGGAGAAATACAACTTATATCTTGGGATGGAGAAGTTACATCTGAGTATTCATTAAATAAAAAGATATCTTCAGGAAATAATGTAATTGATTATGGTGTTTCTGTAAGTGAAAGTGAAAAACAAAATGATATAAAGATAATATTGTCTTATGATGGAGAAGATAAAGAAGTTATTCATAATACTCTTATGAGAATAGATCCAGAGAGAGCAAAAGAAGCACAAAGAGAATACAAAGAACTCATGGAAGAAAGAAAGAATGATTCAAAAGATTCTAATTCAATTTGGGTGGCAGTTATTGTAGGTTTTATGTTATTCTCAATTGCAGGATACGCATTGTGGTTTTGCTTTAAAAGAGATTAATAATGACAAATGAAATCACTAAAAAGATGTATTTTTAGCAAATGAAATCACAATATTTATAAATAAAATGGATATAAGTAAGACTATGTATATAAAAGAATACATAAAACAAAGCAATCATTGGTTTAGATTGGGGTATGTAAAACAAAAATTTGTTGGTAAAATAAGGCAAGAATATCTTTCTAAAATATCATCTACTATAACAGATAAAAGAATTCTAGCAATAACTGGTATAAGAAGAAGTGGGAAGAGTACTTTGCTATTTCAGACAATAAATAATTTACTAAAAACAAACATTGATCCTAAGAAGATATTATATATTAAGATTGATGATTTTAATTATGAAGTAGAAGATATTAATGAGATAATAAAAGAATATGAATCTTTGACTGGATTTTCAGTAAAAGAAGACAAATGTTATATCTTTGTAGATGAAATACAAAAATTAAAAAATTGGCAAAATCAATTTAAAAGATTTATAGACTACAAATATAAATCTTGTTTTATTATCTCAGGATCATCAAGAACTTTAATTTATAAAGATGCAAATGAAAGTTTGTTAGGTAGAATAAGATTTTTGAATATATTTCCTTTAACTTTTAGAGAATTTCTTCAATTTAATAATATTGATGTTCCTAAAAAAAATGATATTAAGAATTTAAAAAATATTTCTAATTTTTATGATGAGATATATGATAAAAATAAAATCACCTATTATTTTAACAAATATTTGAAAGTTGGTGGTTTTCCTGAATGGTTTTCTATTAATGATAAGGATTTATGGTATAATATTTTGAGAGAAGAATATGTTGATTTGTTTTTATTTAGAGATGTTGTTTCTGTATTTAATATCAAGAACCCAGAAATTATGAAAAAATTATTTGTATATCTTTGTCGCCATACAGGAAATAGATTTTCTTACAACAAACTTTCTCAAAAACTTGATGTTGATAAAGAGACGATAAGATTATATGTAAGTTATTTGCAAAGTTCTGGTTTGCTTTTCATTGGTGAGCAATACACAAAGAAAAATTCTTTTAATGAGAAATCACCTAAAAAAGTTTACATATGGGAAGAAGGTATGAGAAGATCGTTAAGTTTTGGAGATAATGATGATTTTGGATACGAAAATATTTTATGTTGGCATCTGCAGAAGATAGGTATTGAAAGAGATATAAATTTTTCTCCAAAATACTTTCACAAAAAATTTGAAGTTGATTATATTTTTGAAGTTGGTAAATTATTGTTGCCTATTGAAGTTAAAAATAGTTCAAAAAAAAATATGCCTAAAGGTCTTGTAAAGTTTATGGATGAATTTAAATCTAAAAAAGGTCTTGTAGTAACAAAAGATAAGTTCTTAATGGAAAAAGATATTTATTATATTCCTCTATGGATTTTGTTGTTGTTTGTGTGTTGATTATTTGTAAAATTAAAGATAATATTTTTTAGTATATATATATATATATTTTACTTATTTTTATATTGTTGTTTTGATAAATTCATTCAACAACTTCTCTCAACCTATCTACAATCCATTTCATTGCAATTGTATCCATTTCACAATATTTCCATAAAGCATCTCTCAATTCTGGTTTTTTTGCTAATTCAAGATATCCAAGAATAGCCTCTGCCCCATTTCCTATTTCCATGTTAGAGTAATCTTTTCCAGTAAGTGCTGGAAGAACATATTTAATGGATGCACTCCCATTTTGTTTTGGATCATAATACCACATATTTTTGAAAACATTATAAAGATCTATTATTCTGGAATGAACATCTTTAACCCATTCAGAATATTCTGGAAACTCTTTGCAAAGTTCTACTAAAACTCCTTTTTCAAAAGAAGCATTGTAAACAATAATACTTCCTTTATCTCCTAAAACTTTCTTAAGTTCTGAGATAAATTCTTTTCTTGGATCTGTTTTTCCATCTCCTAAAAAACCTTTATGTTCTATTTTGTTTCCATCATCTATGTGAACAGAAAATTGAAATGGAACTCGCTGATATGGTCTCATACTATCATATAATGGAATAGCTGGATTAATTGTTTCAAAATCCATATAATAGATAGGTTTTTCAAATTTATCAAGAAAACTTTTTATTCTGTTTTTCTCAATATAAATTTCATTTTCCTTAGAACATTTTACTTGTATCTTTTGTTTATTAGATAATTTGATGTCTTCAATATCTTTTAGATAGATGATACCTTTGTCATAAAGTTCCCATGACTTTTGCCCTCCTCTCATCAATTGGAAAACATTTTCTTTTCCAATGTGTTTCCAACATTCTTCCACCCCACAAGTGTATGGGGAAGTACATTGAGGTCCAATTTTTACAGATGGATAATCTTCGAGTTTAATAATTCTCAACATTTTTTCTACTCTGTCAGCTATTCCTCTCATCTCTGCTCGTACTTTTAATCCAACATCTTCTTTTGAAAAGAATTTTTCAGAATCTATATCACCTTGTCTTACATATTTGTTATTTACATGCATAAGAAAACATTTTCTTATTTTTAATCCACATTTTTGATAGACAAATTTTTGAAAAGCTAAATCCCATATATGAACATCCTTAACTCTTGTACTAGATTTAACTTCTATAATATCCCATTCATCTCCATTAACTGGAACAAGTATATCTGCTCTAGAATAAAGATTATCTATCAAAAAACCTGCTTCAAATAATGGTTTACGTTGTTTTAATAACATTGTTGTCATGTGAATATTTGCTTTAAAATCATCTTCCTGTATGTTAATGCCATCTGGAAATATCTTTTTTGCGAGTTCTCCAATTGCATGTCCTTCATCAAATCTTTTTTGAGTAACTTCATCTATTTCTGGAAGAAGTTCTGGTTTATTTACAGCTACCCAAAGTAATTTAGGACACTGTTTCCCTAATAGATATTTGCTTTTTGTTAACCATGCCATAATTATTATAATGAGATTATGTTTATAAACTCTGCGTTGGGGGTTGTCCAGTGTGTCTAGTGGATGTGTTAAGAATATTTACAATCCAAACTCATCAATAAATCCTTTAATCTTGCTATAATCTTCAAGATACTTAAATCCAAGATCAGTCAAAGAAATGTATTTTTTATTTTTATCATAAATTTCTCTTATCAATTCTTTTTTCAAAAGCTCTTTATGATATTTTTTAAAGCTATTTGTAGAAAGATTAGAATAACGAAGAAGAGGAGTTGGTTTAATTGAATTATGATATTTTCTTATGATATTAAGTATATCATAGATGACTTCCAACTTATCTCTTTTTTTAACCATCTTATTTTAACCATTTTTTTATTTTATAATATATCAACAATAATATTACTATTGAAATTACATGTAGTGGGTGAAAACATTTTGGAATTAATTTTAATCTAGTAGATAAAGGTATTAATGCAATTATCCAAAAAATAACCAATAACAAATAAATAAACAAAATAGAATTCTTTATTTTGTGAGGAATGTATCCTAACAATATGGCTATGATTAACATCATTCCCTGTACTATTATTAATATTAAAGGTTCTTGATAGATGAAAGATATTATAGCAATAAATAAAGCAATAATATGTATGAATAAACAAGCATATTTACATTTTATTCTTTTCCACATCATACTATAAAATAAATAAAATATTGCAACTGTACTTGCATAACTAGTTAGTATGAGTGATATAGGAATTATATAAATAAAATCAGATTTATAACATCCAATAAGACTTGTAAATCTACTTAATCTCAATAAAAATCTAAAAACATATGCTATTCCAAAGAATAAAAAAGTTGCTCTAAAATATCTTATGCCTTTATGTTTTGTTAATCTAAATGCAGAATTTGTCTTGAAATATATAAAAAAACAAATGACAATTATCAATAAAGAAAATATTAATTCTATTCCAAATAATGAGTTATCTCCAAAACAATGCATTTAATTATTGTTGTTTTGATTATTTATAAAAAAAGTGGATGTTAAGTATACATTTACTCTTCTTTTTGTTTATAAAGAGTTAAGATATTTTGATAATAAATCAAAGGAGGTTATAACATGAAAAAAATATTAAAATATAGTTTTGTGGTGTTGCTTTTAGCAGGATTAATAACATCTGCTTATGCTTTTTCAGGTAAAGGCGATGGTATTTTGAAGAATGAAGACATTACAAAATTAACATATGAACAGTTTAAAGAAAAAACATCTACTTGCAGTGGAAGAATGAAAGATAAATTTACAGAAGAAAATTTTGAAAAAATTCAAACAATGCATGAAGCAAGAATGAATGAAGATTGGGATACAGTCATGAGTATTAAAGAAGAATTAGGAATAAGTAGAATGGGAAAAAGAAATTGTAATGGAAATTGTCAGATGTCTGAAAGAGTAAGAACCTGTTCATGTAGTAATTAATTTTTTCTTTTATTTATTATTATTATTATTATTATTATTATTATTATTATTATTATTTTTTTCTTTTAGATATTCATATACTTTCTTTTTATTATCTTTTAATTCACTTAATGTATGTGCATCACTATTTATGTACAATGTATCTGCTTTTTCTATTAATATTTTTAATTTTTTCAGATTAGTTTTTCCATTGATTAGATTTGCTCCATTTATTTCTAAAGGTATTTTTAATTCATTTGCTTTTGCAATGACTTTCTCAATATCTAAATGTTCAGAAAAATAAGTAGCACAAGGATGAGCAATAATATTTATTTTATTCTTGTGTTTTTCCATTGCATTAATATAAGCTTCAGTAACTTTTTTAACATCTCCTTTGTAAACTTTTGGATGCATTCCTAAAAGATTAAAATCTGATTCAATTCCTTGGATGTCAAAACAACAGTTTCCTTTTTCATCAAGGATATCTGCTTCGACTCCAAACTTAACATCAACATCATTGTAAACATTTTTCCATCTTTTAATTAGTTTTCTGAAATTATCTGCTCCTTTTTTATGGATATTTCTATGAGCTTCAGAATGATCAGTAATTGTTATTTTCTTTAGTCCTATTTTTCCTGCAAATTGAACTAATTCTTGTATTGTATGCATGCCATCTGAGTAATTTAATGTATGCATATGATAATCTTCATCTTTGTTATTTATTATTTTCATATTTATTTTTATAAAATAAGTTATTTAAAAATCTTATCTTTATTTTAACTTATACAAATAATTTAGTATATTGCTAGAAAAAAGAGTATCTCGATTACTTAATTCTTTTCTCAATCTTTTTATATCCTAAATAAATCAGAACAACTAAAACAATTCCTAATGCAGATAATTTAACATATTTATTTAATTGTAACCAATACTCTGCTGTATATATCAAACTCCAAATTATGACAAGCACTCCTCCTCCAATTAATCCTGATCCTATTGCATCTTTTTTTATTAAAACACCAACAACAATTGTTATCAATCCAATTGCCAATAATATGTAGAAACTATTTCTTGCATTTTTATATCTCTCTGTTGTTTTTTTATACGCATCTTTACAAGCATCATATTCTTGCATGCATTGTTGATATTCTTCACTATCATAAACTTTAGAAAAACAATTTGGATCTCTTTTACTTGTGTCATTTATAGGAACTGCACATTTTTCAGTCAGATTGTAACAATTTATACAATCACTTTTATCTGCTTCATATTTTGGTGGTTCATATACTACATATAATCCATATGCAATAAATATCACAAAGATTATTGCTAATGCAATTGCAAATGCAGTCTTAACAAGTTTCATATCTATAAAAATAAGATCTGTATATATAAATCTTTTTCTCGTAAATGTTTCGAAATTTCTTGTAAAAGACTTTTAAAGAATAAAAATATAATGCTATTACAATGTTTTCAACAATATTTTCCTTATTTGAAAAAGAAAAGCAGAACACCAAAGATAAAAAAGAATATAGTGCTTATTACACATTAAAAAGAAAAAATAATTTTAAGAACAAAAAGAAGTTAAACTAAGATTAACTATATTTTCTTTAGCTTGTCTTTCTTTAAACATTTTATCTAATCTAACAAAACATTTTTCTTTATAGAATGTTTTTGTTATTGGAATGCCTTTCTTTACAAGTTGTGTTAATATGTTCTTTACAAAAGAAGGATCAATATCATTCTTAAGTGCTATATCATCATATGTTAAAGGTGCACTTTCAGTGTAAAGCGATAAAAATACTTGCTTTTCATCAGTGTTAAGAGGTTTTATATCTTCTTTTATATTTTCTCCCATTAAAAACATCTCAACTCTTTGCAATCTTTGCATAATCGCATCCATTTTTTTATCAACTTCACCAATATAACAGTAAAGTGATTGTATTTCATCTGTGTTTTCATTTATTGAACATAAATGATCATTTAATTCTTCTCTTACATCTGCTAAAGGTGAAACAACCTCATCCTTTAGATTGTTTATTATTGCTTGTTTTTGATTTAATCCCCATACCATCTTTTTTTACCCCCATTTTTAACATGAATTTTGTCGTCTATAATTTATTTCCCCTGACTCTCTCATGCCCAACTTTTTTTCTTTCTCACAACATCTATCTGGCAAAAATTCTTTATAAAAATTCTTATTTATGGGTTAGTGAATAAAGTATAATAATGAGTAATTAAGATACAAAAATGTATACTGTTGTAATGTGATGAGAAAATCACATCAGTTATTAACATACTTGATGGTGAATTCTGATTTATTGTGTTTATTTCTTAAATCTTGAGTAGTTATCCTTTGAGTTCTTTTTATTACACTAAATTTTGATTCAATCTCGTCTATAAAATTATTTAATTGATTATATTTTCTAAAGATTGCTTCAAACACAAAATCATATTCTCCAGTGATAGAATAAATTGATGTAATGTAACGATTATGTTTTATATATTCTTTAAATAAATTAATTTGTCTATTGTCTATTTTAATTTTTACATTAACTAGTATATTATCATAATTATCCTCTTTCAGATCAGAAATTTTTTTATACCTCATTCTAATAGCCTCTTCTCAAAGTAAGAATAGTTTTGCTTATTATATTACTTCTCCCTACCCTATTAGGGGAATGTTTAAATATATGAAAAATAATACGAATAATATGAAAATCCCACTACTTACAAAAGGAGAATCAAAAGTATATTGTGCATTGAATGAACTAGGTGAAAGTACAGTGGGAGATATAATAAAAATATCTGGTGTTTCACATTCTAAGATTTATGATGTTTTAAAACGACTTTCAAAAAAAGGTATTGTAAGTTCTATAAATAAAAATAATAAACAATATTTCTCTTCTGCAGAACCAAAATATATTATAAAACTTATAGAACAAGAACAATCTAGATTAGATAAAGAAAAAAGTAATATTCGGAAATTGATAAAAAGATTAAATATCAAAAGAGGAAAAACCACACCTAAAAGTCCATTATCTTCATTTGAAGGAAGCAAAGGCATGAAAATTGTATTAGAGATGGTATTAGATAGAATGAAAAAAGATGATTTTGTTTTTATTATTGGTTCACCTAAAAAAATACTTCAAAATTATGGTGCATATATTAAAGAATGGCAAAAGAAAAGAATTGCAATGGGAATTAAATGTAAAATAATTGCAGATGGAGATGCTCCTTCATGGTTGGATAATTGGTGGATGGAAAGCAAAAAAAATAAATTGACCTTCACTAAGCATTCAACATCTGTAGCTCCTTCATATTTAATAATCACAAAAAAAATTGTTGCAACAATTCATGTTTCTGAAAATATTCTTTCTTTCTTAGTTGAAAATGAAGATGTAGCAAAAAGATATATAACTTTTTTTCATGATCTTTGGAAAATAAATTAAACAAAAAAATCAGTTATTCTCTTACTTCTTTTTGACATAAATGTTTCTATACAATCATCTTGACGATGTTTTAAGGGCATCATTTTTTTCATAAGAGATATGTTTCTTCTTTGAGGAATGTATTGGGAGTCGTAATAACAATACCACATGTTTTCATCAAAATCCATATCTGCACAAAGTGGATTAAGAGGAAGTTTTCCTTCTAAATGTTGAATTGTTTGTTTTAGTCTTTTATTGTGTACTTTTTTATTTCCATCTAGATCCATAACATGTGTTTTTCCTCTATATTCTAATGCAATGTAAAAAACAGGATACCTTCTGTGAAAATGCCCTATGATAAAATCAAGAACATTATGTTCTGTTTTTAGTTTAGTATGTAATATTCCATGTTTTGATACATCAAATCTCATAAATCCTTTTTTTAGATGTACAGATGCCATAACTTCTCTATGCATTTTGTATAGTTTACGAGACTCTTTTGTTGCAAGATTATTTACTAAATCTTTTGGTTGTTGCAATACTTTTTTATATAATTGTTTGTCAAATTTTCTGTGGTACATTGCCATTCCAAATTCCATCTTATCATCCTCCATATGCAAATATTGTTTTTTGTGCATAACCATTTATTTTTATGAATGGTTCAGCTCTCTTAAGTACAACACCTATATTGTGCAATTCTTCTCTTTTTTTTATTGTGTGTGTTTTCCTTAAACTCATTATTCTAGTAGCACTTGTGGGGCCTATTCCTGGAACTCTTATCAGTTCTTCATAAGAACATTCATTTAAATCAACAGATCTTGCAAAATAATTTCTTGCGAGATGTATCTTGGGATCTCCTTTTGGAAGATTTCCATTATCCATAACTTGTTTGAATTCTTTTAACCCTATTCCATATTTTCTTAACATAAAATCAACATTATACAATCTGTGTTCTCTTTGTATAGGTGTTTTTATTTTAGCAGAAAGAGCAGTATGTTTTACAGGTGTAAATGCACTATAATATGTCCGTTTCATTTTCATATTATTGTATTCCCAATCAGACATTTTCAAAATCTCCCAATCAGTTTCATCACTTCCCCCCACAACTAATTGTGTTGTCTGTCCTGCAGATACTTTTGTTTTTTTTATCCAATTTTGTCTTCTCAAAATATCTATTTTGTAGTCTTTTATGTCTGTTATCTCTTTCATCCGAGATGAGTTAGGTGCTTCAAGATTAATTGATATTCTGTCTGCTATTTCTGATGCTCTTTTTATGTAGTCCCTACCTACTCCTGGAAGTGCCTTAAAATGTATATATCCTCTAAACTTGTATTTGTTTCTAAGAATGTTTACTGCATCTAGCATTCTTTCAGTTGAGGAATCTGAGTTTCCTAAAACTCCTGATGATAAGAACAACCCCTCTACGTAATTTCCTAAGTATAATTTCATAAAAACTTTTGAAAGTTCTTCTGGAGAGTACTTTGCTAATCTCTTATGACATTTTGTACTATTCACACAATATTTGCAGTCGTGATTACAAGCATTTGTCATTAGTGTTTTGAATAATGAAATACATCTTCCATTTTCTGTGAAAGAATGACATATTCCTCCAATAGATGTATTGCCTATTCTATCTTTTCCTTTAACTTTTCTCTTTGAATTAGAACTAGCACAGATATCCCATTTACCTGCTTCTCCAAGAATTCTAATTTTTTCTTTTATTTCCATAGTTTTCTATTTTCTCCATTGTTTTTCTATTTTCTAACAATACTTTCATTTGAGATATTGCTATTTCGTTTAATTTGACTAGTCTATCTGATTGAGAAATATTTTCTTTGATAAATTCAGAATTTAAACATTCTAAGTTAGATAATACTATTAATTGAGTGAGATTAGCATAATCCCTAACATTGCCTTTTTTGTCTGAATTTTTGTCTCTCCACTCTTTAGCGGTCATTCCAAATAATGCAACATTTAACACGTCTGCTTCATTAGCATAAATTATTTTTTCTTGTTTTTTAGTTATCTTTTTAGGAATCAGATTTTGTTTTATTGCGTTCGTAAGGATTCTATAGTTCATTTTAGCAATATTTCTTTTAACATCCCATTCAACAGAAGTATTTTTTTGTTCTTCTATTTTAAGCCTTTGAAATTCTTTTATTAAATATAATTTAAATTCTGGAGAGATCCATGAAGCAAATTCAAATGCAATGTCTTTGTGAGCATACGTCCCCCCATACCTGCCGGTTTGTGATATTATGCCAATTGCATTTGTTTTTTCTATCCATTTTTTAGGTGTAAGGACAAATGAATTATTTCCAGCATCATCTTTAATTCCATCGAATTCGATGGAATTAAATTTTTTATTATATAGTGATTCCCATATGCCTAAAAAATTAATAGTGTAATAATTTCTCATCCAATTTTGAATAACATAGTCACTTCTTTTTTTATTTTTAAATCTAGCAATATCTGTTAATGATAGGTAATCTTTCTTTTTGTTTGAGATAATCACAATTTCTTTGCCTTTGATGTTAATTTTGCTGTTTGCCATAATATTAATCAAGAATAAGAGTATATAAATGCCGCACGGGGACTTGTCCAGTGTGTCCAGTGGGTTTTTACCATCTTATGATTCAATAAATATATAGAATAATACTTTATTTACCTTATTTTCTAGATAAGCTTATATACTCAACCTAAATTTTACTTATTTATGGCAAGATTCAATCAATCAAGAGAAAAAAGAAGTTTTAGTAGAGACAGATCTCAAGGAAGAGATGGAAACAGTGGAAATAGAAGTTTTGCAGAATCTAGAGGCAGAAAGTTTTCAGATAGAGGTTCTAGAGGAAGTAAATTCTCAGATAGGGGTTCTAGGGGAAGAGGGAATAGAAGAGATTCTCAAAGAACAAGAGTAACATGTTCTGCATGTGGAAAAGAATGTGAAGTTCCATTTAAACCAACTTCATCAAAACCAGTATATTGTGATGAATGTTTTTCTAAAACAAATGATAGAAGTGGTTCAGTCTCATTAAAGAATGACTATTCTCATGAATTTGATGTAATTAATGAAAAACTGAATAAGATTATGAAAGTATTAGAAATAGATTAATTTTTATTTATTTATTTATTTATTTATTTATTTACTTACAATAAAATATAAATACTTCTAAGACTCTCTATTAGTATGAGAGAACACAAGACACTCAATATTTTAATTACAAATGTATGCTGGTTCTATTACAATGAAGACTATATTAACGATCCAAAGAATCTTGTTGGTGGTTTTCACAATATAAATGAAAATGATGAAAAAATAGATGAAGGATTACAAAGAGGGGAAAGACTTATCTATGATTTATTGAGAGGATTTCACGATCTTAAAAAATTTTCTAGAGAACATAGTACTGATTTGTTTCAATATTTTGTAAAAAAGAAACTTGGTGTGTTAAGAAATTATAACATAAAAATACCTGGAAAAATAAAAGTTGATTCTGACATTGGAGATTATTTTGCAGAAGAATTTAATCAAATAGAGTACCATAAAACTGATTTTTACAAAAATAACATGTTTAGATTGGGGATTTCAAAGTATTATTTTAATGCAAGTAATGAAAAAGATGTTATTCCTGTTCTCAAAAACATCATGGTTATTGTGGATAGTAAAGATCATTCATTATATGATTCAATCAAAAGAAAAATGCATTGGACAATTGAACATTATAAAAAACCAGATAATCTTTGTGATTGTCATGATAATTTTGAAAAGATCATTTAATTTATTATTACTAATCCTGTGTTTAACTTATTCATAACTTTGCTTTTATTTTTTTTAACATAAACCATGTTTTCTATTCTAATTCCCCATTTGTTTGTGTAAAGCCCTGGTTCTATGGCAATTATATCTTTTGCTTTTAGTTTATGTTTGCTTTTTGGATGGATTGAAGGAGATTGATGTACTTTTCTTCCAACTCCATGTCCTAATGCATGAATAAATTTCTTTTTATCTTTTCCAAATAACATTCTTGCTTTATGGTCGAGATCTTTTCCACTAATTCCTGAAACTGCATTTATTTGAGATAATTTCAAAACTCTTCTAACTTTTTCATATAAATCAAGTTCTTTTCTTCCAGGTTCTCCAATAAAAAATGTTCGAGTTAAATCACTACAAACTCCCTTATACCTAACTCCCATGTCAATTATACAAAATCCTCTTTTTAGTTTCTTTTTATAAGGTAGTCTGTGAATTTTCTTAAAATCAGAATTAATAACTAATGGGTCGAATGAAGGAGTTAATTTTCTTTTTTTTATTTCATTTAAGATAAAGTCATAAATGTCTTTTTCTGTTTTGAATTGAGAGAAGTGAGACAATATTTTTATGTAAATGTCTTCAGTTATTTGTAATGCTTTTTTTGCATATTTGTATTTATTCATATATTTCAATTGTGTCAAATTCTTTGAACACAACATCCTCCTTTTTCCATTCATATATTCCCATTCTTGCCTGAACACTTAAATGTATAAGAAATTCCTCTTTAGTATCCATCTGTTCCCATACTTCTGGTAGAAATAAAGATTCTTTTTTATTGTAATTTATAATTATTCCCTTTCCATTATTTATGTCTTTTAATAAAACTTTTTTTGGATCTGAAGCAATTGATATATGTATTTTATATCTTTCTCCATCTCTTAACATTGGAAATCTTTTGTCACTAAATGCAGCTTTTATCGCATAATCAAAAACACCTTCCCAAAGTTTTACTTTTTTCTTGATATTTCCATATCTTCCACCAAGAAATCCTTTTTTTATTAATGCAACAAATAATATTGTTTTTTGATTAAAAGGAGTTTTATTATATTTTTCTGAGAACTTTTTCCTTACTTCTTTTTGATTGTTTTCAAACTCACTTTCTATTGCTGCTCTTGCTATTTTTATTAATTCTTTTTTTTGAGATTCTGATAACTCTATCATCTTTTTAATATAATAATATATATTATATTTATAAAATTATTTATTTAACATAAACTTTAAATAAACTATTACAATATTTCACTTAATGGAAAACAAAATAAGAATATTCGCATTACAGAATGCAGTGCATTTCAATGGAAAGGCATCAAAAGGAGCAGTAGTTGGGAAAACAATTGCAGAATTTCCCGATGTAAAAAAAGACATGAAAACATTAATGCAAAAAATAAACTCAATTCTAACAGAAGTTAACAATCTTTCATTTGAACAACAGATAGATGAACTAAAGAAAATAGATCCCTCATTATTACATAAAGAAGAAAAAAAGGAAAAAAGAGAAGGACTAAAACCTCTTCCAAATGCAGAAAAGGGAAAAGTCATAATGAGATTTGAACCATCCCCGAGCGGACCGATGCATATTGGACATGCATATACAGGAGGAATAAATGCAGCATATTGTCAAATGTATGATGGAAAATTATTTTTAAGAATTTCTGATACAAATCCAGATAATATTTATCCAGATGCTTATGATCTTCTTCCAGAGGATGCAAGGTGGTTATGGCAACCTTTGTTAAAAAATCCAATTGAAGTTCTTATACAGTCAGAAAGAATGGAATTGTATTATGATTATGCTAAAAGAGCTATTGAAAAAGGAGCAGCTTATGTTTGTACATGCAATGCAGATGATTTTAGAAATTTGAAGAATAACAAAAAACCATGTTTATGCAGAGATCTCTCAGTTAAAGCTCAGCTTGTAAGATGGGATAAAATGTTTTCAGAATATAAAGAAGGGGACGCGGTCGTTAGATTTAAGACAGATATAGAACACAAGAATCCTGCTATGAGAGATTTTCCAATTTTAAGGATAAATGAATCACCTCACTCTAAACAAGGAAACAAATACAGAGTCTGGCCTTTAATGATGTGGGCAGTAGCAGTTGATGATATGGAAACAAATATAACACATGTCATTCGAGCAAAAGATCATATGGATAATGCAAAAAAACAAAAATACATCTACAAATTATTTGAAAAAGATTTTCCTGAAACAATATTTGTTGGAGTAATTAATTTTACAGATTTAAAATTAAGTTGTTCTACAATAAGAAAATGTATAGAGAATAACGAATATTGTGATTGGGGAGATGTTAGATTGCCTTTCATTCCAGCACTAAGAAAAAGAGGATATCAACCACAGGTATTTACTCAACTTGCAATCCAGATTGGTGTCACCCAAAATGATAAGACAATGAGTGGAAAAGACTATTTCAAGAATCTTGATGCACTTAACAAAGATATAATTGATTCAACTTCAAAAAGATTATTTTTCATACATGATCCTATAAAAATAGAGATAGAAGATGCTCCACCAACAAAAATTGAACTTGATTATCATCCTGAAAATGAAAAAGGTGGAAGGATATTAGAAGCAGATGGGAAGTTTATCATTGAAAAATCAGATTGTGATAAGATAAATGAAGGAGATATAGTTAGATTAATGGATTGTATGAATGTACAGAAGAAAGATGGAAAATTAGTATTTCACTCTCTTGGTTATGAAGAATTTAAAGATAAAGGAAACAAGATAATCCATTGGCTTCCTAATAATAAAACTTTGATAAAAGCAAGAGTAATAAGTGATTGCAATGAACCACTAACAGGAGTTACTGAAAATAACATTGCAGTAATAAATGAAGGAGATATTATTCAGTTTGAAAGGTTTGGATTTTGCAGATTGTTTTTAATAGAAGATAGTGTGTATCATTTCTATTACTTACATCGTTAATTAAATTAACTAAAGCCTATTTTCTTATTTTCTTTTTTAAGATCTCTTTCCAAATCATATATTTCTATTTCTTTTAATATATCTGAAGTTTTTACTGAATATTTGTATGGTTTATTTTTATCAGGAAGTTTATTATCTGTAATAATTTGTTTGACTTTTGTCTCAAGACTCCTTCTTACGACTTCTGCAATATCTGCTCCAGAATAATTATCTGTTTCTTTTGCAAGTTTATCGTAATCTAATCTTTTAAACAATGATTTTTTCTTGGCTTTTTTCTGTCTTTTATTTCTATGTATCTTAAATATATCTTTTCTTCCATTATAATTGGGTAAAGGAACTTCTATGTGTTTATCAAATCTTCCAGGTCTTAAAATAGCTGAATCTAACATATCTTTTTCATTAGTAGCTGCAATTACTAAAACACTATTTTGACTAGATAACCCATCAAGATTTTCTAATAATACATTAACAAGTTTTCTTGAATTTTCACCTATATTTTTTCTTGATATTGCAATGGAATCTATTTCATCAAAAAATAATATTGCTTTATCTTTTTTCTTAGCAATTTCAAATATTTTACTAAGATTACTTTCTGCTTCTGAATACCATTTTGATGCAAAACTAGTAAAATTAATATTATAAAAATTAGCTTTTGCTTGAGATGCAACTGCTTTTGCCATTAATGTCTTTCCACATCCAGGAGGACCATGCAATAATATTCCTTTAGAAGGTTCAATACCCATATATTCAAAATAATCTGGAGAACTAAGATAATGTGATACTAATTTAAGTTCTTCTATTGCTTTTTTTTGTGCACCTATCTGTGAAAATCCAATGTTTTGTTTTTTAACTAAAAGTCTTTTTTCAAGATTTTCATATTTTTGATTAGTATTTATTTTTTCTATCTCTTCTATTTTTTCATCTTCTTCAAGATCACAAGAACTTATTATAAATTGTCTTTTTGGTATTTTTAAATTATTATTTTTATATATTTCTACAATGGATTCACTAACAAAATTACATAGATTAAAAATTATATCTGCAAACGATGTTGCTGAATTTATAACTCCACTTTTTATTTTTTCTTCATAACCTATACTTATATCCAATTCCTCATCTGTTTCAGATACAATATATTTTTCATTTTTTCTTTTATATATTATATTGTTATCATTATCATTTATTTTTTTAAAACCTTTATTTTCAAAATAGTTATTTGGAAAAATATCTTTTTTATTTTTCTTTTTTCTAGATTTATTTATTGAAATATTTAATGAGTAATTTACTCCATCAGAACTTCCTTCAGCATACATATATTTCAAAGGACCATAAAGTCCACAATCTCCTAATTCATAAAATTCCTCTGGTTTAAATGCAAACTGATAATAAAGATCTTTTATTGAATCAGGAGCTACTATAAAAATATCTTGTCTGTTTTTTGCCATTATGCCTCTCTAGAATAAAAATGTTTTTTATTTTAATAGATTGTTATGTTGTAGAATATATTATGTTTTTTGTTAATAATATTTTTAATAAAATTAGTCTCTATTATATATCTGTTTTTTTAAGAAACCATAATTTTTTACAGATTCTGGATTTCCAGGAATGCTCATAAGCCGACAAAAACAATCATACTTTCTAGCAATTTTAATATCTAGTCTTGTTATTAATTCATCTAATTTAAAATCAACTTTAATATTGTCTGTTAAAAAATAATAAGCAAGATTTCCTTCTTCTGGATCACATCCTTTGTAAAGAGAATTAATTTTTGGTTGAGATTTTGCAAAACTTATCAATAACCCACATATACTTTCTTTATTATTTTTATTATCTGTCATTATTATTTTTTTCCTTTTACAACAACAATATCATTATCTGTTCCATTTGCATTCCAAGCTTTTATGAATAATTCTTTCTCAACTTTTTGATTTGCTGTTCCAATAGAATTATGGAATGTAACATATGTTTCATTTATAGAAGTAATTGTTACTCCATGCCCCCCATACCCACTTCTTCCATATAATTCATTAAGATCTATAATCATAATCAATAAATATCCTTTTTTATAAAATTCTTCAACTTTATCCCAAGAAAGTTTTTTATCATAATAATTATCATTATTTTTTAAGAATTCAATACTTTCATAAAACAATTCCCAATCAGTTACTGATTCAATTGTATTTGCATCTTCTCCATAAATTTCTTTTAAGTTACTTTTATTTATTTTAAAATAAGGTGTTGTAGAATAATATTCAACATCTAATCCTTGTTTATCCAATATTTGAAATACTTGTGATGTCCAAGTCCATTTTCCTTGTTTTCTTTTAGATATTTTTTCCATATCCTCTAATGTATAATTATTTCCATAATAATTTAACACCATTGTCATTTGTGCTTGCATACAACTAGTTCCTTTTTGTTTTACAAATGGAATTTTATTAGAATTAATAGATGTACATGATGTTAATAATATCATAACAAAAAAGAATAAGATAATTTTATTTTTCATTCGCATTTTCTTCAATATCTTTTATATCATTTATTTTAGGAATATTTCCCATTGCTTCTAGACTATTGAATGTTTCTTCTTCATGAATCATTAATTTTATTTGTTTAAAATCATTCTTCTCAGTATAAAGCTCAGTTAAATATTTTCTAAGAAGTTTCATTTCTGTATTAATATTTTTATCTATGATATTTGATATTATCCATTGAGCTTTTGATATATCTTTTTTATGATTAATAAGTTTAATAAGCTCACATATAAGATTATGTGCATCAACAACATTTTCTTTTTCCATCATAAATCTATTTTTAAAAATTTCAACTTCTCCTCTTTGATTCTTTTTTACAATAATTTCATAATCAAGTAGATGTTTCCATTTAATTAAAGAATTTTTATGAACATTTATTTTTTCAGATTCATGATCTAAGAGTTCTCTTATAACTCTTTTTTCAGATTCAAGTGCATCAAGAGGAATATCAAAATGTTTTTTTGCATTTTCTATTTTTGTTGTACTTTCTTTCCAATATTTTTTCATGTTGGATGTAAGAATCTTTTCCATTATAACACCAACCTATCTTTTTTCACTTTTCCACCTAATCTTACAAAGTGCTTTTCAAGAGCTATTTTCATTTCATTTAGATGTCTTTCTTCTTTTTCTAATATTTGTTTATCATGAACTAATTTTTTCTCAAGAAAATTAACAAATCTTATTTCTGATGAAAGATACTTTTTTTTGTTTTCTGTTGCCATCATTATAGAATCATTAAGATCAAATAAATTATCTAATCCTGATTTCTTTATGAAATCTCTGTTTCCAACAATTGCTGACCTAAAATTATCATCATTATAAACTTTACTCCATTTTCTAAGACGAGAAGTTATTCTAGTTATTATCTTATTATATCTTTGAAAAAATTCATCTGCTTTCTTATGCGCAATAACTTTTTTATCAACATATTCATTTAATTTACTTATGTCATTTTTTTCTTGTTCTAAATCAGAAATAGTTATTTCAAAATCCCGAGAACGTTTAAGTATCTCTTTCTGCTCTTTTTCAATTAGTCTATCCTCTTTCATTAATTCTTTATATAATTAAAGTATTTATAAATATTACTAATTTAGTTGTATTTATGTTTGGATAAGTTTAAATAAAGATTTTGTTTATTTTTTTAAATGAAAAATAAAAATCAAATATTTATTGTTCGTGGAGGTATGACTTTTAAGAACAAGGAAAAATATATTGGATGGCTGAAGACAAGAGAAATTTCTATTGAAAATAAAAAAGGCTGGAAAAGTGGTTATATGCAGAAAAAACTAGATGATTTTGAAATAATTATGCCTAAGATGCCTTTAGTAGAAGATGCTAAGTATGAGGAATGGAAGATTAATTTTGAAAGATATTTTCCATTTATCAGAGATGATGTCATTTTAATAGGTAATTCACTTGGAGGAATATTTCTTGCGAAATATTTATCAGAGAATAAGTTTCCTAAAAAAATATTATCTGTTTATTTAGTATGTCCACCTTATGATAATTCTCTTCCTGGTGAAGATCTTGTTGGAGGATTTAAATTAAAATCAGATTTATCTTTATTAGATAAATGTTCTAATAATCTTTATTTAATGTTTTCAGAAGATGATGATGTAGTTCCTTTGTCTCAAGCTGAGAAATACGGAGAGAAATTAAAAAATGCTGAAATAATTATCTATAAAAACAAAAATGGGCATTTTCAAGTAGAGGAATTTCCAGAGATTGTTAAAATGATTAAAGAAAATGTAAAGAAAAAGTAATTATTTTATCTTACCTTCTATTTTAAATATATCTATATTTAATTTAGAAAAAGCAAACCATTTCTTGCCGAGATCTTTTAAAGATGCACCTATGTGATAAAGTTCTTTGTTATCTATTATCATAAACCTGTCATGAGAATCTTTAAATTTTTTTATTTTTATTTTAGGATATTGTTTATTGTGTTTTTCTAAGTCTTGTTTTATTTGTTTTGTTAATTCTTTAGTGTACAAAATAACTTTAACATTTTCTTTTCTTTTTGTGAACAATGTTAAAACAGAATCATCAATAAAATTATCAATTAATATTATTTCTTTTTTAGCTGAACGAATTAAGTTTGAGATAAAAGTATGTGAATCAAATACCTGTCCATTAAAAAAGATTCCTTTTGATGGTTTAATGTCTTTAGATTCTATTAAATTAAACACTTTTTCAAACTTTCGATCATGTTCTAGTTGTTTATGTTCTAATTTGTCTAGCCTTTGAAATGTTAATAAATTGGAAGAAATTAGTTTTCTCATTTGAACAAAAGCTCGCATTATAAGAATATTTATTCTAATGGCAGTTTTACTTTTTAAAATACCTGAAAGTGTTGCCACTCCTTGTTCTGTGAATGCGTAAGGTAATTTTCTAAGGCCCTTGATTTCTTTATTGGATATCACAATTTGTGATTTCCAATTTTCAAGTTCTTTTTCTGTCAATTGAAACATAAAATCTTCCGGAAATCTTTCAATATTACGTTTTACAGCTTGGTTTAAAACTCTAGTTTCAACGTCATATAATTCTGCTAAATCTCTATCTAACATAACTTGTTTTCCTCTAATTGTATAAATTTTGTTTTTAATAGTTAATTCTTTCATATAACTTAAAATAGAAAATTAATTTATAAAAGCCACGCGAGGGGTTGTCCAGTGTGTCTTGTGCATAATTCCGAAAAAATAGGAAATATTTTATCTTATCTTTTCAACAAACTCTTCTATTTTCTTTTTCGAATTATCTATTTCTTTTTGCTTTACAGCAAGAACTTCAATAGGTTGTTTTGTAATATTTTTCATGTCTTCAAAGATCTTTCCTTTGTTTCCTCCACAAGTACAGAAGAATGCTAGTTTTTTATTCATAAGAACATCTTTATGATTTTTCATAAATGTTCTAACAGAAGGGGCAAGATGTCCTGCCCAATTAGGACTTCCAATTACTATCATATCGTAATCTTTTGGTTCGTGTCCATGATTGTATGTTATGATTGTATCTTTTTTAAAGATTGCAGCAAAACTTCCCATAACTAAACTTATGAATCCATTTCTTTTTTTCATATCTTTTATTTCATCAATATCTGCATTTAATTTGTTCGCAATCATTTGTCCTAGCTTTCTTGTGTTTCCTGTTCTTGAATAATATATTATTAGTGTTTTCATTTTAATTACCTCTTATTTTATAATGATTATCCATCCATTTAGATATTTTTGGAGTTAATGGAAATCCCCATTCTTTTGCTTTTTTATCAGCATCATGTTCTAATTTCATTCCATCTCCCTTTTTCCAGTTTCTTTCTTGTTTTACATGACCTAGTTCATGTGCAATAACAAACCTTAAAACACTTATTGGAATTTTTTTAGGAAATGTTAATTGAAGAATTTTAAATTTTGATTTTGTAGAAGGAAAATGCATAACTTGTCCTAGAACTCCTTCATGTATAACCATTAAAATTAAATTTTTAGTTATTAATTTAAATTCGCTATTTGACATAACAGACAAAACATCTTTTAATGCAGTTTGTACCTTTTTATAAAATTGAATACTTTTTTGAGATTTTACAAATTTATCAATTTCTTTTTCTGATGGCATTTTACCTTCCTCTTTGTTTATGATAAATTCTTTCAACATCTTTTAGAGTAGATAAATCATCCACTCCTCTATCATCTCTAAGACGTACAAATCTTGGAAAACGAAGTGCATATCCAGAAGAATATTTAGTACTTTTTTGTATTTCTTCATAAGAAACCTCTATAATAATGCTTGGTTTAACTTCAACAATTTTCCCTTTATCTTTTGTTATCAAGGGTTTTATCATTTTTGTCATCATGGAAAAACTTGTTCCTTCTTCATCTTTCTCTTTAAATCCAGTAGAAACTCTTCCTATTTCCAAGAATCTGTCTCCATCTTTACATGCAAGAACATATGAAGTTATCCAATCTGATCGTTTTCCTTCTCCCCATTCAGCTCCAACAATAACTAAATCAAGTGTCTCTAACAATGGTTTCATCTTCACCATATAACCTACTCTTGCACCTGGTTTATATGGAGCATCTAGTTTCTTAAACATAACACCTTCATTTCCTTTATCAAGTGCTTCTAGATAGAATTTGTCTGCTTTTTTTTGATCACTAGTTATTATCTGTCTAACAGCTCTTATATTGCCTTTATCGTCTTTAACAATTTTTTTCACAAGATCTGTTCTTTCTTTAAAAGGTCTTTGAATAAGATTTTCTCCATTATAATAAAGAACATCAAACACATTAAGTTCCATTGGAAATTTCTTTGCCATATCTTCTATATTATATTTTCTTTTTATTCTTTGAGAAATTTGTTGAAAAGCAATATATTTTCCATTCACAATTCCAACTGCTTCACAATCTAATATAAATGATTTTCCTTTAACATTATTTTTTATATATCGAATTAATTCGGGGAACTGTTTTGTAACATTTTCTAAACGTCTTGTAAAAAGTTTAATCTTTTCTTTGCCATCTTTTTCATATTTATGTACTTGTAATCTGAATCCATCTAATTTGTATTCTATTGCTGCAGGACTCCCTACCCTATCAAATGCATCAGGAACTTCCTCTTCTTTTAATGCAAGCATAACTTTGATTGGTTTGCCAGGATTAAGTGAAAATTGTTTCAAACCTTTTTCACCTTTTTCTTTCAAAACCTCTGCAATTTCACCAAAATCAGTTGTAATATCAAATGCTTTTTGTACCATATTAACTTTTTCTTTATACTCTTCTCTATTCTCAATAACAACTTCATTTGTTTTTTCATCATATTTAACATCATACAGGAATGCCCATACTAATGCATCTCTTATAACTCCTTCACCCACTCCTATTCTTTGCATATCTAATATTGTTCTTAAAAGATATTTTGCTTCTATTGATGTTGAGTTTGCAAGAAGTTCAGCAATTACTTGTATTTTTATATCAACTGATCCTTCACCTTCTATGTCTGCAAGTTTTCTTAATGTTTTTACAACTTTTTTTAATGTGAGGTCTTTTGACATTGCAAAAAGTGTTGTTTGATTTTTATTTACAATAAGTTCTTCAACAACTTTTCCTAAATCACCTAGTTTTTTCCATTTTTTCTTTATTTCAGTTATACTAATGCCTGTTGCAACATTTATAACCCTTAAAAGAAGATTTTCAGAAAACCCTATCTTTCTCTCATCCCACAATGGAAATATTCTTCCTTGTAAAAGTACAAGAAAATCAGATATTTCAGAAACAGATACTTTTTTTATCTTTTGTGAAATAATCCATGTTTTATATAGTGATTTTGAATGTATTTCTATATTATATAATAATTCACACAACTCTTTATATCTCATAATATATTATAATTAATAAGAGTTTTTATAGTTTTTGTTTATAAAGACAAAGTAAAATTTATAAATGGTTATTTTAAAATTTTTTTTATGAGTCCAAAATTACTATTAAATTCAGATTATTCAGACGATTTCGATCTCGGATATAAAGTAAAAGAAGAACATAAAAACAGAATAATTAAAGTAACAACAAAAATAGATGATATTTCTAATAAATTTCCATCTATTCAAGATTTAGCAAATTATTTCAAAAGTCAAGATAGAATAGATGAAGATAGTAGAATATTGCCTTATACAGCATTATTTTTCTTAGATAGATTTATTGATAAAAATTGGATGAAATCTTTTAGGTATAAACCTGGAACTATAAAAAATGTTAATGATGTTAAGTATAAATTTTGTGACAATGGAAGAATGATTGCTGTATACGACAAAAATAAAAATAATCCTAAAAAATTAGGTCAAGTATTAACTCAAATAGATAGAATATTTAAAATTGAGAAAAATAAAAAAACACATGCTGTAATTTGTGAGCCTAGAATCGGCAAACAACCAGATACTCAAAACATAAAAAATAGAATATACTATTCTAAAAAGCTTATAGGGTCAAATGCAAACTTAATTTCATATATGAAAATAATGCCTATAGATTCATTTAGACAAAATTATAATAAAAAAATGAAATGGGATAAATCTTCACAAGTTAAATACTTCTTGGATTTTCATCCTAATAACCTTGTTATGGTTTATTCAAAAAACTGTCCCTATCTTTTAAAAATTGGTACAGAAGCTAGAGAATTAATGTATAAACAAAATACAAAATAATCTTTAGCAATATTTATAAACAATTATTATATATCTTAATCATTATGGATATACTACCACTAATTAAAAAAAGAAGGTCTGTGAGGGGTTTTAAAGATGATAAACTTCCTATGGATGTTGTTATGAGGATAATTGAAGCAGGAAGACATGCTCCAAGTAGTGGAAATTTACAGAACTGGCATTTTATAATTGTAGATGATAGGGAAATAATTAATTCTTTAATGAATGCATGTTATGATCAAAATTGGATTGCAACAGCATCTCATTTAATAGTTGTTGTAGGAGATCCCCATAAAGCAGAAATATATTATACTAGAAAAGGTGTTAGATATACTGTACAAAATTGTGCAGCAGCAACACAAAATATGATATTGGAAGCAACTTCATTAGGTATTGGAAGTTGTTGGATTGGAGCATACAATGATGAAGAAATAAAAGATATTTTAGCTATTGAAAAAGATAAGACTGTTGAAGCAGTTGTTGCAATTGGGGTGCAGGATAAAGTTGAAAAAGAAGTACCTAAATATGTTCTTGAACAAATAACTCACCTAAACAAATGGAGAAATAAAATAAGAAATGTACATAAATTTCTTGGAACTTATTCAAAAATAATAGAATCAGAAATGAAAGATGTAGCAAGTTTTGCAAAAAAAGAATCAAAAAATATAATAGAAAAAGCAAAACCTTATACTAAAAAAGCTGGAGATTATATCAAAAGTTTATTTTCTAAGAAACAAGAAGAAAAGAAAAAAGAAGACAATAAAACAGTAAAGAAAAAAACAACAAAAAAGAAATCAGTAAAGAAAAAATCAAAAAAGAAAGCAAAGAAAACCAGAAAAAAATCAAAAACTAGTAAAAATGTCAAAAATAAGTAAGATAAGAGAAGATTTTCCTTTCTTTAAGAATAAAGATAATGTGTATGTTGATAATGCATGTATGACACTTCGACCGAGGCAGGTTATTGATGCAGTTAATTATTATTACAATAATCTTTGTGCATGTGGTGGTAGAAGTTCTCATGATCTTGGAAAAGAAGTTTCTTCAGTAATGGAAGATACAAGAAAAAATGTAAGGAAATTCATAAATGCAAAAAAAGACAATGAAATTATATTCACAAAAAACACAACACATGGACTTAACATTATAGCTTCTGGATTGAGAGAACATATAGGAAAAGGAAATGTTGTTGTATCATCAAAAGAACATAATTCTAATCTATTGCCTTGGCAGAGATATTCTGTTGTAATAAATGGATTAGACAAATTTAATATATTTGATATTAATGTTTTTAAGAGAGTTCTTGAAAAGTATCGTCCTAAAGTTGTTTCAATAGGATTAAGTTCAAATTTAGATGGGACAACAGTTGATGTTAGGAAAATAACAAAACTTGCTCATGATTATGGGGCGATTGTTGTTGGAGATGCAGCACAATGTGTTGGACATCATGAATTAAATGTAAAAAGATTAGGATTAGATCTTGTATCATTTTCAGGTCATAAAATGATGGGTCCTTCAATTGGAGTAATGTATGGAAAAGAAGAAGTTTTAGAAAAACTTAAACCAGAAATACTTGGAGGAGGAACTGTAAAGGAAGCATATTTTGATAAAGCTGAACTTGAACCCCTTCCTCATAGATTTGAAGCAGGACTCCATAATTATGAAGGAATATTTGGATTGAATGCAGCTGTAAATTACATTAAGAAAATTGGATATTCATTTATCAAAAAACAAGAATATTTATTTAATAGAAAATTAACACAAACTGTTGATGAAAGTATCCATCCAATGGGACCTCTTGATCCAGCACAAAGAGCAGGAATATTTTCATTTAATATAAAAGGAATAAATCATCATGATGTTGCAGATCATCTTAACAAACATAAGTTTTGTGTAAGATCTGGAAGATTATGTGTTCATAGTTACTTTAATCATATCAAAATGGATGGTGTTGTTAGGGTTTCAGGATATTTATATAATACTGAAGAAGAGGCAGAAAACATTGCTAATGAAATAAACAATTTCTATTCTCTTGTAAAAGGAAAGAAAATAGTTTCTCGACATAAAGGAGAGAAGTGTTGATTAAAGATGGAAAAAGTATTTCTATTGAGTTTAGGAGAGGTTTTTCTTAAGGGAAAAAATCAACACTTGTTTGTAAAAAAAATAAAATCTGCTATTGAAATACAATTACTTTCTAATTTTAAAAGAAATAAAGCAGAAATGATCATAGAAAGACAAGGGAGTAAATTTATTTTTTATGTTGAGAAATTTCTAAAATCCATGAAAAGAAAAATATCAGATGAGAACATTGAAAAAGTATTTGAAATATTAAAAAAAGTATTTGGAATAAAGATTGTTGTTCTGGCAGATATGTATGAGCTTTCTGCTGATATAGAAAAGATTGGAGATATTGCATATAAGTATGTGGTGGAAAAAGATGAGAAAGTTATATCTTTAAACATTAAAAGAATAGAGAAAAATAAACAATTTAAATCACCTGATGTTCATAAATATATTAGAGAAAAACTTCCACAAGATAAAAAACTCTATTTTAAATCTGAACATAAAATATATGTTGAGATTGCAAACAAGAGAACATTCATTTATTGTGGAAAAGATAGACAATCTGGTGTTGCAGGACTTCCAGTTTCATCAACAGGAAAGGTTGTTGCTCTTTTATCTGGAGGTATAGATAGTCCGGTTGCTGTATGGCAAATGATGAGAAGAGGATGTGAAGTTGTAGCTGTTCATTTTAATCATAAAAAATCTCATGAAAAAATCGAAGAGATTGTTGACAAGTTAAATGAATATACTCCTGTTCCTGTTAAATTAATTGTTATTGATACAGATGACCTTACAAAAGAGATTATCAAGAACTTTAAGAAAGATGACAGGATGATATTCTTTAGAAGAATTATGTTTAAGATTGCAGACGAGATATGCAAGATTGAGAAAGCAAAAGCAATTATTTCTGGAGACAATCTTGCTCAGGTTGCATCACAGACATTAGAGAACATAAATGCTGTTTCTTTTGGGCTGAATCATGCTGTAATTCGTCCATTAGTAGGATATGAAAAAGATGAAATTGTTGAAGTTTCAAGAAAGATTGGATTGTTTAATCTCTCTGTAAAAAAGTGTGCTGATTTCTGTAGTATGATAGTTTCTGGATCTCCAACAACAAAGATTAGGATGCATAAGATGAAGAGAAATGAAGATGTTGTTGATAAGATTGTTGAAAAGATTTTAGATATAAAAAATAATCTAAATAAATAATAAAAAAATCCTAAAGAAGAAAACAACAACAAAAGCAAACAACAACCATAAAGAAGAAAACAACAACAAAAGCAAAAACAACAATCATAAAGAAGAAAACAACAAATAATCTAAAAACAAAAATAATGAAAATCATAAACAATTTTTAAAATAAAAAATTAAAAAATAAATTAATTACTCCATTCAGATTCAACTTTTCTTCCATCTATATCCATAACTTGGTATCCATTTCCTTCTTCGTCAAAATAATAATCCATTTTAAGATTTGTGTCTTCTGAATCCATATTATATGTTATGTGGCAGTATCCTGCATATTTTCCAGATGATTCTATCCCCACAACAACCATATTTGCATCAGCTTCTGCAGTTGCCATGTCCCATGTGCTTCCTTCTTGACACCAAGAATCCTTATTTTTAACTTCTGATTTTACAATTCCATCATCTGTTGTTATTGTTACTTTATCTCCATCTGCATCTACATCAACATTCTCACCTGTTTCAGCAGCAATTCTATTTTCCATTACATCTTCAACAGTACTTTGACATCCTACAAAAGCCAACATAAGAACAAACATTATACTAATAATTGCTTTTTTCATAATATTTACCTCCTTTATTTAAGAAAAATAGAATATGTGATTTAAATAATTTATTATTTGATTATTTTATCTAAAATAGTTTTTTCACTTTTTATCATACTGTCGCATTTTTGTCTGAATGAATTATAAAATTTTGAAGTGATAAGATTATTGTCTTTAAGAATATCCATTTTTTTATATATTGAATTTAGTGTATTATTAAGATAAGCACATATTACAAATTCTTTTGGTTTAAAATGCAATCCTAAATTATTCCACTTATAGTCTAGGTCATTAACAACACTGTATGCAAATTCAACTGTTGTTGCAATATCTTCTTTTTCAGAAGTAGTAGAATATGCTTTTACAAAACCAAATCTTGGAACAATCTGTTTATAGATATTATATTTTCTCAAAGGTCGGAACATGCTTTTCTTCTCAATGTAAGTTAATATTTTTCTATCATCATTATTCATTATACTTTTATTCCATGTGCTTGTTCCAAAAGGATTATATGAGGAAAATATTTTTTTATGAGATATTTTTTTCTTATCATATATTACAGGTAATTTTTCCCATCTTCTTATTAAATCATCTGTGTTGTTGAGTAAATGATTAATATGCATCATTTCATGTACTATTGTTCTCATCATCATTTCTTTACCATATGTTTTTGATCGATCATACACTAATATATTTTTATCTGGAGAAATCAAAGTTTCACCATGAACCCCATAATCTTTTATTAATTTTTTATATATTTCAAGATTATTTTCACCTACTATAAAGATGCCTTTAAGTTTATTATGCTCACCTTTATTTATTTTTTCAATGCCTCCAAAAATATTTATAGATTTATTTATGTGATTTATAATATCTGGAGAAATATCTTTAATCCCGCCAACTAAATCAATGCCTGTTTTCTTTTCAAATTCTTTTTCTTGATAACTATCTACAAGATCATCAATATTTTTCATATATTCAATAAATAATTGTCTATTATATTTGTCAAAACTTTTTTTGAAATCAAATGTTATGTCTAAGATATTATTTTTAATTGAAAAATCTCCATATTTTTTAAACAATTCTTTTAAATCATGTCTATTTTTCTTACATGATGAAATGTATTCTATGCCTATTAGAAAACTATTTTGATTTTGAATGTATTTTTTTCCTAATAATTTTTGTTTAATAATTTTATTAATATTTTTATTATTCATAAGAGTGTTATATTTTTGATAATCATTTAATTTTATTTTTTTTATTCTTCTTTCAATGAATATTTCTTGTTTATTATCTTCATTAATATCTTTATTATTTTTATTGATATTTTTATTATAATTTTCATTATGTTTTTGTTTTAAATTATCTATTTTATTTATTATTGTAGTTTTATTATTAATATCTTTTTTTTGATTAGTATTTTGTGTTATACAACCCAAAAAAGAACTAGTCATCATAATAGAATAAAGTAAGATATGTTTTGAGATTTTTTTTATATTTTTTATACTATTAATTAAATTGGAATTTACTTTATTTTCAAGATTTTGTTTATTTTTATTCATCATATTCATATTGTAACTATACAATAGTAATAAAGAATATATAAATATTTCTTTTATTTTGCTCTAAAATCTTTTTTAGCATAACATTTATAAGTTGGATTTACAAAAAGAATTGATAAAAGGAGGTAATAAAATGAGTGATAATAAAAAATTAGTAGCAATTCTTTCGTATTTTCTTGTCGGAATTATTTGGTATTTTGCTGATGAATCTATTAAAGGAGATAAAAGAGTAAAACATCATGTTAAACAAGCACTTAATTTATTGATAATATCTGTTATAGTAAATGTTCTTTTGTCATTTATCTTTATATTGGGATGGTTGATTATACCTATTATTTATATTATGACATTTGTCTTATGGATTGTAGGTTTAATAAATGCAATTAACTTAAATGATAAGGACATTCCAATAATAGGTCCATTAGCAGATAAATATCTTAAATTTTAATTTTATTTTATTTTATTTTATTTTATTTTATTTTTTTATTTAAATATTGAAAACTATTTTTAATTTTCATTGCTTAATTATATATTCTCTATTCTCACAATCTTTTAAAATAAACCTCTTCTCTACATATTGCAATGATAAGTCAAATACTAACTTCATTATACAATAAATACCTTTATTCTAATTTTAGACAACATTATATCATATCAAGAGGAAAAACTTATGACGATGTTTTATTAAAACCCAAACAGTCGCTTAGATCTAGAAAGGATGTTATTCTTAAAACAAAACTTACAAGAAAGATAAAAATTAACATTCCCATAATATCTTCTAATATGGATACAGTAACTGGTGCTGAAATGGCTGCTTTGTTGGATGAATTAGGTGGGATTGGAGCTTTGTTTAGACTAACAAATACAATCAAGGAAACAGTTGATGCCATAAGAAAATTAAAATCTTTAAGACCAGACATAAAAAATATTGCTGCATCAATAGGTGTTAAGAGATATAAGGAAAGATTACAAAAACTTGTAGAAGAAGGAGTTAACATAATAGTTATTGATATAGCAAATGCATATTCAAAAAGAGTAAAAAAGATAATAAAATATGTAAGAAAACAATATCCTTTTTTGCAGATAATTGCTGGTAATGTTGCAACACCTGAGGGAGTTAAATTTTTACTAAACTGCGGGGTAGATGCAATAAAAGTAGGAATCGGTCCTGGAAGTTTATGTACTACAAGAATAGTTACTGGATGTGGTATTCCTCAATTAACTGCTGTTTATAGATGTAGTAAGGTTGCAAAGAAACATGGAATTCCTATAATTGCAGATGGAGGTATAAGAACTTCTGGAGATGCAATAAAAGCACTTGCAGCAGGAGCAGACACTGTAATGCTAGGTAATCTTCTTTCTGCATATCACGAGTCATGCGGGGATGTATATCAAAAAAGAAAAGATAAATTTGTGAGGATTAAATATAAAAAAATATCAGAACTTTTGAAAAAGAAAAATTTGTATAAAATTTATAGGGGAATGTCTAGTGCAGATGTTCAAAAAGATGCATACAAGGCAGGTGCTGAAAAAAAGAAAGATATTGCAGCTGAAGGAGAAGTAATCTTTAGAAAATTAAGGGGTTCTGCCAAACCCTTTTTGATTAATTTTTGTGCAGGAATAAGATCCGGTATGAGTTATAATAATGCAAAAACAATTTCTCAATTACAGAGAAATGCAATATTTGTTGAAGTAACAACTCCAGGATTATTTGAAAATAGGGCTCATGCAGTAGGAATAAGAAAATAATATTTTAAAAATACTTTTCAGATAAAATAGTGACAAATATTTATATATGTTTATTTTACTTTATTAATAAGTAAAAAGGGTGTGTTTGATGAATAAAGAATATGTAATATTAGATATTGAAACAACAGGACTTTCCAAACATCAGGATAAGATAACAGAAATTGCTGCTGTAAAAATAAAAAATAGACAAGTTGTTGATTTTTATGAAACACTTGTGAATCCTGAAAGACATATTCCTTCTTTTATCACTAAATTAACAGGCATAAGTGATGAGATGGTGGAAGATGCAAGAACAATTGATATTGTTCTTCCTGAATTTCTTGAATTTTTAGGAGATTGTCCTATTGTCGCACATAATGCTTCATTTGATTTTAATTTCATAGATCATAATGTTGATAAACATCTTAATTCAAGACTATGCAATGATTCAATCTGCACGAGAAAACTTGCAAATAGGTTGCTATGGCATTTACCAAGTAAAAAACTTTCTAGATTGTGTGATCATTTTGAGATTATTAATGAACAAGCACATAGAGCAATGCCTGATGCAAAAGTCACAACAAAAGTCTTTCTTAATTTTATGAACATTCTTGAAGAACAAGGTTTTGAAACAAAAGACGATATCTTGAATATACAAAGATTATCTCCAAAAAAATTCAGAAGAATACATCAGATGTGTCCAACAAATGTAAACAAAGATTTATAAAGGATTACTATTTTCTCGTCTTATATGAAACAAATAGCTATTCATGCAGTTGAGCTCAGAGACCATCCTGTTGATGATGAAAAAGCAGATATGAAAATACAATACCATATAACATTATGTTCTAAATTAGAGAAGCAAGTTATGAAATATAGTTTGTGGGGAAAGTTGTTTTAAAATATAATAATTAGAAATAAAATTCTTAAAATTAATATTATTCTTTCAATGTAGAAATTAATATATTTTTTTCTATAAACATATCAATCGCATCATTTATAGAGGGAGATAATATATCTGCATTCTTCAATGCACCTACATGAATACCTTCTGCTTGTAATGTCATAATAGAAATTCTTGCTATCTTAAGCATTCCACTATCTATCCTACTATTCCCAATAACAGCACACTTTTTCTTATTAAGTTTTTTCAGTTCTTTCTTTTTTTCTTTAGAATTTTTTGTAACAATAAAAGGAATACCCAGTTCTTTTGATATTTTATTAGCAGTTCCTCTTTGATTACCTGTAAAAATATGCATATTAAAACCCATTTTCTTGAGTTTTTTGATTCTTTCTTTAACACCTTTTACAATTTTACCTCTTACAGAAAGAACTCCATTAAGATCAAAAACAATAGTATTTATTTCGTATATTTTTCCTTGAACATTATATTTCATCTACATCACCTTTTTTAATTAATAATATTCTAATAATTATATAAATATTGCTTTTTTACAAATTCTTATTCTTACTTCCAATTAAATAACCTAATATAAACAATATCAAACCAATTATCAAAACCCAGAATAATGTAGATGTCATTGTCTTTTTTAAATTATAATTCATATTAAAGAAATTCTGTTTCTCTAATTTATTTTCTTTAGGAAAATACATATTAAGATTGCTTAATTCTAAAGCATATTCTGCAAATAAGATTGATGAAGTTATTTCATATTTCAATTCTTTTGCATAATTATAATACGCATATCCTAATAGTGGAAAACCATTATCTTTATTTCTTATTATTGATCTTTTGATAGCATCAAATTTACTTTCAAGAATTTCTTCTGAATTTTCTTCACTTAATCCCATAGAACTTATTATTGCATTTATCTCTGCTTTTGTTATACTTGCTTTCACTATACATAGTATATCTTTATTTTCATTATGAAGTTCATAAAGTTCATCTATTTTATTTTGAGGAATATAATTGGGTATATAATATTGGAGGTAATCTCTTCTTTCTTCACATTCTTTTATTTTTTTATAACATGCATTTTTTAATGTTTTTGGATTAATATCTACTTTATCTCCTTTCATTTCAAAAAACTTTTTCCATTCCTGTGCAGAGTTTATTCTTTCAGTTGCATAAGATAATGCATAATATCTGTTTGAAAGGTTTATTTTGTCATCTTTTCTAACATCTTTAAGTAAAGGTTTTGCTTCATCCAATCTTTCCATAACTGCTTGATAACTT
This sequence comes from uncultured Methanosarcinales archaeon, assembly GCA_964384425.1. GTDB lineage: Archaea > Nanobdellota > Nanobdellia > Woesearchaeales > JAGLXL01 > CAYLKE01. The sequence goes on along the minus strand of CAYLKE010000001.1, from coordinate 65,390 downwards.
TGAATATCATTCACAGACTCAATAGAATAATTTCTTACTTTTTCTTCTATTCTTAATATTCTGTTAGATTGTTCAAAAGACATATTTTTTATTTCATCAAAAGTAGGACTCTTTTTTTCAAGCTCTAAATAACCTAATAAAATATTTGCAGAAAAACAATATGATGCAGCTGAATAATAATCTTTTTTGGAAAGAGCAACTATTGATTTATTTATTTTATCTTCTGCATTTATGTATTCAGATGAATTTGATTTTTCTACTTCAAAAGATTTTGTTTTAGAACATAATTTTTCAGATATTTCTTTCATTATATCATTATATTGTGTATCATCAATCTTCTCATCAACAGATATATTTCTAAGTGTTTCACCAGTAAACTCGTAAACTAATTCATTTATATCTGATGTTTCTATCAAACTCACTCCTTTCTCCTCTGCATAAGCCTTTAAATCAATTGTATAATTGTTATCTTCTTTTTCAAATCTCTCTCCTTTTGCAACAATAACTTTTTTTATCCCAATACTCTCTGCAGCTTCTATCTTTTGTTTTACTCCTCCAACCAATCCCAATAATCCTCCTGAATTTATTGTAGCAGTTACAGCCATATTATCATTAAGATTGAAATCCTTCAACAATGCAATTGTTAAAAGTGATATTGCAGAACCTGCACTTGGTCCTCCAATAATCCTACTTTCTGCTTCAATAGAATAAATAAAATCCATATTGCTACAATCCATATTAATGTAGTCACATGCAATATCTTTTGCATAACGAGTAGAGATTTGAGTATCAACTTGAGTTAGAACATTTGTTTCGAGAAAAACCCTTCCTTTTCCAGGTATTATATCTAATGAAAGTCTTGCAGCACTTCCTTTAAATTCCCCTTCTCCCATTTCTCTTACAGCAAGTAAGGGAATCTCTCCATGCTTTTTCCATATAAATTCTTCTGCTGAAAGAGCAGATGAAATACATAAAAGAAATACAAAAACAAATAATATTTTCTTAATCATTTTTAATCACTTTTCCCTAGTAAGATGTTAATATTTTTTATTATTTCATTTTTTATTTCTTTAATAGATTTAGTAGCATCAATTATAACTATATTCTCATTTGAAAGTTTTTGTTTAAGTTCAAGATAATTATTTCTTAATTTTTCTTGAAATCCTAAATCTTTATCAAAAACATCTGTAGCACCATCATTTTTTCTTCTTTCAAAAGCAACTTCAGCAGGACAATCAAATATAAACACCAAATCAGGAATAGTCATGTTTTCATGCCTTTTAATAAGATTGCCTAATTCCATTCCTTGTGCATGTTGATAAGCTAAAGTTGAATATTTATATCTATCACAAATAACATGTGTTCCATTTTTTAACATTGGGTTAATATATTTAGCAAGATGCAGTTTTCTATCTTCTATAAACATATTAGCATACCATTCTGCATCCTTTTTTACATCATCTCCTTGCTCTAATCTTTTTCTTATTTCATATCTGTCTCTAGTGGGCTCACGAGTTAAATAGGCATCATTTCTTTTATCCATATCAAAAATATAAGAAATAGCAATTTTTGCTTGAGTTCCTTTTCCACACCCATCTATTCCTTCAAATACAATAAATTTTCCTCTTTTCATATTTGTAATCATTTTTCTTTGTTTATTAATATTTTCATATTTTGATGTATAGTGTATATATAAAGTATATATTATAATGTCTTAGTAATTTTTATATTTTGATGTATGAGTATATGAAGTATATGTGTTATACTGTGTTAATAATTTTTATACTTATTTATTAATTTAATTATAATGGCAAAAAATGAATTTAAAGATGTAAATGAGTTTTTTAATAAGATGAACAATTTTTATCTTTTATTTATTGATATTCCTGGTTTTGTTTGTAGAGAAGCAAGAGAAAATGATATTATCTATAATAAATTTAAAAAAGACCATCCTGATCTTGAAAAAAGAATAAATAAAGAAATGAAAATAGGTTATATTAAATATCAAAATAAACCTCAAATAAATAATGGTGACAAAATTAAATATATGAAAGAATGCTTTCCTATAAATCTTCTTTTTGATACATACAAGATTATGTGTAAATATGTTGAAGATACTTATGAATTAAGGAAATAAAGTTTTGTTAATATAATATATTATTTGAGAATAAAATTTAATAATTATTGTGTAAATATAATCATAACTTATCTATCTCATCTTCAACTTTCTTATACCATTCATAGACATTCTTTTTGATAAGAGTTCTTATCTCTTTATTGTTTTTACCTGAATAAATAAACACATATCCTCCTCTTAGAAGATTGTTTTGTTTTCTTAAAATAAGATTCTTTTCAACAAGTGTTTTAACTGCTTTTTGTACAGTTGTTCTATTTAATTTTAGTTTTTCAGCAATATCCTTTACATAATATTCTTTTTCAGAATGTTTTAATAAAAAAATAAAAACAGAATATTCTGTCTTATTAAGTCCAAATGAACATTTTATAACTTCATCTAAATGTATTTTTTTACATGCAAAATCTACACTCATCTATTTCCTCTTAATCTCATAGCATCCAGTATTCTTTCAATAGCTATTTTATAACATATCAATCTCATGGTGTGCTTTTTCTTATATTCATTATATTTTATATAAACATTATTGAAATTATTTATCATATTATTTACAAATCTTTTTTCAATCTCTTCATTTGTAAGTGCATTTCCAGTTTTATTTTGCACCCATTCAAAATAACTGCCAACAACTCCTCCTGAATTTGCAAGAATATCAGGAACAACCATTATTCCTTTATTATGTAATATTTCATCTGCTTCACTTGTTACAGGACCATTTGCAAGTTCTATAATATATTTTGCATTTATCTTGTTTGCATTTTCAGTAGTTATCTGGTTTTCAAGAGCTGCAAGCACAAGAATATCACAATTTAATTCAAGTAATTGATTATTTGTTATATTTTCTCCTTCATATTCCTGAACAGTTCCTTTTTCATTTTTTGTCTTTTTTACATTAGGAATATTTAATCCTTTCTCGTCATAAACTCCGCCCTTACTATCACTTACTGCAACTACTTTATATCCATCGCCATGAAGATAATTTGCCATAAACCAACCAGCATTTCCAAAACCTTGAATAGCGATTTTAATATCTTTGTTATTTATCTCATTTTTAAAAAGTTCTTGAAACATTAAATATCCCCCATGAGATGTAGAGGATTCTCTTAATGGAATTCCTCCAAGTGCAAGAGGTTTTCCTGTTATCATTCCTGGTTCATGTCTACCTTTTATTCTTTCAAATTCATCCAACATCCATGCCATTATTTGTGGGGAAGTATAAACATCTGGTGCAGGAATATCTTTATCCACTCCTAAGTTCTCATGCATCTCTCTTACAAATTCTCTACTTACTTTCTCAATTTCTTCTACAGAATGATCTTTTGGATTTATTTTAACTCCACCTTTTGCTCCACCTAATGAAAGTCCTGCTAATGAGTTCTTTATACTCATCCAAAAAGAAAGTGATTTAACTTCATCCTCTGAGACATTTGGGTGGAATCTAATTCCTCCTTTTCCTGGTCCTAAAGCATTATTGTGAATAATTCTCCAAGCAGGATATTCTTTTCCATCTACTTTTAAGATAGAGTGAGATATTTTGTAATGTGATAAAAGTAATTCTTTTTCTTTTTCAGATATATCTGTTATTAATGCAACTTTATTTATTGTTTTTTTTATATTTTCAAATACCATTTTTATTACCCCTAAAATCAAAAATAATTAAAAAAATTATTTTAGTTTTTCTTTTACCCATTCATCAACTTGCTGTTTTGATTTAAACCCTCTAAATTCAGCTATAACTTTTCCATCTTTAAACAGTTTTACTGTAGGAATACTCATTATCCCATAATCTGCAGCAGTTCCTTTATTTTCATCTACATTCATTTTTCCAACAGAAACATCTTTTGTTTCATCTGAATATTCATCAATAACTGGGGAAAACATCTTACATGGTCCACACCAAGTTGCATAGAAATCAATAAGAACTGGTTTTGTTTTACTCGCTTCTATAACTTTTTCTTTAAAATTATCATCAGTAAGATTCATTACACTCATTTTTATTACCTCCTTTAAAACCAAATATTTAAAATGGTTATGATGTAAAAAATCACTACTTGTTTAAATAGTTTGTTGTATTGTTATTATTTTTTAGAAAAACAATCACTACTGGTATTGTGATAATTTATTGGAGATGGCACATAATTTTCTTTTTCACATATTTTTTTAAAATCATTATTATTTATTTTATGATACAATATTCTTGCTGAATCAATAGTATTTAATTCATTAGTTGATATTTTTCTATTATATTTTTTACATATTTCATAAAGATTATATGAATCACAATTTTCATCTATAAGAAATATATCTTTTAAATATCCTATTAAAAAAAGATTCTGTTTAGAATAAATATTGTTATGTTTAATTTTTTTACTTGTAAAACAATAAACTAAGTCTTCTTTTTTGTATTTATTGATTATTATTTTTCTTAAATTTGTATCTTGTTTAAATAAATAAGATAATTCATATTTATTACTAACATAATTAGAATTTTTAAATATTATTATTTCATTTATTCTAATATTCAATTCCTTATTTGGTTCAGTACGCATAAATATGATTAATTATTTGTTTGATTTAATTCTTTTTCAATATTATCAAAACATCCAATTTTTATATCTAAAAATTCAATATTACTACATATTGAGGTATTTAATTTTGCAAATGCAGTCTTTTTATAACATATACTTTGTGTTAATCTATCTTGTATTAATTCGCATGTTTGATAGTTTTCTGATTCTAATGCAACTTGATAATAACATTTATCCTTATTGTCAATCATTTCACAGCCTTTTGGATTTTTTGTATCAACAGCAACATCCATAACACATTCTGTCATCATTCTATTTATTTTTATCTTTGAACATGAGTCAATATCATTTATTTCCATTCCAATATTATAATAACAATTATCTTTCCAATTTTCTGTTTTTAGATTATCACACTTTTTTATGTTTTTATTTTTTTCATAGACTTGAAATTTACAGAAATCTGATTTCATATCATCTTCTAATTCATCACAAATATCTGCATTATTTTTTTCTAATGCTAAGTTATTTATACATTCAACATATTCTTGATCTTTTTTAACATCACATTTAACTGTATCACTATCAAAAAGATTCATCTGACTTATAAGAAATATTGCTAAAATTATAACAACTAACCACGAAAGATATTTTATTAATTTTGAGATTGATTTTTTATCTTCTTTCACACTATTCTTTTTTTCATCAGTCATCTTGATTACTTTTTTTGCCAAGAATAAGATCTTAATTTAGCACTTTTTCCAAATCCACAACTAGAGCATGCTTTATGTTTCACATGGTATGATAATTTACCACATCTTCTACATTTTATAGTGTTCTTTTTCCCACTCTTTCTACCCATAGAGGGTGTTCCTTTTGTCATTTTTTAAGTAAACTCCTTTTCTTATTGTGGTGATAGTGAAATAATTGTATCTCCTCTAATAAAGATTTTTCCTAATTTTTCTTTAACTTCTCCATCTTCATATCTTTCTGCTTCATCTAAAACAGTATTGATATGCATATCAAAAGCAAGTAGTTTTCCTACAAATCTAGTTCTATTTTTTAAGTCAATCATAATTCTTTTATTTCTTGATTGATTTAATAAGTCAATAGGTCTTGGTATTTCTTCAGCCATTTTTTTGTTCCCTCCGAATAAAATAAATAATATTAATATAGAATTATTATGTGGGCTTTTTAAAGTTTTTGTTTTTATATAATATAATTATTACTAACATTAACGTTTTATTAACGTTTTTTTATATGTTCAACATCTTCTTTCATAAGTTGTTTCATTAAATTGCCTATTTCAAGAATATCTTTTTTTTCTTCACAAGGAAATTTGTCTAGTGCCTTTTTTATTTTATCAACATATCTAACACTTAATTCAATTCTCGAATTATTATAACTTCTAAATGTCTCAGTATGAAGTTCATATGCTTCAGTGTATAAGTAGTTTCTATTGTATGGGTGTCCACTACAATCTACCCAGAATGGAGTGCATAATTTAATTATACTGTCTCTAACTTTTGTATTTAATTTGTCTGTATTTTTTATTTTATTATCAAAATAATTGAAAAAATCTATTTCAAAGCCATAACCATCCCAAATTCTGTTTTGTTTATAGTCTAATTCTACTTTTTCTCCTATTTTTAACATTGTTCCATTAACAATTTCACTTAATATGTATTCTTCTTGCTTTGGAACAAGCAACATCCCTTCTTCTGAAGCTGTAACTAATAATCCTCCAATTAAATTAGATTTATAATCTCTATTTTCAATACTGTACCTCTCTTGAAAATAAAAATCTCCCTGTTTACGTCTTTCTTCCATTATTTTTAGAATGCAAAAATTATTATTAAATATTTACCTAGTTCAGTATAACAATTGCAAAGTTCAATATTGTTGCAAAACTTACCCAAAAAAGATAAGGTATCATCAACCATCCTGCTACTTTATTGACTTTAAAGAAATATATTATTGTCACAATTATTGCTACTAATAATATAAATATTTCAACTAATGAACACAAAGGACAATGTAACCCAAAGAATAATATCGACCATAATGTATTAAGTGCTAGTTGAATTCCAAAAAACCAGTAAGCTAAATTTTTGTATTTTGAATTATCTTTTGTTCTGTTTTTTACCCACACAAAATAAAGTGCAATTCCCATCATAATAAATAAGATAGTCCACACTGGTCCAAAAACCCAGTTTGGTGGATTAAATGATGGTTTTACAATATTTGCATACCAACTTCTATCATTTGTGATTGTAAATACAGATCCTATAAAACCTGCTATCTGAGGTATAAGAATTGCGATAATAAATACTACAAATTTTTTAACTATTCTTTTCATTTTGTTATTTTTTTTGAGTTCAATTACTTTCTCTGTAATTTTCTTAATTTCTTTTTCTTACTTAAACCTTTCTTTTTAATTTTACTTTTATCCTGTTTAATTAAATCTCTTACTTCATCTTTTGTTAATTCTCTATATTGTCCTTCTCTTAATGTTCCTAATGACAATGGACCAATTCTTATTCTGATAAGATCTGTAACTTTATGTCCTACTGAAGAAAGCATTTTCCTTATCTGTCTTTTCTTTCCTTCTTTTAATTTTATTAATAATAAAGTTTTATCTTTTGTTCTTTTGAGAATTTTTATATTGCATGGATAAAATTTTTGTTTTCCAATAGTTGTTCCCTTACTCAATTCATTTAATTTATTTGGATCAATACTTTCATTAACTGTAACTTTGTATGTTTTTTCTTTCTCATAACGGGGATGCATTACTTTATTTGCAAAATCCCCATCATTTGTAAGAAGAATAAGTCCTCTTGTTTCTGCATCTAATCTTCCGACAGGGATTATTCTTTCATGTGTGTTAATAAGATCAATAACAGTTCTTTTTCCACTGGTGCTGTTTAATGTACTTTCAACATTTTTAGGTTTATTAAGCATATAATAAACTTTTTTAGAAGCATTTATCTTATGACCATTCACTATGATTGTATCTTTAGAAATATCTGCACTTTCACCTATCTCTGCAATATGAGTGTTGACAACAACTCTTCCTTTTTTAATATAATCTTCTGCTTTTCTCCTAGAACAGAATCCTGCATTTGCAATGATTTTTTGTATTCTTTCTTTCATTTTTTTATTTATTGCTTATTTTATGTATGTTATGATTTATTAATATAATTACTGGTGTAATGTGTAATTGCCACCTTCTATTCGAATTGCTTTACTATTTATAATTGCATCGGCTATTTTATGTCTTGCAGAAGATAACAATCTGTGAAATGTGGGTTGAGAAATATCCATCATTTTAGAACATTTATCTTGAGGAAATTTTTCTAAATCCTTGAGTCGAACTGCTTCATATTCTCCAAGAGTAAGAACTACTTCATCTAAATCTCTTTTCCTAACACCTGCAGGTTTAAAGTAATTGATTCCTGGTTGTTGTCTTATTCTTCTCATTAATCTTGGTCTTGGCATAATCTCTCCTTTAATATTATTACTATAATTCATCTAAAACTTTTTTTACTGTTTTATTGATAACTGATTTTGTTTTTAAACCTTTTTCTTTGAAGAAATTAAGTACATTAGATCCAAATTTTCCACTAATCACTAATTCAACACCTTTTTTGTAAAGCATTTGTGCTATACTAAATCCTGCTCCACCACCTATTTTAAATGGATTTGATATTGTTTCAATAAGTTTCCCATTCTCATATATCAGAAAATATGGTGCTCTTCCGGTTACCTCACTTACTTTAGATGATTCATCTTTTCCATCACTCGCTATTGCAATTTTCATATTATTTACCTCCTTAGTTTATTTATTTTATTAATATATTTTAATATTATTTATTTGTTTTGTATTTATTATTTTTTCAATTATTACTTACTTTTATTAGTTATTTTTTCAACTATTATTCCATTAATAATTGCTCCAATCATTGTAAAGATTGTAACTATTATAGTAAATTTAATTCCAAAATATAATATCATTAAAGGAATTAGTGCTGGTTTTATTGCTCTTGCATATAAGAATCCAGCAATGTAACTAATTTTAACTCCATGTTCTTTAAGGTCTGCTAATAATGGATACCATAAATATATCGGTCCAGTACTTATTATCCCAGATACTATTGATATTCCCCATCCATAAGCATTTGATTTATTTTCAAAAAATTTCTTTGTTTTTTTAGGTGTTACAAAATAATTAACAAAAGTCATTATTATAAAAACTAGTACAAATGCAGGAAATATCTTCAACAAAGTATTTCCAAAAAAAGTGATTATACTTAATGTTTTTTCTATTTTAAATAAAATTGCAATTAAAAATAATGATATTGATATCAATAAAAAGATCCATGAAAATTTATCATCTTTTATTTTTTCTTTGATTGCTACAATATATCTCTTTTTTATATTATTTTTCATATTGACATCACCATTACAGTCGCTATTGCTATTAATATACTAAGAAAAAATGAAACAATGTTTCTCACAATTGCAAATCTTTTACCTAAAATAATTATTTCTCCAGGTAATTGTAACATCCCTACGGTTACCCAAGAAATAATAAATGATGTAACTGCCATTAAGCCAACTCCCTGTTGTAATAATTCTCCACCTAGAATATAACTTGTTATTGGATTTCCTGCAAGTATACTCCCTAAAACAGCTCCAATAACAGAGTCAATGTATCTTATATTTTGAAATAAATATGAATAAATCTCTTTAGGAACTAATGTATTCACAATACTTATCAATAAAACAATTCCTATAAGAACAGGAAAAGCCTTTGATAAGGCTTTTATTGATTTTACTATTGAAATTCTTAATTGTTGCATTTCCATATTATTTATTTGTCCTATTCTTATTGAAAATTAAAAGAATTTTCAATTTAAAATTCATAATCTAATAAAAAAATAATAAATTTTAATTATTTAAATTCTTTTAATTTTCTCTCTATTTCTTTTTTCTCTAGTTCTATTTCTTTAAGTTCTGATTCAAGGATTTTTCTCTCTTCATCTTTAGTTAATTCAACATCATTGTATCCATAACCCATTCCATATCCTTGTCCAAAACCTCTTCCTCTACCAAGACCTCTTCCAAAAGATCTTCCTAATCCTCTTCTTATTCCTCTTCCAGCTCCTGGATTACATCTACCCATTCCTCTACCTGTCATAGGTCCTAATCCATCTGGTCCGGTTCTATCTAAATTTGGCATTTTTATCGCCTCCTATATTTATGTAGTCATGAACTTATATTTGCATTATGAATGCTTATTCATAACCCATATTGAATATATATTCATAATACTATATAAATTTTTCTAAAATTTATGCTTGAAAATCTCTGATTTTCATTGTATAAATGTTTCGGAAAAGTTCGTTATAAAGAAAGATTTATTAACATCCATTTATATACTATAAATATACAAATTTTATTAAAAAGGGGGTTGATATATATGAAAAAAGAAATTTGGGATCCATTTGAAGAAATGAGATTATTTCAAAAAGACATGAATAAATTATTTAGTGATTTTTCAAGTATTTCTATGCCTAAGAAACTTAAAATGAGACAACCTTTAGTGGATGTAATTGATAATAAAAATCAAATAAAAGTTATCGCAGAAATGCCAGGACTAAATAAAAATGATATTAAAGTAACTGTTGACAGAAATATGGTCGAGATAAAGGCAGAGAAAAAGAAACATAGTAAAGTTGATAAGAAAAATCTTTACAAAGAAGAAAGACATTATTCAGGATTCTATAAGGCATTGACATTACCTCATCCTATTAATCCAAATAAAGTAAAAACTAAGTTTGAAAAAGGAATATTAACATTAACAATGCCTAAGACAAAAGAATTACCAAAGAAAAAAAGAGTTCTAAAGTTAAAATAGTTTATTTTTCTTAATTTTTTATTTTTTTAGTTCAATTGAAATACATTTTTATAATTTATCTCAACTAATCCGACTAATGCATCTTTTTTCTTTTTAGGTTCATTAAATTTATAAATAGCAAATTTGACTTCTGTAATTTTCTCAGGATCATATGCACCAACATAACAAAAAAGATTTGTTGGATCTCTGATTAATCTATTATTGTAATTATCCAAAACATTTTCTTCCCAATCTGCCCAGAATTCATTTTCTTCCATTTTAAGATCAAATATATCTTCTGCTCTTTTATACATGCCATTTGATAACATTTTTTTAGCTAATGATGTTTCAGAATCTGGTGAAGCAATTCTATATATTAATCCTGGCCTATAAATTTTTTTTCTTTTTAGACCTTTAAACACACTATCAATTATGTCTTCATCATAATCATCTTCTGTAGGATAAACCTTTATTAGTTTACTTTTTCCTGGACCTAAGACTATTTTGCTCATAAATGAGTAAAATATTTAATTCTTTATAAAATTTTCTAATTGTAGTCACTTTATAGTGATTTAATATAAAATGTGTAAAAATTAATAAAAAAATAAAAGATTTAATATTGTTAATTAAAAGTCTTCGTCATCTTCGTCATCATCATACTCTTCATCATCGTCATCACTATCATCATCTTCCTCTTCGTCCTCATAATCATCGTCATCTTCGTCTTCATCGTCATCATATTCATCGTCACTATCATCATCTTCCTCTTCGTCCTCATAATCATCGTCATCTTCGTCTTCAT
>CAYLKE010000001.1:0-53930 GCA_964384425.1 uncultured Methanosarcinales archaeon | reverse complement strand
CATACTCTTCTTCGTCATCACTATCATCATCGTCATCATCTTCATACTCTTCCTCTTCCCATTCTTCTAAACACTCTTCTTCATATTTTTTATATTCATCGCATTTCATTTTGGATTCCTCCTATTTTTTCTTTTTTGATGTTTTTTTAGCAGTTTTTGTACTAGTTGCTGCTTTTTTTGATTTTTTTGTAGCCATTGGGTCACCTCCATTTTAGAGATCTTTTGACTTTTGTCTAAGAATATTATTGTTTATTGAATTGGCATTTGTAGAAATAGATTATTGTCTTTATAGACGATAAATAAAATGATATTGTGTTATTTTTTATCATTAGCCCCCTGCCGTTTAATATAAAATTGCTTTTAGGGTTTTTAAATGTTTTTATATTGTTTCAAGAACCAGTTATATGCTTTATCAGCAGATCTAAAACACTTATATTTATTGGCATATTCTTTTTCAAATAATTTACACCTCTCTGTCTGCCATTTTTTCCTAGATTTAATATTATATTTAGTTAAACTGATAAAATTAAAAAGCCCTTCATATTTTCCTTGAAATATTCTTTTAAAAAACCTTATAATTGTGTTCCATATTCTTTTAATAAAAGAAGGTCTTAGAATAATAAGAAGATCAGCTTGTTCATAAGTTTCTTTAGCATGAGTGTAATATCCTCCATCAATAATCCATCTTTTACTTTTTAGAACATTATTTATCAACCTATTTCTCTCTTCAAAAGATATTTTATTAGATTCATCAAATCTATTGTTTTTGCTTAAATCATATGCTATTTCATCAAGAGAAATAAATTTAATACCTGTAAGTTTCTCTAACTTTCTCCCTAAATAAGTTTTACCAGAACCACTACCACCAGAAATTCTTATTTTATTCCATTTCATAATTTAATCATTATCTACTCTAGGAGCTAGTATAAAGTCAATCTTTACTTTATCTATTATAGAATATGATAACTTCAAAGGATAATCTGGACTAAATGATATACTAACTTTATCTGCTATCTTTTCACCTGAGACCATCTTCTTAAGATATTCAATGCTGTATTTGGCTTTTATTTTATCAACAGGTGCTTCCATCATTAAATTATCATCTTTTTTCATTTCAATATTTGCTTTAGAAAGATCTCCTTCAGCCATAACACTGAATTTATCTGATTCAGTTATTAAAGAGACAGATTCTCCTACAATATCCACATCACTTACTGCTTCAGAAAACTGTTTAGAATCCATACTTATATTAACTTTAAAGTCGAAATTAGGAATTTTTTGTTCTTTTTCCTCAACTTCTATTATTGGAATGTAAAATGTTCTTGTATTGTTTCCTTTTAGTTGTATTTTTAATTTACTTTCAACTATTTCCATTATAATTTTATCATTTGTTTTCATCCTTCTAAGAACTTGTTTTAATTTAGGAAGAGATAACCCCATTTTTTCCTTTTGTTTCACATCATAATCCCCAAAATCACTTGGAAATAGATTGAAAATAACCATTGCAACATTTGCTGGATCAAGAGCAATTATCTCTAATCCTTTTTCAGAAAATTCAAAATTGGTTTCACTAACTAATTCAGAAATAATCATAACACTATCTTTAAAATATTTAGGTTCATTTAATACGACTTTCATTTATCCCTAACCCCCTTTGTTTATATGTGATATCTATTGGTCATTTTTATAGTTTTCTATTTCTTTATATATATTTAAAAGTGTTTTATTCTATATAATAATATTTTTATAACAAACTCAATTAATTTAAAAAATGAGTGACTTATCAGAATATCTTGAGACATTATGTTCAAAAGCAAAAGAAGTATTAAAACCAATAAATATTGATGAATGTGAGTATGGTAAATACATTATTACTGCTAGCTTTAATTATGCTTTTGTAGTACATAAATCTAATAATAAAAAAGTATTGGAATGTTATAGAACTTTTCCTGGATTAAAAAAACCTAAATTTAAATCTGGGGATGAAACGACAGATGGATTTAATGGAGAATATTTTTTAACAACTAAAGATTTTATTGATTGTTTGTATGAAGTTGTAGAAGAGAAATTATATTGGGGTTGGATGGATTTTAATTGATTTTTAATTTATAAATTTTAAAATTTAATAAAAAATAAAAAAATAAAGAATAAACTTATTCTTCAAAATCACTTAATATTGTTAGAGATTGTTTTATTATTGTTTGATATTTGTAGTCAAGATCTAATTCCATTTGTTGTGTGTATGCTTGTTCTTCTTCAAGTGCGTTTATTGTTCTACAAATAATCTGTCCTTTTCCATCTTCTAATCTTAATTCGTTTTCTCTTCCACCTGTTCCTCTACATGTCCATTCATCAGAATTTGTAAGAACATTAAATTTAACTACATCATATCTGTTGTCAAAATCTTTATCTTGTCCTTGTATTGTTGCTTTTCCTCCTCCTGCATTAGAGACATCAATTATAACAGCAACTTTTCCTTTTCCACTTGGCTTTTGTTCAACATTTGTAATAGTTATTGGTGCTCCTGAAACATCATATGCAAGTGTTGATTCAACATCACATATTTCTTCTGACCTTACATCTCCTTTTAGACATACACTAGGAATGATAAGTTTTGTTTTATAATCATAGTCGATTATTGCAAAAATATCTGGTTTAAATGTTCCTGTAAGATCTGGACCATATTCAATCATATTCCCAAAAGATATTCTTTCTTCTCCACCATCAACATTAAAATTACTTTTCTTTTCAATTTTTTCGTCATTTTTTAAAACACCATCGTCTGTAGATTCCCATCCTTCAAAATCACTTTTTTTAATACCACTTAATTTAACTCTTAGTCCATTAGCAAGGATATCTTCTTCACCTCTATTTTTAATGACTATTTCAACAGGAAATGTGTCTTTAGCTAATATCTCATAACTTCCTGCTTTTTCTATTCCAAAAGGCTCAAATTTAGCCATAACTCCTTCTGTTCCTCCTAAAAAGAACTTTTCAGATGTTCCTGATTGTTTTAATGCTGATTGATCATCAGTTGTAGTAGTTTCATCACATGCTGTTACAAACAACATTAAACATACCAAAAACATTGAAATAATATATTTAATTTTCATCTATTCACCTCCTTAATTAAAGAGATTGTCTGGATTAACAATCTTTACTTTTTTAGATATTGATTTAGCATATCCATAATCTAGATTAACTTCTATTGGTGTTTCAAATGCACTTCCTGAATCAAATGTTAATGAACATACTGCTCTACCTTTTCCATTAATTAATTTAATTTTCTTCCCTTGACTAGGATCAGGTGTACACTCAATCTTATTTGCTGATTTTACATCTATTGTATATCCTACATAATCTATATCATTTCTTTTAAGACTATTTGGACAAGAAGATAGTTTTTCATTATCTACTACCATTCCTCCCCCTTTATTTGTTATATGTAATGTAAGATAAACTTTATTTGATGCACTTTTTAAATCAGCACCACTCACAACAATAGGTGCTCTTTGATTATCAAAAGATATTGATTTAGAAGGTGTGCATGAATGTGAAGATGCAATATCTGAATGATATAAACTTGGACTTACACAAAATTGAGAACTTGTTTGAGTCTTATATGCATAACATAAATTTGCAACAATTGAAGGAGTATATGTTTCTTTTATTTTTGTTTTATCTATATTACCTTCAAATTCCAATGTTTGAAATTCTTCAAATTCTTTTCCATTAAGTTCTCCACAATCTTTTTTTATTTCACTCATTGTTATTATGTTTTTATCAAAACCACCAACTTCAACAAAACAAGTATCTGAATCTTTAATATTATAATCTCCTTTATTAGTTATTTCAACTAATACAGGTATTTTTGCATCATCTTCTGCATACATTTCATTTGGTGGAAACCCTTGCATAAAGTCCATTGTAAGTCCATTTCCTGAAATTATAGAACTAGTGTCTGATTTCTTTTTTGTAAAAGAAAATCCTCCTCCTGTTTTACTACACGAAGTAAATAATAAAAGAGAACACAAAATTAATGAAACAAATATCCAAGAATATCTTTTTTTCTTCATTTATACACCTCTATTTTTGATATTAATTTATTATTATATTAGTTTATTTAATATATTAATAGATAAATCATTTATTAATGTTGTGGTTTATATATTAAAACCGATTAATGTAATCAAAACAAATAATATTTTTTTATAATATATTTGTACAATTAGAATTATTCAAATTTCTTACTTAGTATATTATATTTTTCAATAATATTTGTTGCTTTTTTAGTAAAGCTTCCATTATATAATAACAATCCTTGAACTCTATGTAGATTACTCTCTCCAAATAATGCTTCAATATCTTTGTCATTAACTCTTTTCTTTAATAAAACTCTCACCCATAAAGGAATTATCCCCACAGGAGTGTTCATTTTAGCACTAAACCCAATAGATGTTTTTTTCATATCTTCTATTTCATTCATTTCAATATTATTTTTTTCAAGAAAATCACTTAATTTATTATGTGTTGGATCTTCAATATTTAATGTTAATTTAATTTCATCATCTTTTTCAACAAGTTGTGATTGTTTTTCATGTTTTATTCTTTTTTCTTTTTCTTCTTTATTTTCTTTTTCAAGTCTTGCAACCTTTTTTTTAAGTTCAGACCATTCATTTAATAATTTAGAAAGATTTACATCAGGAACATTACTAAATGATTTTTCATTTTTATCATGTTCTTCTCTATCAGAGGATTTTTTCTCTTTTATTTTATTTTTATCATTTAATTTATTTTTATATTCTATATTTTTATCATCTGTATCAATATTCTTTTCATTTGTTTCTTTTTCTGATTCAATATCTTTATTTTCTTTATCTGTTTTATTCTTTTTTTCTGATTTTGAATCTTCTTCACTTTTTAATGCCTGATTTTTTATTATTTCAGATGTTTTTTTCTCGTCTCTAAGAACCTTTATATTTTTTGCTTCTTCTTTTGTTTTTTCAGTTTCTTTTCTTACAATTTCTTCTATTAATGATTTAACTTTCTCTTCTTCTGATAAAAACCATACCCAGAATAATTCTTCATTCCCATTATCTTTAACTAACCAAGGTTTTGCAAAATCTTTTAAATTTCTTAATGCTATCCTATCTTGTTTTGGAAGTTTTTTATCCCATAGAACATTACAGTCTCTTAATTGCTCGAATGCTTGTTTATATTCTTTTTTTATTTCGTCTTTGAGCATATCTGGAAGTTTTTCTTCTTGACCAGGAGCGTAATATAATGGACTTCCACCTATTTTAGTATGTGTTAGTTTAATTTTTTTAAGAGATATTAATTGAGAAAGTGTTGCAGAAGCTATCAATAATCTTTCATTAAAATGTTTTGCAATAACATTTGGAAGAAGTGGTCCTTTGTCTTTCACAACCTCTACAACTTTTTCAATATCCATTTTCATTGTTTAAAATTTCCAAGTTATAAATATTTATAGTCTATATCCATATTTTTATATTCTTATTTTTCAAATCATTTATTATGGTCTAATCCATTTAATTTCATAATATGTAACATCTCCTTCATCATCAACTATGCCTATTAGTAATTTCTTTTTAGTGCTGTGTGCAACACGATTTTTAGCAGCAAATTCATACCATGTAAATTTATCCCTTTCATGAACAGGATAAACAACCCATTTTGCATGATCTTCTCCAGGTTTTACACCTCTATCATAAACTCTGAATTCTGCTCCAAATTTAAGTGCTGTTTTTGTTATATATCCTCTATCTCTTAGATTGGAAAATACTTTGTATCTTGTTAAAAATTCTTTTTCTTTTCTTGATGCTTTTTTTAAAAATAATTCATTAGTTATTTTTCTTCCAGCTTTATTTTTCACAATTATTTTTTCATTTTCAATAAGATAGAATGCTTCTAACATACTTATCTCTAATCTTTTTTTGATTATATTGCCATATCTACTTTTATTATAAAATTCATTTGCTTTGTCAGAATGTTCAAACACAACAACATTATCAATAAGAGTGCCTTCAATTATTTGTCTTTTTGTATTTGCCATATTAATTGATTTATCTCAAGTTTTTTAAATTAATCTGAAAACTTATGAGTTGTAATGTTTTATTTAGATAATTTAAGTCACTTTTGTTAATTATTTTTAGGTAGTTATAATATACTTTATTATATTTAACAAAAAATGGAAAGATTTATAAATAAACCTATTTTCAACAATCTCATCCCTATATCATTTAAAAATAAACTAATGATGTAGTTAAATTTATGCCTTGGTAGTGTAGAGGTTATCATACGGCCCTGTCGACATTGAAAAGAGTCTCAGACTTCTTTCTTTGAAAGAAAGGCTGTGACCCGGGTTCGATTCCCGGCCAGGGCGTTGAGCCGGTAGCTCAGCTTGGTAGAGCACTTGACTTTTATATGAAGACAGGGGGTTTTTTGAATCTCCGACATTCGTCGAAGACATCAAGTGGTCGGGGGTTCAAATCCCCTCCGGCTCGTAACAAAATGGAGAGATCGAGGGGTTGAAATTTTAGAAATAAAATTTCTTTATCCTCTAACTCTTCAAAAACAAAATTAAAGGAAAATAAAATGGTTAAAATAACAGAACACAAATATGTTCCAAAACATGAAAAACTTTCTAAGGATGAAAGAAAAGAATTTCTTGAAAAATATAACATTTCTATTGACAATTTACCAAAGATATCTAAAAGTGATAAGGCAATAGTGCATTTAAATGTGGTTGCTGGAGATATAATAAAAATCACAAGACCTAGTGTGACTTCTGGAGAAAGTGTTTATTATAGAGTTGTTGTAACAAAGATAAGTGAACAAAAGCTTGATGTCAAAGATTCAAGTTCAGAAGAAGATTCTGAATAAAAAATAAAAAAACTAAAAATAAAATGGAAAGCTCACCAAATATATTAATAAAAAAATATTTTGAAACAAACGACGTACTAATGAGTAATATTGAGTCATATAATCAATTTGTAGAAAAGTGGATGCAGAAAGTTATTGATGAAAATAAGGAAATAATTCCTCCTCTTTTACCTCAAAATATTGAGGAATTCACAATAAAGATAGGAAAAGTAACTGTAGGAAAACCTGAAATAACAGAAGCAGATGGAAGTAAAAGAACATTATATCCTAATGAAGCAAGATTAAGAAAACTTTCTTATTCTGCACCAATATTATTGGAAGTATCTTCTTATGTTAATGGAATACAAAGAGAAAATTTTATTGGGCAAATAGGAAGGATTCCTGTGATGATTAAGAGTAATTATTGTAATATTAAAGGAAAAAGCAGAGATGAACTAATAAAATTAGGAGAAGATCCTGATGATATGGGTGGTTATTTTATAATAAATGGTATTGAAAAAGTTATAGTAAATATAGAGGATTTGATGCCAAATAATTTACTTATTGATGAAGATTCTAAAGGTTCTATAATTGGAAGAATATTTTCAGAAAGTGGAGTATATAAAATACCTCATACATTTGAAAAGAAAAGAGAAGCACCTTTAACAATAACTTTTGCAAGAATGAAAAAAATTCCTGTTGTGCTTATTGTGAAAGCATTAGGATTATATAAAGATGAAGATATAATAAATGCTGTATCAAGAGATGAACAAAAATCTGATGTTGTTTTTCAATTATATGATTTTGTTGACATAAAAACACCTATGCAGGCAAAAGAAGCAATATCAAAAACAATGACAATTAATATCCCAAAAGAAGATAAGATACAAAGAGTTGATGATATGTTAACAACATTTCTTCTTCCACATTTAGGTACTAAAAAAGAAGATAAAATATACAAGGCATATAATTTATGTAAAGTTCTTAAACAATTTAGTGATGTTATTGATGGTAAAAGAGGAAAAGATGACAAAGATAATTATAAAAATAAAAAATTAAAAATGCCTGGTGATTCTTTATTGGATCTTTTTAGAGTTAATTTTAAGGTATTGATAAATGATATGTTATATAATTTTCAAAGAATTGTAAAGAGAGGAAAATTTCCTTCTTTAAAAGTTATAATAAGAGAAAAATTATTGACTTCGAGAATTTATTCTGCAATGGCAACAGGTACTTGGATTGCTAATAGGAGAGGAGTATCACAAAGAATAGATAGAACAAATTATTTATCTGCTTTGAGTCATCTTCAAAGAGTTATAAGTCCTTTAAGTACATCTCAAGAAAATTTTGAAGCAAGAGCATTACATTGTACTCATATTGGAAGACTATGTCCCTCTGAAACACCAGAAGGTACAAATATTGGATTAAGAAAAAGTCTTGCAATTTTATGTTCAATTTCACAAGGAGTAGAAGATAATAAATTAATGAATTCATTAAGTAAATTAAATATAGATATGTTAGACACTTCTAAATACGAAGTGCCAGATGAAAGTATTGAAACAACTGAAACAACTGAATAACTGCGAGGCAAAAATGGCTGATGTATACTTAAATAATAAATATATTGGATATGTTGATAATCCTGAAGAGTTTAGGGAATCATTTATTCTTGAAAGAAGAAAAGGAGAAATTGATGGAGAAGTTAACATAAACATAAATAGAGAAACAAATGAATTAAATATTTTTTCAACAGCAGGAAGAGCTTTAAGACCACTTATTGTTGTTAAAGAGGGAAAACCTTTGTTGACTGAAAAACATTTAAAACAACTTAAAGAAAATGAATTAACTTGGAATGATCTTGTACAACAAGGAATCATCGAGTATCTTGACTGTTCTGAGGAAGAAAATTCACTTGTTGCTTATGATATTGAACATATAACACCTGATCATACACATATGGAAATAACTCCTTATGGGATGTTTGGAACACTTGCTTCACTTGTTCCTTTTGCAAATCATTCACCTGGAGCTAGATTGCTTATGGGTACAAAAAACCAAAAACAAGGTGTCGGACTTTATTCATCAAATTTTCATGTTAGGGTTGATATGGATACTCATTTATTGCATTATCCTCAAAAACCAATTGTTAGAAATATGATGGATAAAATAATAAGTTATGAAAAACATCCTTCTGGACAAAATATAACAATTGCAATTATGAGTTATGAAGGATATAATATAGATGATGCAATTATTATAAATAAATCTTCAATCCAAAGAGGTCTTGGAAGAAGTACTTATTTTAGACCTGCAATTTCTGAAGAAATCAGATATAGTGGGGGACTTACAGATACAATAACTGTTCCTGATAAAGAAATTAAAGGATACAGAAGTGAAGAAGAATATAGATTATTAGAAGGAGATGGTATTGTTTATCCTGAAGCGAAAGTTGATGAGAATGATGTTGTCATAGGAAAAACCTCACCTCCAAGATTTCTTTCAAGTTTAGAAGAGTATAATTTAACATCAACAACAAGAAGAGAAAGTTCAACAGCTTTAAAGCATGGGGAAAAAGGTTTTGTTGATTGCGTATTATTAACTGAAAGTGAAGAAGGAAATAAACTTATACAAGTTAAGATAAGAGATCAAAGAATACCTGAAATTGGAGATAAATTTACATCTAGACATGGACAGAAAGGAGTTATAGGGATGGTTGTTTCTGAGCAAGATATGCCTTTTTCAATAAATGGACATACTCCAGATATTATATTTTCACCTCATTCTATTCCTTCAAGAATGACTATTAGTCATTTGTTAGAGCTATTAGGTGCAAAAACAGGAAGTATGGGTGGAAGAACAATTGATAGTACTACATTTGCATCTGAAAAAGAAGATGATTTAAGAAATGAATTAGCAAGTTATGGATTTAGAGAAAACGGAACTGAAACATTTGTTAATGGGAAAACTGGAAAAATAATGACTGCTAAAATCTATACTGGACCTATGTATTATTTTAGATTAAAATATGTTGTTGCAAATAAAATAAGAGCAAGAGCAAGAGGACCTATTCAATTGTTAACTAGACAACCTACTGAGGGAAAAATCAAAGAAGGTGGTCTTAGATTAGGAGAGATGGAGAAAGATACTTTTATCGCCCATGGAGCATCTTTGCTATTGAAAGAAAGATTTGATTCAGATAAGACAATAATACCTGTCTGTTCTGATTGCGGATCTATTGCTATAAAAGATGAATTTAAGGGAAGACTATACTGTCCTGTCTGTGGACAAGCAGAAGTACATGAAATAGAGATGTCTTATGCATTTAAGTTACTATTAGATGAAATGAAAAGTTTGTGCATACAGCCAAGACTAAATTTGGTTGATAAATACTGAGGATAATAAAAAAAATGAAAAGTGCTGTATATAAAAAAATCGGAAATATTGCTTTTGGATTTTTAAGTCCTAAAGTAATTCAAAAAAATGCTGCTGTTAAAATAGTGACACCAGAATTATATGATAGAGAAGGTTATCCTGTTGATGGAGGATTAATGGATATCCATTTAGGAGTTATTGATCCTGGTTTAAGATGTAAAACCTGTGGGGGTCATATCAAGGAATGTCCTGGACATTTTGGATATCTTGAATTAGCAAGACCTGCAGTTCATATAAAATTTATAAAACACATACTTAACTTTTTGAAATTTACTTGTAGGGATTGTGGAAGAGTTATGATTTCTGATAGAAGTCTTGCAAGACATAGAAATACATTTATAGAAATAGGAAAAAGAGAAGGAATAGCAAAAGCAACAGCTAAAATAAAAGAAACAATTTCACGTCAAAGAAATACTAAAAAATGCCCTCATTGTCAAGCAAAACAAGGTACTGTGAAAATAGATAAACCTTATTCTTTTTATGAAGATGATATAAGAATAAATGCAATTGAAGTAAGAAATAGGTTAGAAAAAATTCCTGATGATGATATTGAATTATTTGGAATAGATCCAAAAGTTGCAAGACCTGAATGGATGATTCTTACATTAATACCTGTTCCACCAGTAACATTAAGACCTTCAATCACACTTGAATCTGGTGATAGAAGTGAAGATGATTTAACACATAAATTAGGAGATATAGTAAGAATAAATCAAAGACTTTTTGAAAATATCAATGCTGGTGCTCCTGAAATTATAATAGAAGATCTTTGGGATTTGTTACAATATCATATAACAACTTATTTTGATAATAACATAGCACAAATACCTCCTGCTAGACATAGAGGAGGACAGCCACTAAAAACACTTTCTTCAAGAATAAAAAGTAAAGAAGGAAGAATTAGACACAATTTGGCAGGTAAAAGAACTAATTTTTCTGCAAGAACTGTTATCTCACCAGATCCTAATTTAAATCCTAATGAAGTTGGAGTCCCTATGGATATGGCTATGAAACTTACAATTCCAGAAAAAGTAACTGAATGGAATCTCGAACATATGAAAAAATATGTTGAAAATGGTCAGAATGATTATCCTGGATCAAATTATGTTATCCGTCCTGATGGAAGAAAGAAAAGAATAACTGATGAAACAAAAGAAGAAATTCTTGAAGAAATTGAACCAGGTTATAGAGTTGAAAGACATCTTATTAATGGAGACATTGCACTTTTCAATAGGCAGCCTTCTCTTCACAGAATGAGTATGATGGCTCATAAAATAAGGGTATTACCTGGTAAAACACTTAGGATGAATCCAGCTGTATGTAATCCTTATAATGCTGATTTTGATGGGGATGAAATGAATTTACATATTCCTCAAACAGAAGAAGCAAGAGCAGAAGCAGAAACACTTATGCTTGTACAAACACAACTTATTGCACCTCGAGAAGGAGCAGCAATTATTGGATGTAAACAAGATGCAATCACAGGAAATTATCTTTTAACTTTAGATGATACTGAATTAGATAAAGAAGATGCAATTGATATTCTTTATTCAGTAGGTATTGATAATATTCCTAAATCAATTTATGGAAAAGATAAAGTAAAAGGAAAAGATATTTTTTCAGTTATAATTCCTTCTGAATTTAATTACCATGAAAAATCAAAAGACGGAGGGGACGTTGTTATAGAAAATGGTAAATTAAAAAGTGGAGTTATTGATGAAAAAGCAATAGGTGAAGGAAAAGGTCTTTTACTTAGAAAAATACATAAAAGATATGGTGATGAAGCAGCTGTAAATTTTATTGAAAGATTATTCAAATTAGGAATTAAGACATTGTTAAGACATGGATTTACAGTTGGAATAGCAGACATTGATATTCCTGAAGAAACTGCAAATAAAATAAATGCAACTATAAAAGAAATAGAAAAAGAAGTTGATCTTTTATTAGGGGCTCATATAAGAGGAGAAATAAAACCTCTTCCTGGAAGAAGTATAAAAGAAACAATTGAACTTAAAATATTAGAATTATTAAATAGGGCAAGAAATAAATGTGGAGATGAAGTTCTTAAGAATGCACCTGATGAATCTTCTGTTGTATTTATGAATAAATGTGGTTCAAGAGGAAATATTTTTCAATTTACTCAAGTTACAGCATTAGTAGGTCAACAAGCTCTTAGAGGTGGAAGAATAAATAATGGATTTAAGAATAGGACTTTATCTTATTTTAAAGAAAATGATATCAGTCCTGATGCAAGAGGATTTATTAAAAGTAGTTTTAGAGAAGGGCTTAAACCTCATGAAGTTTTCTTTGCATCAATGACTGGAAGAGATTCACTTATGGATACTGCACTTAGAACACCTAAATCAGGTTATCTCTATAGAAGACTTTCAAATGCATTACAAGATATAAAAGTTGAACATGATAGAACTGTAAGAGATATAAGTGGAAAGATTATTCAATTTGCTTATGGAGAAGATGAAATGGATGTTTCTAAATCTGAAGGGGGAAAAGTGAATGTTAATAGGATAATAAAGGAAGTTGGTGAAGAAGGAGGTTTCAAAAAATGAAAATTAAAAAAATCCTCGACAAACATGCATCAGACTTAACACCTAAACTTTATAATAAATTATTAAAAAAAATTCCAGAAGATTTTAATGAAAAACAAATAACTGAAGTTATCGAAAGAGTTATTGAAGAATATAAAAATTCAAAAATAACTTCTGGAGAAGCAGTAGGATTAGTATGTGCACAGTCAATTGGTGAACAAGGTACACAGATGACACTTAATACATTTCATTTTGCAGGTGTTGCAGAAATGAATGTTACTGTTGGATTGCCAAGAATCATTGAGATTTTTGATGCAAGAAAAACAGTTAAGACTCCTGTTATGGAAATATATCTTAAAGATGAAATTACTGATCTTAATGAAATCAAAAAACTTGCATTTAGAATAAAAGAAGTTAAAGTTGGAGATTTAGTAAATGAAGTTTCAACAGATATATTTAATTCAAAATTAATACTTGAATTTGATACAGAAAAACTTGATGATTTAGATAAGCCTCTTTCAAAAATAACAACACTTATCAGATCAAAACTTAAGACAAAAGCATCATCAATAAAAACAATTGGTGGCAATACAATCGAAGTAACTGCAAAAGATAGTTCAATGCTTACAAAAGTTAGAGAAAAAGCAATTAAAATATCTGTTTCAGGATTAAAATATATTAAACATGCTCTTCCAATTAAAAGAGGAGATGAATATATTATAATGACTGCAGGTTCAAATCTTTCAGAAATACTTAAATTACCTGAAGTTGATCCTACAAGAACAATATCAAATGATATTCACGAGATATACAAATGTTTTGGAATTGAAGCAACAAGAACAGCTATTATTAATGAAGTAAAAAAAGTTATGGAATCACAAGGACTTTCAGTCGATATAAGGCATATTATGCTTGTTTCTGATATAATGTGTGCAAATGGTAAAATCGCAGGTATAACAAGATATGGTATTGTAAAAGAAAAAACATCTGTTCTTGCAAGAGCATCATTTGAAACACCATTAAAACATATGGTTGCAGCAGCTTTATCTGGAGAAGTTGATTACTTAACATCTATTGTTGAAAATGTTATGATAAATCAACAAGTGCCTATTGGAACTGGCATGTTTCAACTTGTTATGGATAACAAAAAAATAGATAAAAAAGATTTAAAAAAATCTAAAAAAGATAAAGATAAAAAATAAAAAAACAAATATTGATAATAACATAAAATAATAGCAAAAAATATAATATCAATACAATAATAATTATAATTGGAGATAAAAAAATGGCAGAAAAACAAAAAATATCAAATCCTCTTGAAGAAGAAATGGTTTTTGATCAAATGGAAGAAAAACCTGAACCTAAATATAAATTTGAAGAAATAGAATCAGATGACGATGGAGTAGAAGAAGAAAAAAGTGACATTGTAAAAGATATAAGAAAAGACCTTGAATTGGGAAAATTTGTATTAGGTCATGAAAGTGTTATAAAAAATCTGAAACTTTCAAAAATAAGTAAGGTATATTTAAGTTCAAACATTCCTTTAGAATGGAAAAAAGACATAGAACATTATTGTAAAATGACAGAATGTGAGGTTGTAAGTCTTAAATTCAATTCACAAGAAATGGGAGTTATATGTAAAAAACCATTTGTCGTGAGTGCTATAGGTATTTTAAAGTAATATTGATTAACAAAATAACGATAAACAATAAAAATAAAAAAACAAGATAACGACGAATAACAAAATAATAACAAATGACAAAAATAACATTAGATAAAGAAACATTTAGAATAATGGGGTTATTTCAAAGAATAACTCATGTGACACCTAAAGATGCTTTTGAATACGAAGACTATTATATGTTTATTGTGGGTATAGGAACAATCAAAAAATGTTTGGGTAGAGATAATAGAAATATCAAAAAATTAAGTGATATATTAAAGAAAAAAATAAAATTGATTGAACATAGTACTATATTATCAAAATTTATAAAAAATGTGCTTTTTCCATCTAAAATATTGGATGTTGAGAACAAAGCAGGAGATGTTTATGTGTACATTAACATCAATCAAAAGAAAACTATAAATGCGAAAAGTTTAAATATGCTTAGATTTGTCACAAAAAGATACTTTGATATTAATAATATATATTTAAAGATAAAAAAATAATAATTAATATAATTTTATAATAATATATTATAATAAAAACAAATAAAAAACAATATAAAATAATTAAAAAAATAATAAAAATGGCATCAAAATCAAAAGGATTAAATGCAGCAAAAAAGCTGTCAAAAAGAAGAAAAGAACATAGTCTATTAGATAAGAGATACAAGAGACAGCTTTATGGCATGAAGAAAAAATCAGATCCACTTAGAGGGTCATCTCAAGCTAAAGGAATTGTTCTTTCAAAAGTTGAATTAGAGGCAAAACAGCCTAATTCTGCACGTAGAAAATGTGTTAGAGTACAACTTATAAAAAATGGAAAACAGATAACTTGCTTTGCACCAAAAGAAGGTGCTATTAAACTAATAGAAGAACACGATGAAGTTATTGTGGAATGTATTGGTGGAGCAAAAGGAAGAAGTAAAGGAGATATGCCTGGAGTAAGATGGCAAGTCTTAAAAGTTAATGATCAATCTCTTGATGCATTATTAAGAGGAAAAATAGAAAAAGCTAGAAGGTAGAGGTAATTTAAATGGTAAAATTATTTAATCAATGGGAAGTAAAAGGAATCACTGTAGCAGATATGGGATTAGCACAATATATCAATCTTGATGCTAAGATTGCACCTTCAACATATGGAAGAAATACTGGAGTCAGATTTCATAAAAACAAAACAACTATTTTTGAAAGATTAATGAATAAATTAATGATTTCTGGACATAAAGGTAAAAAACATCTTAGATCAAGTGCACATAATACTGGTAAAAAATATACTAATTATCTTACTGTAAAAAAAGCATTTGAAATTATTGAAAAAAAACTTAAGAAAAATCCTGCTGAAATTTTTATATCAGCTGTTGAAAATGCTGCTCCAAGAGAAGAAATTGTTACAATTGAATATGGTGGAGCACGTTATCCTAAGGCAGTTGAAGTATCACCACAAAGAAGAATAGATATTGTTCTTAGAATGATGACACAAGGTGCATATAATAAAAGTTTTAAATCTAAAAAATCTATTGAGAACACATTAGCAGACGAAATTATTGCTGCATATCAATCATCAGCTAAATCAAATGCTATTGCTAAGAAAAGAGATTTAGAAAGACAAGCAGCATCAAGTAAGTAAATGAAATATTTTCTTTTTCTTTATCCTATTAAGGAATATTTTAATCAAGAGATAAATGATTGGTCGTATGGATATATAGCAAGAAATAGTAACAAATTAAAAGAAAAAGATATTGCTTCTGATATAGAAATTAATAAAATTCTAAAAAATGAATTTAAAGAGAAATGTAAGGACAAGTTTAATTATATTATTGACCTTTATAGAAATAAAGATTATGTTATTAATTTTTTGACGTTTGATGATAAAAAAGTGTGTGATATGATAAGATTGCAAGAACATGATAAAATATTGTCTGCAGGAATAACTTTTGAAGAACATACTACTAAAAATAAGGATGGAACATATAATTATGCATCTAATGAACATGTTATTTCTCAATTAAATGATGTTAAAAAATTATCAATTGGGGGGTTTCATTTAAATGATTGTGTAAAGAGAATTGCAGATTATTCACGCGAAAGAGGAATTCATACCACTATCGATAAGAATCTTACTGAAATAGGCATTGGAAGAATAAATTTAAGTGTTAAGTATAATTGATTTTATTGTTTCTAAAAATATAACCAATAAACTTATTTTCCATAAACTTTCTTTATATTTTCATATACATCTTTCCATGTTTCACACACATGAACATTAAGATCTGTTTTTGGTTTTTCTTCATGAGAAAAAAGAAAAAGATGTCCTTTATAATTATGATATTCTAATGGTTCGATTATTCCTTTACTATCTTCAATTATTCCATCTATTGAGGGATAATGTGCTTTTAATAATCCTGCTTTCCATATACAACCTGTTGTTGGAATAATATCTGGAGTTCTTGTAATTAATTCTACATCTGGAAGTTTATTTTTGTTTAGCCAATATTTTGTTATTTCTTTTAATTCAATAGAACGTACTGTCATATATGCTTTTAGATTAACAATTCCAAGAACTTTGGGAAGATATTTTTCTACACCATCTATAAGAGGAAAGTTCTTTTGTAAATTTTCATCATAAATTAATTCATCCATTCTTTTCAATGCTTTTTCAGATTGCCACCAAGGAACATTTTGAAAATAAGGATATTCTCTTATAATTTCTTTTCTAGATATCTTATCTGGTTTTCCAAACTCTTTTATAAGTGCATCTAACCAATAAGGTGCTGTATCTGATAATGTATTGTCAATATCACATACAATTGATTTCATAATATTTGATAAGAATATTTATTTTATATTGATTGTTGTTATGTTTTATAATATATTTAGTTAATTTAATAAGGATATGTTTTTATAACACAAAAAAACAAATCACAGGTAACAACAAACACCCCATATTCATACTTTTCTTTACTCCTGTAAATGTTGGAATCATACCTATAAATGTTGCAACTAACATAATAATAAATCCATATATTCCTGAAAGAACTAAGACGAGTACAGATACAAACATAATAACACCCCAGCATACAAATTTATAATTAACTTTTCTGATTAATTTTGAAAATATTTTGCTTAATTTTAATGCTAAAATTGTTGCTATGCATCCTGCAATTAAACAGACAAGAAGATAACCTAACATTTGTTGATATGATATTTCTTTTATTATTTCTTTTACAACAACAATTGCTCCATTTCTAGCTTTGTTAATTGCATGAAATGTTAATAATGAAACAATTGCATTTGCTGTGTTTATTCCTCCAACAAGTACAAGAAAATGATCATCTTTAGCATTCTTTATCATCTGTGATCCAACAATTCCTGCTTGTGCACTGCCTAATCCTGGAAGTAAAGCAACAAGTCCTCCTGTAATTACAGATATAAAAGAACATTTTAAACAATCTTTTTTAGATATTTGTGTTTTTGTATTGTATTCTTGATGAGGTATTTCTGTGTTGCTGTTTAAGCTAAATAATAGTGTTGATATTCCAAATAAGCCTGATAAAAGAGGGAAAAGAGGATTAGAAAGGTTAGACCATGTTAATATAATTAATCCTAATCCTCCTGCCAATATAAACTGAAATAATGCAAGTAATCTTTTTTTCCAGTTTGATTCTTTCCATATCATCCATATTACGACAACAATAAGGATATATGCAATGAATTTTGCAATATAATCGTAAGTGTTTTGGATGATTGAAACAAGAAAAGGAATTATTATGATTGCTAATATTAATCCTATTAAACTACCAATAATAGTTAATCGAATTGCATAATGTCCTTTTCCTTTTAGTAAAAGTTTATGTCCTGGAAGAACTCCCAATACTTGATCTGCATCAGGAGCTCCCAGGTAGATTGATGGGAGTGAATCAATGAAAGTGTGGGTGGTGGCCATTGCAATTATGAATGCTCCAATTGCAAATGGAGGAATGATGTTTAGTAATGATGCTGAGATAGATAATAGAAGAAGAGAAATTAAGTTTACATGGATTCCTGGAATAAGGCCTGTGATGATTCCTGCTATCACCCCTATTAATAATGCTGTTAATATTTCGATGAACATACTTTTTAATTGTTATTTTTATTTAAGAAAGTAATTAAAAAATATTCGGAATTAATTCGATAAATTATCTATCTCTGGTTTAATGATTTGTTCGTATACTTCTTTATTTGAAAGTTGTTTAATACCTAATTGAGATGATTCATTCCAAGATTTTGCATCCATATTTATACTTGGAACATATTTTAAATTTCCTTGATCAAATTTAACATTATATTGTTTAAACCATGAATTAAAGTCATTAAATCCTCCATCAACATATCTAAACATATCTCTTTTTTTTATACCTCTATATTTTAGTTCATTTATTATGTTTTCATCTGCAATATAATCAATTTTTAGATTAAATCTGTCTGTTTTTTTTGCTAGCACTATTTTTGGTATTATATCATAATCTTCTTTATCATAAACTTGAAGATTAATTGTTGTGTCAACTACTTTAAATGGAGGTACTATTAACCATGAATGTCCAAATGGTGCTTGTTTTGTGTTATAATGTTCAAAATAATAAGGATTTTTTGAATATGAGTCAAATTCAATAGTTAATGATCCTATTGTTCCATAATTCCATATTTCTTCTTCATCAAAGACATTCATTAAAAACATAGACACATCTATGCAATTCCTACTGCTATTATTTTCTTTAAGTAGTTCATAAGTTTTATTTATTATTGATTCCACTTTTCTTTTAGAATTTTTAAGATATTCTTCAGAATAACAATTTTGAGATACAAAAAGAGCATAATTATTAAAGAAAAAAGGATTTTCTTCTTCTATTTTTTTAAAATTTTCATGATTATAAAATCTAGGTTTATTCATTGGAATGTTTAAATTATCAAATTCTTTTTCTAGTTCTTCAAGTGTAGGTTTATTCATTTTATAACTCCCTTATTGTTTTATACAGAACTCACAAAAGGACTTATTAATATATTGATTATATATGTAAATCCTAACTTTACCCATCCAAGGTAAGGTATTCTAATTGTTCCAACACCTATAACTCTGTCTTCTATTATTTTGTGTTCTGCAATTACATTATTTGTGATAGATCTTTCATTATGATCTCCTTTTGTTGTAAAATAATATTTGCTTTGTTTTTCCCATTTATCTACAACTCTATGAATTATAGGATATTCTCTTTGTGCTTGGAAGACAATTACTTCTCCTATTTCTATATCTTTTGGTTTTTTTCCATGAAGAATAATTACATCTCCTTTATTGAATCCATTTTTGAAATCAAATTTTTCAAACATCTTCTTTGTTATGTTTTTTTTATTGTAAAATTGTTGTTGAGAACATAATGTTGAATCACATATTGCTTTTGATTGCCACCATTCATCAAAGTTTCCGTCATGTTCCATGCTTTCTGAAACAACAGCTACAATAGGATATGATGTTCCTAATAATAATCCTAATCCAGGATAGACAATGAATTTAATGATTATAACTGCAAGAACAAAATTAACAATCCAACTAAGCATGCTATCTGATTCCCATAAGAAAAACCATAATCTTTTCAATTGTTTTTTCATCTGTCTTATTTAATGATTTGCTTTTAAATATCTTTCTGTGTTTTTACTTTTTAGTTAATATAAACGTTTATTAATCTTATTTATAAGTATTATATTAATCATGATTAAAAAAAGGTGGTGTCACTATGAATAAAAAAATATTTAGTATATTTATTATGTTAGTTCTGTTATTCTCATTTGGAAATGTTTCTGGACAGACTGCAACAGCTGAAGAAACTGCTCAACAAGATTTAGATCCAAATGCTTCAACAAAATGTGTTTCTGTGGAAGGTGGAAACATGTATTTAACAACACCTGCCAATGAATGTGATGGATATTTTGTATTGTCTAGAACTACTGAAACAAACTCAGATCAGATATTTTTAATAAATCTTAATAGTAATTATGTTTTAGCATATTACGATTCTATTTCAGCAAGTGTAGAAATAATGGATGTAAGAGATGATATTGTTGATATGGATGTATTATATATTTTAATGGATCAAACAAATAATATTATTGCATCTAACACACCATTACCAAATTATCAAGTTATTGCATCAACAAATAACTTACAAAAAATTTCTTCAAATGGAATGTTTTGTGCAAGTTCACAGGAAAATAACCTAATGGCATCAGATTATAGTTGTATGGAAGATCTTACTTTAACTCTTTTGAATGTAGATTATTCTGGAGATATCTTGAGTTTATTTTTTAATTTACCTGTTTCTTCTGGTATTCTTTATTTGCAAGAACAAGATGGTTCATTAATGGAATTTTCTCAATTTGCAAAGATAAATCC
The DNA here is from genome assembly GCA_964384425.1 of uncultured Methanosarcinales archaeon. GTDB lineage: Archaea > Nanobdellota > Nanobdellia > Woesearchaeales > JAGLXL01 > CAYLKE01. Next base: position 32,984 of record CAYLKE010000001.1, on the reverse strand, counting down.
TCAGACAATAGAAGCACCTATTGATCCTGCATTATACCAACAGATTGTTGATATATACAATAGCAAGGTTATAATTAAAGTAACCTCTGTAGAGGGTGAAGAGATGTTTATTGTTTATAATTTAGTTAGTGAAGAATATGAAATTTATAGCAACGAAGGTGAATTACCTGTTTATACAGGAGAAGTATATGTATCTGAAGAACATACAGAATCAGAACAACTAGAAGAAGAAGCAACAGAAGAAGATAGTTTCGAAAGAGAATTTGGAGAAACTGATAAACAATATAATGAAAGAATAAATGATATGATAAAAGACATCACAGGAGTACAACAAACTGTTGATAATCCTAATGAAATACTTTATTCATTATCTAATATTAATCAATATGCAAGATTTAGTCTTTCAAATACAGCAATAGCTTTTGGTTTGACAAGTGTTGATAATCAAGATAATTATGGAATTGCTGCAAATATTTTGATAGAAGAAAATTTATGGACAGTATTCGCAGGAACATTTAATGCTATTCTGGGTAGTTCATATTGGCTTAATTTTGCAAGTGTTGATAATGTTATGTTTAATGTAGTAACCAAAATAAATGCTAAAAAAGATTCCTGTATAAATATAGTATGTAGTGATACAAATAGGGCTAAAATACAGAAAAAAATTGATGATGCACAAGCAGATATTAATTATTATCAGGAAGAATTAGCTAAATATGGTGCTGAAGATGTTTTACCTTCAGATTACAACATTTATGGTGATAAGTTAAAAGAAGCTCAAGATAACAAAAAGAAATATGAATCTGAACTTAAAGATTATGACTCATGTTGTTCAAATAAAATAAATAATAAGAAATAAATAGTTGATAAAAATTAAGAGTTAATAATCTTAACCAAATGACAGAAGAAACCATCAATCTCTTCAACAAAGTCAACTCCCACAAGAGTTTTTCTTTTTTTTAATTTTAACATAAATTCTTTAAGAAACTCCAATTGAAGACCGAATGGTTCAGGCGTCCCTGTCTTAACTAATGATGCATCTAAAACATCTGCATCAACACTTAAATATACTTCATCTGTTTCTATAGAATCTATAAGTGATTGGATAGTTTCTTTTCCATTCAAAACATCAAATGAAGACACTAATTTTAAGCCATTTTTATGAGCATATTCAAACTCTTTTTTACATAGACTTCTTACACCAACAACCATTATTTTACAACCAAAATCATTGAAAATGTTCCTCATAACACAACCATGATGCTTTCCTTCATCTAAATCTGCATGTGCATCTAAACTAATAATTGTAATGGCTTTTTTACCTGCTTTTTGTAAGCCTTTTATAACAGAATATGTTATTGTATGTTCTCCTCCAAGAACTATTGGAAATTTATTATCTTTTACAATATTTTCAACAACCTCTGTAACATTATCTAAGTTATTTATCGTCTTTAATGTGCAGAAATCTTCTTTAATTTCTTTTTTTGTTTCAATATCAAATTTCTCTAATTGAAGAGATTTTTTTAAAATATTTTCAGGTCCATTTATAGTGCCTTTTTCACCAGTTGTTGTTTCCTCATATGCAACAGGAACTATTATTTTCTTACAATTATTGTAATCATTAACCATTCCCATAAAATGTATTGCGTCAAATGCTCTTTTGTGTTTTTCCATATTTGTGTTATAAAAATTTAACATAAATCCTTATTTGTGTTAATTTCTGATAACATATTTATAAAGGTTTTCTACAATTAAAACCTTTAATCAAATATCATTATTTTTAATACTTATTTGTAGTTAAAACCTTTAATCATATATTAATGTTTTTAAGCTGTATATTAAATTACAATATTTAAGCATAAATTAAAATATTTAATCTAACAAAACTATTAAAAAATATAGTTTATGATTAATATTTTTGATTATAGATAAAATCATCAAAATATTTATAAAAAGTAACCTATTTATGAGATTTTATTTAAAAATACGAGGCATAAAATGGGAAAAAGTAAAAGAATTAAAATTGAAACAGAAGAATTGAAAGTTCTTACAGATATTCCAACACAAGATCACGGAACATTAAGAGGATATAGAGAAACAAAGAGAAATAAGAAAAATATAAAGTATGAAGAGGAAGTACATGTTGTTAGAGATAAATACTTGAATGATAATCATTCTCTTGAAAAGAGAGGAAATAGAATTTCTGGTTTTCTTGGTAATCTAATGAAAGTTGAGGGGAATTATAATCAACAAAAAGGATTATATGAAATTGTGCATGCAGATGAAGTAATTTGTGAAGGTAGGGTAAAAAATTCAATAAACTTACAAGAAAAAAATATTCAAGCAATGGGTATTGAATGGAAAGTCAATAAAAATATTGGTGGGTATAAAGCAAAATCAGTTATGGGATTATATTTTAATGAAACATTTGAAGATACAAAAAAAGTAAAATGATTGTGTTTTTGTAAGATTAAAATTTAATATCTTTTATTAAAAACTTTAACTGCTAAAATATTTACGAAAGACTTAAAAGTTTTAACCAATTTTGATTGTTAACAAGAGGCATATTTTAACAAAAAGCCCAGGCTTTTTGGATAGAAAACACTAATGGCTGAATCCTTTATAAAAGAACCTTAAAAAAAGTTCGTATAAGAGCCATTAAACGAACATTTATAGAAAATGGATAAAAAAAGCAAGAAATTAGAGCAAATTCAACAAGATTTCACATCTTCTTTGAAAAAATATCTAAATGATTATGATTTTGAAACAGAATATTTTTCAGAAATTAAAAATACCACACTTCATGAAAAAAATCATTTTTTAGGATTTGAAAAATATCTTAGGGCTAGCTTAAATCTTAAAAGTAATTGTGAACATAAGAAAAAATTTATTGATTTGAATTTTGTTGATATGGAAGAAATATATGAAGATGTTTTTTGTGATACATATAAGCTTGAATCTGCATTATTAATTTCTGATGTTATATATCATAAAAATAAAAATCCTACTATAGATTATTTGTTATCTTTTCCATCAAAAAACAAAAGAGTAGAGTTTTATACATTATTTAATACTGCAAATAGATTAAACTTTAAATCTCTTGATACTAATTCAAAAAATTATTTACTAAGTAATGTAAATTCATTAAAAAATCAATTAAAAAGAGAAAAAGGACATAGAATTGGCATAGTTAATAATTTATATAAAAAAACATTATTTTTTTCTCATGAAAATAACGATAATATTAAGGGAATTGCTGTCGATAAGTTAAATATTGAGTTAATATGTTGTGATCTAAACATGTTTTTAGATGAAAAAGACTCAGATACAGTTGTTATGGGAGAATCAAACATATTAAATCCAATAAAAATTAATCTTTATACTAAATTAAATGAACACTATTTGGATTTTAATAAAAGAAATCAAAAATATTTAAGAGATTATCATAATTTTTAATCATTTTCTTATAATCAATACTTCTAATCAAAAATAAAAGGTTTTAATCGTAAAACTATTAAAATATTAGATTAAAAGTTATAATTTTTGATTAAAGATTGTAATTTTTAAATACAGATAGAATTTATAATAAATGATTAAAGGTTTTAATAGTTAAACAATAAAAATTATTTTATAATTTTCAAGCTTAAAATTTTAAAAAACAATTAAAAAAATAAAAAATATTTTTTAATCAACCAAAATAACTTGTCTGTTTTGTTTCTTGTAGATTTTTAGTTTCTTGACCTTTTTTCACAATACCCTTTAATTTCTTTTCAAATTCCTCTGCTCTTTTCAACAATGGTTTGGGATCAACATCAAAAGTCATGTATTCATTTAACATTTCAATTGCCTTTGCAGCTGCTTTACTATCTGGAAGAGTTGAATGTGTTTCAACAAATAGCGTCGTTAAAAGAGTTTTTTTCTCTTTTGCTAATAAAGCTCCTGTAACACCAACAATAATTCCTTCTTTTAATGGATCTGTTAATTTTTCCATTTTTTTATTGGACTTATTTGAATAGAAATAAGTGTTTATTTTAGATGCTTTTCCAGTTGATGCCACTCCTTCAATTGAAATAATTTCTTTTGCATTAAGATCTTTTGCTAATTTACTAATTGCATCACTCATCTTCCATGCGTTTACCTTATGTGAAGAAATAACATGCAAAATAACAAGATTGTATTTTTTGTTATAGTAAATACTAAATGGTTCCATAACTTCTTTATCATGTATAGCGACCATTGCAGGTATATCATCCATCTCAATTGATCCTATTTTTTCTGTCTTAAGATGAGATACTAAGAATTCGGTTGCAATTGTCCCGATAAGTCCCATTCCTGGAAATGCTTCAATAATCTTAACATTTTTTGGTTTCTTTTTTAGATTTATTTTCATAAATATTACACCTCATTTTATATTGTTATAATAATTAAAAGAATAATTATATTGTTTTTAAAGCTTTGGTAATGTGCTTTAGTAGTAATTCACAAAAATTTAGAGAATTTTTTTATTTTATCATTACTTACGTGAGAATATATCTGAGTTGTTTTAATGTTTTTATGTCCCAAAAGTTTCTGAATATATCTTTCACTAAGCCCTGCTTCTAATAAATGTGTAGCGAATGTATGACGAAGAGTGTGAGGTGTTACTTTTTTACTAATTTTAGCTTTTTTAGCAGCATTTCTTATTGCTTTTTGAATTGTTCCCTTAGTTATTTTTATACCTGTTCTATAATTAACAAAAACATGTTTTTCAGGATTTCCAATTTCTTCAAATGATTTTTTTAATACTGGATGGAAAAAAACAATTCTATCTTTTGCCCCTTTTCCTCTCCTAATATTAATAACATCTCTTTCAAAATCAAGATCTTTCCATTTAAGATTCACTAATTCACTTAATCTCATCCCAGTATAATAAAAACACCTTACAATTTGTCTGTATTTTATATAATCAAATGCTTTTATGAGACGAGATACTTCATTTTTACTTAGAATTTCTGGTTGTTTTTGTGTATTTTTAGCAAGAGGAACATTATGTTCAAATGATTGTTTTCGAACATTTGTAAAAAAGAATTTTAATGCAAAATATGTTGCTCGCATTGAGGAATTGCTATTCTTAGAAAATCTCAACAAATATTTTCTAACATCATTTCCAGAAAGAAGAAAATTCTTAACAACAGCAACATATGCTTTCATTGTCATCTTTGAATATTTACGTAAATTAAGCTCTTCAATAAGAGTTTTTATTTCCTGACAATCATTACAATTCAACTCTTTTTTATTGATTTCCATCATGTAAAATGGCTAATTTTATCCTTTAAAAGCCTTGTTTTAGAATTTTCGGAATTATTCTGCCTAACACCTACTTAAACTACATTTGAGCATCTAAAGAATGCTTAGTGGATAGTTTAATATGTCTTGAGAACAGATGTACCAGCATTTTTGACTGCCTTATTCAAACGTAAGAGAAGATAGTATTAACGGGCATGATTTAGGGTGTTTATGGGGGCTAAAACGCCCTAAATCTGCTATATTAGGGTGTTAAGTTGGGTGTGCAGGTTTAGGGGAGCGTGACTCCCTAAATTTTAATAAAAATAGAGTGTTCAGAAATATTTTTATATTATTAATCAATTAAATATTCTAAAATGGGATTTTGGGATAAATTATTGGGTAAAGAAAAAAGAGATTATGGTGGAATTAATGATGTTGAAGAGATAAATCTAGAAACTTCATCTGAATTATCAGAAGAACTTAAAAAAAGAGTAAAAGGATTATTAGAATCTGGAAAAAATAAAAAAGAAATAATAGATTCTCTTTTATCGTTAGGATATTCTAAAAAAGAAATTAATAAACTAATAATTTCAATAACAAAAATCTCTAAAGCAGAAGATTTGTATCCTTTAACTGGGCAAGCATTTGAAGACTTCCTTGAAAAATTATTTAACTATCTGGGCTATTTATCCATTAAAACAAAAACAAGTGGTGATCAAGGTGGAGACTTAGTACTGGAAAAAGGGAAAGATAAAATTGTTGTTCAAGCAAAAAATTTTTGCGATAATCTTGTTAGTAATAAAGCAATTCAAGAGGTATTTGCATCTAAATCATATTACAACTGTAATAAAGCAATGGTAGTTACAACTTCAAGATTTACAAAATCTGCGAAAGAACTTGCAGAAAAAAATGATATTGAATTATGGGATAAATATAAATTAACTAATATTATAAAAGATACTAATTTTATTTGGTTTCCAAAAGAGACCCATTTAAGAAAAGGAGAAAGAATTAAAATTTCTGGAAAATATGTAGAAAATCCACCTTTCTCGATTAAATTAAAAAGAATAAAACAAATAGGAAATGTTGTTAATACAAATCAAATAACTGGCCATAGAAGTAATGTTGGTGAACTTGTTAAAATTGGATTTGAAATTAAAAACATATCTAAAGAAGATTGGTCTGTTGGTTCTGAAAATTCATTTCTGATAGATAAATCAAATAAACAACACCATTCTTTAAAGATAGGTATGAGTGATGATAAAGAAATATATTTTATTCCATATGAACATCATGATATTTATTCAGATTGTATTTTAAATTTTTATTTATTATTTCATAAAAAAGCTCTTTTGAATGGTGTTAAAAGATTCGTGATAAATATTTGTTATACAACACCAGAATCATATCATCGTGGAAGTTATAAAACAGAAAATAAAATTTTTAAAATAGGTATGGATTAATCTTATTTTTTAATAAATATCTTCCCATCTTCTCCCAACATATAATATGCTGAGTCATCATTTTCTAATCTAACAGGAAAATCATTTATTTCCATTATATGTTCGGCTAATTTAACTGCATTTAAAGGATTTTTAAAAATAAATTTGTGTTTTTCATTATTTCTCTCATCAGATACTACATATTTATCTTCTTCTTTTTTTAGAATAACAAATCCTTCTTTGCTATTATAATATATTTCATTTTCTTCTTCGTTTTCAACCCACCATTTATTTTCCATTTTTATCACCACATTTTAGAAAAGTGTTGTAATATAAAAAATATATTTTACTGGAATGAGTTTTTAATTTTTTACTCGATACCTATATCAAAACCATTTTTATTTTTTCTAACAAAATATAATTGCTGGAGGTGGGGAAGATGATACTTCCAAATACACCAATAATTACCGCTAATCAAACAATAAAAACTAAAGGAAAAGTATTTTATACAGACAGAAGGAGAAGAATTGATTTAAAGAAACCTATTAGAGATCTCTTTGAACATAGTAATTATGAAGTATTTTATGTCATGGAACTATGTTTATCTAAAGATGCTATTCTAAATAGAGTTAGTTCTCTATCTGAAAAAAGAATACTGCCTGTTCTACTATATTTTGTGGTAGGTGATAGAAAATGAATAGACAATGTCCTGAATGTGGTGGAAGAAATATTTACATCATGCATAATAGAAAAGAGAAAGTTTGCAATGATTGTGGGTTGATACTAGATGATTGTTTGATTGAAGAAAGACAATTTATAGATGAAGGAAGAAAAAATCATGCGACAAATCCTTATCTTTCAATTGCTTCAGGTAAAGGCGTAGATGGAAAAATATTCAAAGATAGTTGGTTATACTCCACTAAAGAGAAAAACTTCCAATCTGTTTGCGAAAAGATAGATTTTGTTGTATCTAGACTAAGGTTAACTAGTAACATATCTAAAGAAGCTTGTTTATTATTTAAGTCTGTAATTGATAGAGATATTAATATTGGAAGAGACAATAATAGTTTATTGTATGCTTGTGTTTACATATCTTGTATAATGCATGGTGTTCCAAGAACCCCATTAGAAATAACTGCATTTACAGATATAAAGATCAAGAAATTAATGAAAGCATATAAGATTATCAAACATGAATTAAATTTGAATCTTGAAAACATTCAACCAATTGATTTAGTTCAACGTTTTGGATCAAGAGCAAACTTAAAACAGAGTACAATAACCAAAGCAATAGATATATTTGTAAAAATTAACAATAATATTATTTTTTCAGGTAAAAATCCTCAAACATTAGTGGCATCAGCTCTTTATTTAGCTTCAAAAATCACAAATGAAGGAAAAACACAAAGAGAAATAGCAAATGCTACAGGAGTAATTGAAGTTACAATAAGAAAAAGAAGTAGAGAGATTGAGAGTGTTTTGGTTTAATTTTTTATTTTTTTGTAAATATATTTATATAGTATTATAAATATGATTCATTATGATAAACATTTTTATTGATGCAAACAAATATTTATCTCTTTTTGGATTAAATGATAATGAATTAGAAGCTATTAGAACAATCAAGAAATATATAGATGACAATAAAATAATTTTATGGTTGCCAGAACAAGTAAAAAATGAAGTTAATAAAAATATAGAATCAGAAATGCTTGTACCAAAATTCAATAAAAAATTTAACAAGATTAAAAAATTTTTAGATAATAAAAATAATAATCGTGAATTAGATAACTTACCTGAATGTAAAGGTGAATTAGAAGAAATTAATAAAATCCTAAAAGAAGAAACAAACAAAATCAATCAGATTATAGAAAAAATAAAAAATAAACTAATTGAGAAAATCAATAAAGAAGCAGATTTACCTTATAAAATAGTTCATGAACTTTTTTCTGTTGCAAGATTTATTCCCCATACAAATGAAATAATAAGTGAAGCCACTATTAGAAAGAAATTGAACAATCCTCCTGGGAAAGGAGGCAGTTATGGAGATTCAGTAATTTGGGAATCATTACTACAAAAATTCCCAGAAAAAGAAGATATTTATTTTATTGGATTTGATAAAGATTTTGCATCAAAATTAAATAATAAACTGTTTTCATCATTTTTAATTAATGAATGGGAGAAAAAGAAAAAGTCAAAAATAATTTATTTTAAACACATAGGAGACTTTACAAAGAAAATGATTCCTGAAATACAATTATCTGATGAAATTATAGAAAAAGAGAAAGAAATTGAACAAAATGAATCAATAAAATCAGATATATATAATCCATTTACAAATATTGCAATTTTAAATGAAATTATGAGAAAGGACATAGCTGAAATGAATGAAAAAATCAGAAGACTAACTGAGCCTTCAAGAGCAATAAAAAAAATGATGGAAGGAGTAATAAAACCAATTAATTCGATTAGACAACAATGTATTAATCTAACATCTATTTACACACCACCTTCTTTTTTATTTCCCTATTTTAATTCTAATAGAGACAACAAAAAAGATAATTCTAACTAATTATTTCTTCATAATATCCTTTCTTCTTAGGATTATCTCTAATTAACTTCTCCATTATTGCCATTTTTACATATTGAGATATGGAAATACAATCATTTGTTTCTTTCTTTAATTCTGCCCATAACTTATTAGGACAAAAGAAGCTTCTCCTTTCAGATCTTAACATCTCAAATGATTCTTCCATTTTAGCACACCTTTTCATGTATTTGGTTTATTTTTTCTTCAATAGGCATTTTCATAAACAAAGAATATCTAACATAATCAGATTTTTTAACAAAACCAGCTAATTTAGTCTTAGCTTCTAAAATTTGTCCTTGTTCTTTTGTAATTCTAACGATTAGTATTTTTGTTTTTGCCATACTAACATTAGATTATCATTATAGATATCCAGTTAGGACAAGAAATAGTCTATTGTTTTGTACCCAAAAGAGTTACAAAAACAAGGCGAAACACTCGCAAAATAAGGACAACATATATAAATAAAAGCATCCACTTATATAGTATGAAAGAATAATGCAACGTTCATGCCATTATTCTTCAAAAAATATCAAAAAATTGTCATAGAAAAAATCATTTATCGACGACAAATATTCTGGTGAATTATCGTACGACAGGCATTAAAAAATTCCGCTTCGCTCCATCCGAATTTCTCCTTTCAGTCGAAACTCTTCTTAATGCCCGAAGTTATGCTCAATAGCTTACTAACGAAGGGGCCGGTTGTTTTTAGGGTGTTACAGCAAACCAAGGCTAGCTAAAAGTCGCTACCTGCCCGCGATGTATGTACTTAGAATAATCACTGCGTTCATTTGAAGGGTACGTAAGCTACTCTGCGCTGTCGCTTGTTCTTCGAAGACCATAACAGGCATTAAGACTATCGTTCCCTTTGGTCACTAGAGCCTCTTCAGGAGAATTCTTTTCGCTACGCTCAAGAACTCTTCTTAATGCCCGAAGTTATTTTCTTTAAGAGTTTTAGTAGTTATTTCAGAATTCTTTTTAAGTATTGAATTAATGAATTTTGACATTTATCGATAAATAATTTTTAAGATTATAATATTTTCTAAAAAGTATAAATTATTTAATTATAAAATATAATATTTAATAGAATAATTTATAAGTACTTAAATGTTATTTTATTAATTATGTGGAGTTAAATTTCATGATTATGATTGCTATCTTTGCAACATTAGCTATAATAACACATCATTGGGAGGTGATTAAAATGGCTTTTGGAATAAATATAAGATTTACATTGCTGAGTGGAATCATTGGCGCGGAGAATAAATCCTCTGCTTAGTGTTGTATTAAAGTAATAGATTCATGAAAGGGTTCACGACCAATGAAAGGGTTCACTACCCTAACTCCGCTTATTATTAAGAAATTTTAGCAATTTCATTTTTTAATAAATTATATATTTCTAATCCTCTACTACTAAGACAAAATCTGTTATTCTGATATGGATCTATCTGGACAGCATGTAATAATCCTTTTATAAATAAATCACTCTCTAACACAACAAATTCTTTTGATATTCTTGGAAGTTCAAGTTTTCTTTGATTATCAAATGCTGATCCAATCCTATCGGGTTCAACCCACTTATTAACATAATACCATTTTAATATCAAAAAATGTTCTTTTCTCAAATTTTTTAAAAATTCAAAAATATAATCTAAATGTAATATAATATCTTTATTCCCATCAATTGCACTTTCATAAAAAATTCTTGCATAAATTTTAATTTTTTCTTCTTCCAATTCTTCAAATACTTTCTCTAATATTTTTTTAATTAATAATGAATTTTCCTTAGCCAATTCTCTTTGGATATCTAATTTAATTTCTTGCTTATTTTCTTCTTTTATTTCCAATACCTCTTTTTTAAAAATACTGAAATTATCTATTTGGAACTTAACTAAACTACCAAATATAGAAGGATTAAAAATGCTCCCGATAGTAAAATTTAAACCCAATGCCAACCCTAAATTTGTTACTTCTTGAACGATTAAATCTCCTACCATCTAGTAAAATATTTAATATGATTTTATAAATTTATGTATTAATACTAAACTTCTCCGAGTCCTTCGGACAGATAGTCTCACTACGTTCGGATATGATACGAGAACTTAAACACAACTCAGCGTCATTTCGTTCCTTGCTTCACTATCGTTCAGGAATATAACATGCCCAAAGTTAATTCATCGTTTAACGACTTTGCTACCATCTATTTTGGTTTTAGTTTACTTATATTCTGCTTGGCATTTTCATTTAATTCCGAATCAAACAGACTTATCGATAAAAATGGAAAAACAGTAAGTTATGAAGAAAAAGTGTATTTTAAAAAATTTTCTTGGGTAAGTAAAATATTATTAATTATTTCTTTGTTATTATTTGTTTACTTCGTTTTTATTTCTTTTTTAAATTAAAAAAATAAGTATTTAATTAAAAGCAATAATATAAAAAATAAAATAATGAGTGGAACCCATTTAAGAAAATCATTAAAGTATTTATCATATTCCTCTTTTTTCTCATTTTGTAAACTTTTATGTTTTTTAGCTTTTATAGAAAATTGATGTTTTAACTTTTTCAAAGATATCTCGTTATGATAATAACTTAAAAATAATTTTTGAAAGATTTCTGGCATTTCATCATAAGAATTGCATTTCTTACAGTAAACATAAACTTTCTCAGCACTATGAACTGGAGCAAAATAAACATATTTTGTTTTTTCTGCAATAACTATTTCATGTTTCGACTTGTGTTTTTCACAATAGCTATCAAAATCTGGAAGATTAATATCAATTACTACTAAAGGTTTAATTTTGTATCCAACATATATAAACATGAATAATTTAAGTTATTAAGATATATAAAACTTATTCTTTTTAAAAAAAAACCAAAACTTCTCTCCTCCCAAGTATTTAGTTGCTATGCAAAATATAATAAGACGATTCACAGCAGGTTTTAGAACTTCTTCGCTTCGCTCGACTTTTCTAGCGAAAAGGCAATTAACAGACCCCAATGTTATGCTCAATCACGAGAACGCCTAGTACTAAAAAATATATTATTTATATGCGATTGTTTTTTGATAGTTATCTTGAATATATTTTTCTGGATTAATAAGATACTCTTTAGCAATTCCATAAGAATCCCGAGCATTAGATATACTACTCATAATCCCACCCAATAATGCTATTCCTCCAGCAACTTTTAAAGCAGTATTATCGTGTATAACTATACTAGAAAGTCCACCCAAACCAATCATTTGAAAACTAACTGAATTCATTACTTTTCCTTTTATTTTATTAAGGACTAGTTTATTTGCTTCAGCTTTAGTAATTGTTGTAAGGTCTTCCATATAAATATAAATTTTATAATGCTATATAAAGATTTCGATATTGTTACTATCATATAAAGACTAATGGTGGCGTTCTCGTGACTCTGCTACGCAGGTTTTTGTAAACAAAAACGAAACTAACAAGCATTAAAAAATTCCGCTTCGCTCCACTCTCAAAAATCCAACTTCTCTAAATTCCGATGTTATACGACATTTGCATACGTGCGCCTAAGAATAAGAAGACATTACTTTCTTTGTGTAATCCTTGCCCTTCGCAGTAATTGTTGCATTGCAAGTATAATATCTACCTAATGATTTTCCAGGTTTGTATGCAATTTTAACAATTACTTTTTCTATATCAGTTAAGTCAATTTTGAATTTATCAAGTTCTGAAAGAAACCATTTTTTATATTGAGCTATTGTATCTTTTACGGTTTTACTCATTAAATCCTTGGGTTTTATGGTTTCTTTCAATATGTCGATTTCAAATAATTTTGTTTTTTCAACAGGCAAAGATTCCATGTATTTGAGAAAGTGAAGATTGGTTACACTAACAAAACTATCTGCTAAATTATTAGCAATTCCCAATAACTGATTTAGTTTACCCATATTTGTTGTTAGTTAGTGTAACTTTATAATATTTATGGCGTGCTCTGGTAAACGCTAAAGGGGACGCTACGCTTCAAAATCAAATATTTTGACCCTCGTACGACAGGCATTAAAAAATTCCGCTTCGAACCCCATTATATTAAGAATGATATCAAATCATTACAAAAAGAAGTTAGTAGTATCAACAAAAAATGAAATAAATATCTAAAAACCCAAAGAACTTAACACAACTGTCAGATATATTAGAACAATATTCCCTAATATAAGAAGAGGAATGAGTTTTTTGTAAGAGTAATTTAAAACTCCTAAAGGTGTTATTATAAACTCATTTGGAAAAGGAGTAAATGAAAAATATATAAATGCAATAAAAGGCACTAAATAATCTTTTCCACAAATATATTTTGAATATTTTTTGAGTTTTTTTCTGATTTTTTTAGGAAGTGATTTTTCTCCTACTGAACCAAAATAATAATATATACTATGTCCTATTGAAAGAGATATTCCCCCAATCAATGCTATAATAAAAAAGTTGACATCTGATCCTGCAACTGCAATTACAGATGCATAAAAAGGAGATGAAAAAAGTGAAGAAAATCCTGCAATAAGACCTAAAATAAGTATAATAAGATATACATTTGTTAAACCCAAAGAATTTACTATTTTACTTGGATTAAAATAATATAACAATCCAATAAAAAAAATTAGAGTAATTAGAAATATAGAAAAACCAAAAAGATATCTATATTTCTTTTTCATCATAAATGTTCCTCTTTGTATATCTTTATCATAATTAATAAATAAGATATTAATAAAGGTCCTATTATTATTCCCACAATTCCAAAATAAGTTAACCCAATAATAATACCAAATAATGTTATTAATGGATGTGTACTAGAAATTCTATTTCTTATTATAGGTCTTAATACATTATCTGAACTACTTATCAATATTATTCCCCATAATAAAATACCTATTCCTGAAAAATAATCGTGCTGAAATAACAATATTATGGAAGCAGGTAAATATATTAATGGAGTTCCTATTGCTGGAAAAAAAGATAATATAGCACCTATAAAACCCCAAAAGAATATTCCTTCAATTCCAAATATATAGAATCCCAAACCCAATAAAAAACCTTGCAAGACAGCAATCAATCCAGAACTTATAACTGTTGACTTTGTCATTTTTTTAGATTCATCAATTAGTTGTTTTATATTACTTTTTTTAAAAGGCAAGTATTTGATAAGAGTTTTATTGATTTCTTCAGATTTTGTAAATAAAAAATAAAGTAAAAAAAATATTATAAACAAAGATATAAAAAAATTAAAAAACGAACTTATTATAGACGTGAAATAACTATTTATATATCCAAAAACATTTGTTGAAACATTTTCAAATATTCTTGAAGATATATCCTGTCCAAAAGTATTTGTGACAATATTCTGCAAATTAGCAAAAGTAAAAATATGAGATATATTTCTAATTTCATTAACCAATATTATACTTAAAAAAAATATTGGTGCGATTACAACAATAAGTATCATTAACAATACTAATGTTACAGATATTGTTTTGTTTTTGAATACTCTTTTATGTAAATATTTGTAAATAGGATTAAATAATGTGAATAAAACGATGGATGAAAGAACAGCAACATAATAATCTCTTAAAGCATATAATAAAAACGAAGCAAGAAGAATAATTATTCCCAATAATACATATTTTCTTATATTGTTTTTTTTAGTTATTCCAATCACCTCAATTAATTATGTAATATATGTGGCTTTTTAAAGCTTTTTATAAGTATTATAAACATATTTAAGTCTTATCTAAATCTTTTTAAATAGAATAAGGATAAAAATATTATGTTCAAAAAAATAAGAAAATTACTGAGAAAAAATAATAAAGAACAAGAAAAAAATAATCCTCATGATGTAACATCATTTTATATGAAAGATAATAGAATTTCTTCAATATTATCTTTTTATCCAGAAAGACAGGAATTATTTGAATCTATTTGTGAAAAATTATTACTTATGTCTAAAAAATCAGAAATACCATTTCCTTTTCCAAAAATAATAGAAAAAGGCTACAATATCTCTCAATTAGTAGGTAATCTTGTTGAGTATGTAAAACCCCATGCATTAGATTTTTTAGATAAAACAAACATAGACATTATATTCAATACAAAAGTAAATGATAATGCAATAGATGGAGATTATAATAATTATGCAATAATTCCCTTAGTTGTATCAGCAATACCTGAAAATGTATTTAAGAGTATAAATTATAGTTATATAAAAGAAAATAAATTTGAATCTACAGAAGATTTCATATTTCATTTAGGGGAAGTTGTTTATGATTCAATACTAGATTCAGAAAGAAAAAAATATAAAAGAATAATAAGCACAGGAAACACTAATCCAGAAGAAGAAGATGTAAAAAAATCATTTTCATATAATTTTTCAATTGCTACAATGTATGGTCCTCAGATGCACAATATTGAAAAAATAAAAGGATATCCTTTTGTGGTATTAACTAATATCAATAAAAAAGCAGATAAAAAAATTCCTGCAAGAAAAAAAAGAATTGATGATCTTGTTCTTTTCTTTAAAAATAAATGTATATTAAATGAAATTGAATATAGTGAAAAATTTATAGATATTATGATAAAAGAGTATAACAAATCTTGTAAAAAATCAAATATTTCAAATTATGTTCATAAAGATAAAAAAATCCTAATACCTTACAGGGATTCTAATTGTATCTATACAAATAAAACAATGTTGACTTCTTTAAGAAAAAACTTTACTATAAGGGATAGGTACATTACACATTATATTTCTAAGAAATAAATAATTCTTATAAACTGGGTATTGAATATATTTTTCTCAATATAAATAATATTAATATATTACAATATTTTTATTTGTTATAATCAGAATGAGAAAAAATATTTTTATTATTTCTTCTAAATCTTTTATCAATATCTTGTAATATTTTATCAAGATCTATAGAAACATTATTTTCATAAGTTATTAATTTATAATCTTCTGATTTAATAGGATCTTGCCAAAACTCTTTCCATTCTTTAACTGGATTATTTTTTCTTCCTTTTATTTTATTCCTTTCTCGTAAAATATCTTCATCAACTTTTAGATAAATAAGAAATTTATCAGCACTTATCATGCTATTTTCATTTATTTTAGTATCAAGAAATTGATCTCTTATTTTTTCAAAACCTGCAGATGAATCTATAACAACATCCAATCCATAATATAATGAAGTTAATTTGGATCTATTTAGTGTATCTGTCAGAATAAATTCTTTTTTTTGATATAAAACATCATTCTTGTAAGTATGATAATTATCTACATCAAAATAAGACTTTCTAATATCATCAGTAGATAATCTAACAAAACCCAATTCTTTCTGTAAATATTTACTTATCTCAGACTTTCCAGCTGAAGGAAAACCTGTTGTTAAAACTAAATATGGTTTTTTCATATTATATTTTCAAAAATATCTTTATTTAAAGATTTATTTTCTTAAGTTATATGGTATTTTAAATTTTCAATAAAAGTAAAACTTATTTTAATCTAATTTTCATTGATTTTTAAACAATATATTTATATATTCATGTACTTAATTTACTAGATAAAAAGATAATTATAATATTTCAAATTAAGAAGGTTTATGATATGGTAATAAATCAAACTATAAATGCAACAACTGCAAATTTCAATAATCTTATCAATTATATAGGTGATGTAGGTCTTTGGATACAAGGAGTAGGTTTATTTATCATTATTTGGTTGTGTTTTCAGATTATAACACTTATATGGAATTGGAAGAAAAAACGTACTTTATCATATATTAAAAAAGACATAGGATCTTTACAAAAAAAGGTAAATAATATAAATAAAAAATTAGATAAAATATTAAAAAATAAAAAATAAAAAAAGAATTATTCTTCAGCTACTTCTTCAACATCTTCAGAATAAAATAGACTATACCATGGAGCTTTTTCATTTACTTTTCCATTTTTATCAACTGTAAATCTTTTTGTTGCTTTACCTTTGATAAATCCAAAATACTTAACTGGTTCTTCTGCTTCAATTTCAACCTCTCCTGTTTCTTCATCTACTTCTGTTACTTCAACATTTTCCATTCTTTGCATTCTTTGTTGATATTTTTCCATCCATCTATTAAGATTTCTTTCTAAAGCTGCTTTTGCATTTTCATTTTTAACTTTTCCTAATGCATTTTGAAGACCTGTTTGGATTTTTTCTCTAGCTTGTGCTTGATTTCCTGTTCCATCTCTTAATTGTTTTTGTTCTTGTTCAGCTGTTGCTTGTTTCTGATCACCATCAATATTATTAGTCATTTCTTTGTATTGTATTGGCTCTCCATCTTCTAATCCCTGTCCAGTACCTTGACCTGCTTCTTTTAATTCAGGGTTTTCAATTCCTGTTCCAGGTTCATGAATACCTTTTGGTTCTTGAATTGCAACTACAAAAGAAACTGCAAACAACATCACTACTAAAAAACTCACTAATTTTTTCATGTTTATTACCTCCAAAGGCAATGTTTAAAAGTAAGAATAATTTAAATCATCACCTTTTGTTATTTAATAGGTTAATTTATAAATTTATAAACATTTCTCAATTTAAGATGGAGGATACAAAAATGCATGATATCAAAAACTTTAGATATATAACAAAACAACAAAAATTTTTACCTGCTTTAATCATTCCATTATTGATTATTGGTTTATTTTGGGCAGTCTGGGCATTTTCAATTGTCGAGTACAATGAATATGCTATTGAAAGAGAATTAGGTAAATTAGATAATAAAATTAGAGAACCAGGGATTAATTACGTTGGGATTGGGACATTAATTAGAGTAAATAATCAAGTTAGAAATTATGAAATAGCAGTTGATGGAGCTTCATCAGATTTTCAAAGTGTTGATTTAATTCTTAATCTTAACTTAAAAATAAACAAAGATCAAGTTTATGATTTTGTAAAAGATTATAGGACAGAGGAGATGTTTACGCAATATTTAAACAATAAAGTACAAGAGAAAGTTAAACTTGTTTTGTTACAATATAATGCAGAAAAAATGCTTACAGATAGAGACAAGGTTAGGGAAGAGATGTATGATGTAGTTGTCAAGATTCCAGAATTAAAGTATTTTACATTTAATGATTTAACTATAAAGGATATTGCATTTAGTGAAGAATTTGATAATATGCTTGAAAGAAGAGCTAGTGTAAATCAAGAAAGAGTTATTATAGAAAAACAAAAACAAAATCTTGAATTACTTAAGAAAAATATTGAATCTGTTAATATTGATACATATTTCAAATACAAATTAATTGAAAAATGGGATGGAAAAGCAGATTTAATAATCAGTGATGCTCTTTTAACAACAGGAAAAGTTCAAGCTGAGAGTGAAGAATAAGGAGGAAAATAATATGAAAATATTTAAGAAAATAATTTTGCCAGGTTTTGTGGCTGCAATTTTTATGGCAATAGCTAGTGTAGTTTTAAGTTATCTAGGAAATATGATATTCCCATCATTAGCAATAGAATATGCAAATACAGATGTTTTCAGGGCAATGAATGATCCATTAATGATAGCATTTTGGTTTACACCATTAATAACAGGATTAATCTTAGCATTTGTATGGGATAATACAAAAAAATTATTCAAAGGACATAGTTTTTGTAGAGGAAGAAAATTTGGAGTAATGTATTTCCTTGTTGTGACTTTTCCTGGAATGTTTATTACCTATACTAGTATGCAAGTATCTTTTTTGATGGTAGGATCTTGGGCAGTTATGGGATTGATACATGGATTAATTGCAGGATGGACATTTGTGTGGTTGAATAAGTAAAAATTTATAAATTTCTTTTATTTTATTTTTTTTATGATAATTAAAAACAATCAAGCAAATGAAAAAACAAATTCTAAGAGTTGTGTTGTTAGGGAATATCCTTTTAAAAGTAAATTATTAGGAATAGCAACAGCATTAATAAATGGAAGATATCCAGATAAAGGAAAAGCAATTAATTATGAATGTGAAGAAACTTACTATGTTATTTCTGGAAAAGCAAAATTGTATCATCAAGATGGAGAGCATATTTTAGAAAAAGGAGATGCATTCTTTTTTGAAAAAGGAAAATGGTATTGGTTAGAAGCAAATGATCTTGAAGTAGTTGTTTCAACATCACCTGCATGGTTTCCAGAACAAAATGAGAACATAAACTAATTATATCTTATTTTCGGAATATTTACAATTTTTTCTAAGCAATCTTTTTAAATAATTTTTTTTATAGAATATTATGGAAATTACAAAAAAAATAATAAATCAGATTAGAATAACTTCATCAGGTAATCTTGAAGGTATTTTGTGTGATGTTGAGAATTTTAAAAAAGGAGATCTTTTGTATTTACCAAATATGCATGTAGACTACATGAATAAAGTTATGAGTTCTAAAGGTGTTGTTGCAAAGATTGGAGGAATATGTGCACATATGTCTATTGTGTGTAGAGAATTATCAATTCCCGCATTAGTTTATTCAAAAGCAAATGAATTGATAGGAAAATATCTTTTACTTGATTCAGATAAAAAGGAGCTTTATGTATATAACCAAAGCTAGTTGGGAAATAACAAGTATTTGTAATGCAAAATGTATTCATTGTTATGCAGAAGGTTCTAAAAAAAGTCCACAGCTATCAGAAAGAAACATCGATTATTTGTTAAAAAATTTATATGATTCCGGTGTAGAAGATATTAGTTTAACAGGGGGCGAACCTACTTTATCACCAAAATTTAGTTATATAGTCGAAAAAGCTAATTTAGTTGGACTTAATGTAACTGTTTTATCTAATGGTATTCCTCTTAAAAAAGAACATTATGATATCTTTAACAATAAACAAGCATTTGCAAGTTTATCTTTTCATTCAGGAAACAGAGAATCTTTTAAGAAATTTTATAATGTGTCTGATAAAGATTATGACAATTTTTTAAACTCTCTTAATCAAATAGATAAATACTCATTATCAACTTGTTTAATGAAAGAAAATGTAGATTCTACATGTGATATGTTGGATTTAATAACATCAAGAAAAGATAATGTGGTTTTATGGTCAGTATATAATTTAAGAAAATCAGGATTTGGGTTTAATGTAACAGAATTAGATTATAAAGAAAAAAATAAGATTGGAAAATGGTTAGAATATGAATGTTTAATCAGAGATGTTAATTTGATAAACGCATTGGATGACACCGATAAGAATAATTGTGCATTAGTTAGACCACAAAGCAGTGTTTTTATAAATCCTCAAGGACAAATTAGACCTTGTTATGCACTACCTGATTTTAGTTCAAATGAAAATCTTTTTGAAAAAGAATTAAATGAATTACTAGAAGATAAAGTTTTTACTAGGTGGTATAATCCAGAATATAATTTTGACAACAGATGCAAATCACAACTGCTTTTAGAAGGTTATTCTTTAGACTATGTTACTAAGTCTGGTGGTAAAGAGGCATTCCTAAATTCAAAAATATCTTTCTCAAATATAAAAATTAGGGATTTTGACAAAGAATTTAGAATATATAATCCAATAAATCAAAGAGCTTTTGTAATAGAAAAAGAACAAAAAGATTTATTAGATTTTGATGGTAAAAAAGTAAAAGATTACCTGTCTCATTTAAAATCTAAAGATTATAACTTAGATGAAGATGCAATAAAAAACTTATTTGATTTTATCAGCGTTCTTAGGGATGCAGATATATTGTTTTTAGAACAAGGAGGTAAAAATGAAAACATTGGAAAAAATAACAAAAAACTATGAGCCCATTATAAGTGAATTAGGTGCACCATGTAGTGCTAGAGGACCAGGAAGAAGTTCAGATTTATATATGGAACTTGAAAAACAGTGTAGTCCTAGAGGACCAGGAAGAAGTTCAGAAGTTTACAAACACAATAATGCGCAGTGTAGTCCTAGAGGACCAGGAAGAAGTTCAGAAGTTTACAAACACAATAATGCGCAGTGTAGTCCTAGAGGACCAGGAAGATAAGTTAATAATTTTTTAATTTTTATTTTTTTAAAATGAAAAAAATACATAAATTAGCATTAGAATGTTTGGTAGATTTAGGAAATAAATCAGAATTAAATAAAGAATTAAGAAATATTGATAAGAATCAATTAAATGATTGTATGAAAGGATATTGGAATTTTTATAATGCAGAATTATTAGATAAAAAAAATCAAAATAAACACTATGAAAAAACACTTAAATATTGGCAAAGACACATTGACTACATTGAAAAAAATGAAAAAATTGAAATATTAAAATATTCAGATATGTGTTTTTGGAATCTTCAAATATCAGACATCAAAAGAGATTTAAAATATCCCGATGCAAATAACTATTATCAAAAAACAATTGAGTATGGTCAAAAATGCATTTCTCTTATGAATGACGATGGAGATTATAAAGGAGAGTTAACACATAGATTGTTAGTGGGATATGCATCTATCATTTCTAATAAGCCATTAGATAAAGAATTTGTAAGTGAAACAAAGAAATTATCTAACTTGCATAAAAACATTAAAAAATCATTAAAATCAGAATTAAATGCACTATATGGAATATTAAGTAATAGGAAATCTAATGATTACATAGTAGAAAATTTAATAAGTGCTTTTGATAATCATTTATTATATTTACATAAAAAAAGATGTAAAAATTTATTAAGGTTGTATAAAAATGAAAATAGACAAACTAACACATCCAGAAGTTGATGAATTATTTAAAAAAAAGATTGCAATAATTCCCATTGGGGCAACAGAACAGCATGGACCACATTTACCTATGGGGACAGATACATTTTATGCAGACTATATTGCTGAAAAAGTTGGAGAAAAATTAAATATTGCTGTTCTTCCTCCTGTGTGTTATTCAGTTTCTGGATATAATTTTCCATATCCAACAATAACTATTGAACCTGAAACATTAAATCTTTATTTAAAGGACATATGTAATAGTCTTAAGTTTTTTAACATTGATAAAGTAATTTTTTTAGTTGGACATGGCGGGGAAAATTGTTCTGCTGTTGAAAATGCTTCTTATTGTATTGCGAGAGATATAAATATCAATATTAAAGTGATCTATCCTTGGCAATATCTTCCAAAAGAAGAATATGAAAAAATGAATTCTGATTGGCATGCAGGTTTTTTAGAAACATCAGACATGCTTTTTATCAAGCCAGAACTAGTTAAGGAAGATAAAATAAAGAAAAGTTCAATACCACCAATAATGGAATTTATTGGCAATTATAAATTAAGTAAAAGAGATGAAAGAAATGGTGTTTTTGGAAATCCTGTTGGAGCAAACAAAAACATTGGAGAAAAAAATATGCAGGAAATTGTTAAAAAATTAGTTGATTTAATTTCTAAAATTATTTAAAATAATCATCATATTCTTTATATTTTCTGGTTTCTATACGATAAAAAACATCATCTGATCCTCTATGATACAAATCATTTTGAATAGGCAAATAACTATTACTAATTATACTGTATAAATTATTTTTAGTGTTTTTTAGTGTTTTCTTACAATCATAAGACAACATAGCTAAAAACCCTTTTCTTTTATAAATTTTATATATGTTTTTAAAATGTTTAATTGTTTTCATAAATTAATATTTAATTAATATTTTATAAGTTCTTTCTATAAAAAATCGAATATATTCCGAAGAAAAAATATATTGCTATTTTTTTAAATATGTATTCATTTCACTAATTGATAGATTATTTGTATACCAAAGACAAATAGTTGTTTCAACATCACCTGCATGGTTTCCAGAACAAAATGATAACATAAACTAATTATATCTTATTTTCTTTATTCAATATTTCTGACACTAAAAACAACGAACCCGTTACAAGAATTAAATCATTTTCATTTGCAAGATTAATTGCATGTTTTAAAGCATTTTTAGGCTCTTTGATTAATTCTTTTTCAATTTCTAGGTCTTCATATTCATTTAATTTATTTGAGAAAGGAGCATTATGATATTCAGTAAATATTATTTTTTTAAAGGGAACAAGATCCATTATCATTTTCTTGTATGATTTTCCTTTTTTAGATGCAAATACAACATACAAATTATTATATTTAATTGAATTAAGTTCCTTACTGATTGCTTTAGTTGCTTGAGGGTTATGGGCAATATCATACAATATTCTTTTTCCATTCTTATCTAATTGCATTCTTCCATCCCATTTTGTGTTTAAAAGAGCTTTTTTAATCGTGTTTTCATCAACACCCAATATTCTAGATGCTTCAACAGCACATGTTGCATTTGTTTTTTGAAAATCTCCTTTTAATGAAAGATTGTATTCACATTTAGAAACAACTATTTTATTTGCATATATCTTCTCGTCTTTAATTATATCATTTACTTGTTCTGTTATTATTAATGGTTTTTCAGTTCTTTGAATATGTAATTTATCTCTTGCAATCTCTATTAATGAATTTCCTAAAACATTCTGATGATCAAATGCAATTGAAGTTATAATGGAGACAATTGGATTTAAAACATTTATTCCATCTAATTTAGCTCCCATACCAGCTTCCATAATCGCGTAATCAACATCCATATCACAAAAATGTTTAATTGCAATTGCTGTTATGTATTCATTGTAAGATGCAGGAATGTGTTTTATTTTATTCCAAATAGAAATTAATTTTTCTTTACTTATCCAATTTCTGTTTACCTGAAACCTTTCTCTAAATGAATAAAGATGAGGAGAAATAAATAATCCTGTTTTCTTTTTATTGTGTCTTAATATGCTTTCTAAAAATGCTGCACAACTTCCTTTTCCATTCGTTCCTGTGATGCAGATACATTTTAGTTTTCTTTCTGGATTACCTAGATGATTAAGAATCTTTTTTAATTGTTTTAGATTATGTTTGGAAGTAGAAAATCTTCTTACATTGTATATTTTCTCTACAATTTGTTTGTATTTAGACATGAAGTTAATTGCGATAATGGGTTTATTAAGATTTGTATAATCAATTAAATTTAACATAAGTTTTTTAAATAAATAATACAAGGATGTTAATTATGGGATATGGGCTAGCTGGATTTTTTGATAATTTTAAAAGATTATTTGGATTTAAAAAACCTACAAACAACATTCAAGAAAAAGCGTTTATAATAGCATCTCACCTTGAAAATATTAATGAATATTATTCTACTTTTTGGAATTCTTATTTAGATTATAAAAAAAATAATCCTAAAAAAATTGGTGGTGGTTTAAGAGCATACGAAAAAATATATCAACTTTATAAGATTATGAAAAATGATTTTAGAGACTTTTTTTCAAATTTGATAGATAAAGAAACGATTAGTGAAGAAGAAATAGATTCACCCGAATTATTTTCTAAATTAAAGAATACTGAAGATTATTTGGATCTGATTATCCATATTTTAAAAGCATTAGATGAACAATTAAATAATATAAGAGATTATTCTTGGAAAAATATAGATTTAAGGGAATTTGAAAATGATTTAAATGAATATTTTAAAGAGAGAGAAATATTTAAAGAACTTGCTGAAAAAGATAGAGACAATTTGATTAATTTAATAGAAGATATTTTTAATGATGCGATTAATAATGCTAAAAAAAACAATTGGCTAGTTATTAATAACAGAGGAAAAGATGAACACCATTATTTTTCTTCTAAATTTACTATTGGACAAATTAGAAAATTAGAATTAATTCCTTTGATTAATTTATTTTCTTTAAAAAAAAGAAATCAATGGGTTATGGAGATTCATAAAGACAATACTTTAAATGTTTATCATTATAATTTGGAATATAAGGGCATAAATATTCATGTAATTCCTTTAGAACATAAGAAAAAGATTGCAAAACGTATAAAATATTTACCAGATGCTTTTAGAAAAAGAGCTTGATTATTTTTTAGTATAAACTACAACTTCTGGAACTATACGTCCAATCATCATTTGTTCAAACATGTGTTTATCAAGAAATTCTTTTTTAGAATTAAATGCACTATGTATTTTATCTTTTAATTCTTTGTTACTTAATACATCTTTATTATAAAAACCTCTTGTTTTATTATGTGTTTTCATAACTTTTTTAATATAAGAATGGTAATCATTTTTTTCTGGATTTCTTCCAGTTCCGTGTTGCATTGACTTTCTGTAATTTTCCCACTTAGATGCATAAAGATAAAAACCTTCAGTAGGATTAAGTGCAAGAAGACCAATGCCTTCTGTTTTTCCAACATTGATTGAGCCTTTTCTATAAACCCATTCGTCCCCTTCTTCTTCAACTGAATTATGTGTCCAATCTTTGTATAATCTTCCACTAATTCCAAGTTTTTTAGTTAATTTATCAAGATAATCAATTCTTTTTTCTTTAGAATCATTTTGCATTCGAATTGCTTCTTTATAATCTGAAGGCAATGTATTTTCGTTATTAAAATCTGAATGAAGAAATACCAGATTGTTAGGATATTCTTTAATAGATGGATGACCTGTTGTAAAATCAATAACGTGATTTCCTTGTTTCAATATTTTATCATATTCATCAAAAGGTAACTTAGTTGTAAAATCAATAAAGTGATTTCCTTGTCCAATGTGAATGCCAATCTCATCAACAGCTTTTAAGATATCTTGTAGAACTTTTTTGTTAAAATCAATTCTTTCAATTAAATAAGATGTCATACCACACCCAATATCTGATTTAAATATATCTGGATTATATTTTGTGTCTTTATCATAAACAAAAACTGATCCATTAGGTATTTTATGTTTTTTTTGATTTTCATTAAAAATGATAATTTCTTCTAATCCATTTTGAAGATCTTTTTGTGGAAAATAATACATATCTCCATAATTTCTTATCTTAAAATTTTCTGTATCTATACTATACGTTGGGTCTGGTTTTAATCTACTCATAGGAATATATATTAGCCATTAATCATTTATAAATGTTTCTATATTAGTTACTTATTGATAGTTACAAACTACTTACTATTAATATTTAATAATATTTCAGAGATAATATGCTGGGTTTTAGACAAAAGAAAATTAACTTCTCTAATTTGTCTTTTTTAAATTGTCTTTGTTATCAGTGTATACTTTTTAACATACACACGCACACTATTTAGTATATATGATTATTCTAATAATAAAATAATAAAAAATAAACAAAACAACAAATTACTCACAAATCTCTTTCTCTAACAATATCTTTCTCTCTGTCTTAGCAACAGTTTTCCTAACCATTCCAACTGCATCTATATTAGCAGAAATACTATCAATTCCTTGATGTACTAAAAACTCCACCATTTCTGGCATAGAACCTGCTTGTCCGCATATACTTGTCTTTACATTGTATTTCTTACATGTCTTAATTACTTTACCTATTTGTCCTAAAACAGCAGGATGCATTTCACTAAATCTATTTTGTAGACGAGAATTGTTTCTATCTATTCCAAGAGTTGTTTGAGTTAAATCATTTGTCCCAAATGAAACAAATTTAATTCCTAATCTACACATATCTTCAATTATCCAACATGATGCAGGAGTCTCAATCATAACACCAAAATCAATCTTTTCTAAATCAACACCTATTTCACATGCAATTTCCATAGCATCTCTTACTTCACTTGTATTAATAACAAAAGGCAACATTATTCCTGCATTATGGAATCCTTCATCATGTAATTTTTTAATAGCTTTTAACTCTGCCTTAAGAATTCTAGGTTCATCTAACAATCTCCTAATTGCATGCCATCCTAACATAGGGTTTGCTTCATCCTCTTCTTTATCTCCACCTTCAAGATTCTTATATTCATCTGTCCTAATATCAGAACATCTTATCCAAACGGGCTTGCCTTTAAATCCTTCTACAATTGGTTTAATTCCATTATATAATAATTCTGTGTATTCATCATCTTTATCTTCTCTAATATATTGAGCAGGATGTTTTCCTCCATCTGCTATAATAAATTCCAACCTCACTAATCCTACTCCATCTGCATCTGTCTGAATAGCTCTATCAACTGCTGAAGGAATATCAACATTTGTCTTAACATCTGTTGCTGTTACAATGTCACTCCCAGATGTTGCTACTTGAATTGTTTCTTTTGAGGGTTTTTCAATTTTTATTTCTCCTTCAAAAACAATTCCTTTTGTTGCATCAACTGTAACAATCATATCATCTTTAAGAACTTCTGTCCCTACATCTGTTCCAACAATACAAGGTATTCCCATTTCACGAGAGACAATTGCAGCGTGTGAGGTCATTCCCCCATCATCTGTTATTATAGCTGATGCTTTTTGCATAATAGGAACCATATCTGGATTTGTCATAATTGTGACAAGAATATCTCCTTTTTTAACTTTTGAAATTTCAGCAATATCTTTGATAATTTTTACTTTTCCAGATGCAACACCAGCAGATGCTGTCTGTCCTTTTAATAATATTTTTTTATTTTCTTGTGGTTCTGATGAATCTTTTTCTTCTTCTGTTGATTCATCTTTTTTCTTAAATGTTGTAATTGCTCTTGATTGAACAATATAAACATGATCTCTTTCAATAGCCCATTCAAGATCTTGAGGAACACCATAATGTTTCTCTATCTTAACACCATATTTTGCTAATTCTACAATGTGTTTTTCATTTACAGCTTGAGTTGCTTCTTCTGCATCTGTAAGTTTAACTTTTACATTACCTCCGTCTTCTCCTTTAATCAATTTAACTTTTTGAGTTTTCTTTTCAATAGATTTTATAGAGAAATCTTCTTTATTGACAATATATAAATCAGGTGTAACCATTCCAGATACAACTGCCTCTCCTAATCCTAATGCTCCTTCAATAATAACTTCTTTATCATTATTGTTGGAAGGATTAATAGTAAACATTACTCCACTTGAATCAGAATTAACCATTCTTTGAACAACAACTGCTATAAACACCTTATCGTGTGGAAAATCATTTTTTGTTCTATAATAAACAGCTCTTGCTGTGTAAAGGCTTGCCCAACAGTTTTGTACTGCTTTTACAATATTTTCTTTTCCTTTTATATTCAAAAAAGTTGCTTGCTGTCCTGCAAATGAGGCTTCTGGAAGATCTTCTGCAGTAGCAGAACTTCTTACAGCAACAAATTCCTCTTTTCCACTCATAACATCTTCTGCAGATGATTTTCTATGTAACCCCATCGCCATATATTGATCTTCTAATTCTTCCTTTATCTCTTCAGGCATAGAAGTAGTTGCAATAAGTTCTCTTATTTGTTTAGAAGTATTTTGTAATTGTTCTGTATTATTGACATCAATTTTTCCAACCATTTCTAGAATCTTTTCTTTTATTCCTGTTTTTTCTATAAATTCTTTATATGTTCCAGCTGTAACAACAAAACCTTCGGGAATAGGGAATTGGGAATTAAACATTTCTCCCAAATTTGCACCCTTACCACCTACTTTTTCTATATCATCTTTGTGTATATCTTTAAACCATAAAACTCTTTTCATATTAGCACCTCATTTTTTATTTAATAATTATTTTAATTTATTTTTCAAGTTTTTATATTCTTTCATAAATAAGTCAATAGTAGGTTTTAAATCTTTATGTTTACCATAAAATTGTAATGTTTTATAATATTCTAATCTATTTTTAAAATCAATATTAATTGGTGGTAATTTATGTTTAATCAATATATTATTTAATAGAATTCTTCCAACTCTTCCATTTCCATCTGCAAAAGGATGAATATTTTCAAATTGATTATGAACAACTGCCCCTAACACTAATGCAGGATATTTATTCTTATTTTTTTCATACCAAGTTATTAATTCGTTTAATAGAGATAAGATTCTTGATTGAGGAGCTCCTTCATGAACAATTTTTCCTTTATTGTCCATTACAATAACTTCTTCTCCTTTTTTCCTGATTTTTCCTGCAAATGATTTAGAATTCTTAAAAACAATTTTATGGATCTTTTTTATAAGTTTAATAGAAATATGTTCTTTTGTTTTTCTAATAAATCTGATTGCTTCATCTACACCATACGCTTCTGCAATATCTTCTTTTGTTTTATTTGGCCACTTATCTTCCTCTAAAATATTATTAACTTCTTTCTGACTTAGTTTACTTCCTTCAATTGCATTTGTATTATAAGTAAATATTTCAGAAAAAATTTGCCATTGTTTTTTTGACAAATGAGATATTTTTAAAGGAATTGTTTTTTCTAATTTTTTTATATTATTTATTTCGCCTTTACTTAATTCAATGTGTAAAGGATCTTGAATTATTTTATATTTGTGTATTTCTTCTAAAATTAATTTTTCTGCTATTTGTTTTCTTTGAATAAGTTTATCTTTTGTTAAGTTTTGTCCTAAGTATTTTCTAAATTTATGTACTTTAGAACCCTCTCTATAAGAATGGGCAAGATAATATTTAAGATTTCTACCAGATTCTCTTTTTTCTATATGCATAATATATATTGGGTGACTACATATTTAAATGTTTTGTTTACAGGTGACTACATTTACTAATATTTGTAGTCACCTCATTTATTTAATAAATATAATATAAAATAAGAATAATTAATATAAAATTAACCAAAACAATTATTCAAGAAGGAATTTCCATAAAGGAATGAAGTTTATTGTTTTTTCTTTCTTTTCTAAATTTTTAGTTAAAATTATCAAACTTTTACATTGTTTGAATTTTTTCTTAAATTCAATCAGTCCATTAATCTCTCTTTGTTTTATATCATCTGTATAAGAAACATTTATTGCATGTAAATTATTGTTTTTTTCTTTAATTACAAAATCTACTTCTTGTTTTTTATAGTTTTGCCAATAATATATTTCTTTTTCTCTTCTTTTTAATTCTATAAATACAATATTTTCAATTAACTTGCCTTCATCTTTAGAAAATTTAAATGAAACCGCATTCCTTAAGCCATTATCTATACAATAAATTTTAGAAGCCAATGTTTTTTGTTCTTTAAATGAGTATGAAAAAAAATCCAACTTAAAAAATAAAAAAGATTCTTCAAAATAAGAAAGATAATCTTTAATTGAATCATAAGATATTTTGAGAGAATTTCTCAAATTTCTAAAAGACATAAGAGATGTAATATTTGTCATAAAGAATAATGCAAGATTTTTTATTTTAGAAGTATTTACCTTGTGTCGGTTTATTATATCCTTATACAATATGTCATCAAAATATTGTTCTAATATTCTTATATTGTAAGGATCTTTTTTTATACTTGCTTCTGGAAATCCACCAATTTCAAGATATTTTTTTAATTTTCTTAACATATGAAATTTTATTTTTTCCGAAACAATTCCTTTTTTTATATTTTTTAAATCAATTTTTATATTATTAAATAATAAAAATTCTTTAAAACTCAAAGGAAATACTTCAAAGGAAATATTTCTTCCAGTCAATAAAGTAGAATATTCTTTTTTAAGTAAATAAGAGCAAGAACCAGATATGACAAACTTATTATTGCTTTTAGTATCATATTTCTTTTTTACCCATAATTCCCAGTTTTTTCTTTTATGAATTTCATCAAAAAAAATATATGCTTTTTTATCAGGATTAAGTTTTTCTCTATATGATAAATAAATATCATCTAATGAATCATCTAATATTTTATTATCTTCAAAGTTAACAAATAATATCTGATAGCTTTTTACTCCTTTTTTTAATAGATTATTTATCATCTGATACATTAATGTGCTTTTACCAGATCTTCTAACTCCTGTAATCAATGTTACTTCCTTAATATTTATAGAATCAAGTAATAATTTATATTGTGGTCTATTTTTACCTTTTAGTCTTTCTTCTACTTTATTTTCTTCCCACCAAGGATTCCATTCAAGGAGTTTTTCTATTTTCATAAAAATATTAAAGACTTATTACTATATAAATGTTACGATAGAACGTAACATATTTAGTTAAATGTTACGATAGAACGTAACATATTTTATATCTAAATTAACCAAAAACTATAAAAAAGAACTATTTCACAAACATATTATGTTATATTTAATAGGAACAGGACTCTACAATGAAAAGGATTTGTCATTAAGAGCAGTGGAAGCATTAAAGAAATGTGAAAATGTTTACTTAGAAGGTTATACTTCTGTTTTAGACATTAACAAAGACAACTTCAAACAACTAACAGGAAAAGAAATCAAAATAGTTTATAGAGAATATATAGAAAAGAAATTTGATAATATTCTTGAAGAAAACAAAGACAAAGATTTTGCAATTATGATCATTGGAGATCCATTAGCAGCAACAACCCACACTGATTTATTAATTAGATGTAAAGAAAAAGAAATTCCTTTCAAAATTATTCACAACACAACAATCTTGACAGCAATTGGAGAATGCGGACTCCAACTATACAAATATGGAAAAACAACTTCTATTCCTTTTACAATAAACACAGATCCTATTCTAGCACCTGTGAATGTTATTAAAGAAAATTTAGAAAAAGGTATGCACACATTAGCATTGTTAGATCTAGATCCTAAAAATGATAAATTCTTAACACCTAAAGAAACATTACAATATCTATTAAAAAACAATGCATTTAAAGAAGAGAAAACCATTATCTGTTGCTCTAGAATTGGATGGGACGATCAAAAGATTGTTTGGGGAAAAGCAATCGATTTAAGTAATTATGAATTTGGTAAAGCTCCTTTCTGCGTAGTTATTCCAGGTGCGATGCATTTCATGGAAGAAGAATTCTTAGAGAAGATGTTTGAAGAAGTTTAAAGATAAAGATCATTTCATTTTATAAAGTTCTTTTTTGATTTCTGGTAACATGATTGGTTTTTATTTAAACACATATAAGAGAGTGCTTGAAATTGAATCATAAAAAGGCAAAAATAACAATACAAAAAATATTAGATAGAATTAGGATTTTAATCAATACTTCAAATCTCTCGTCTCAACAGGACTTATATCAACAAGATCTTCTGCCTCTTCTGGTTCATTATCAAATATTGGCAAAACAAGATTAGGTTTTAATTTATCAATAACATCAAGAACTTCTTCTGTGTCCATTGTATCTCTATTGTTCACAATAGGAATAAGAACATCACACTCAATCTTTTCCATCTCTTTTGTAAAGTTTGATTTTCCAGTATAATATATCTTAATATCTCCAATTTTAATAAGATAGCCACAATACTTGTAATACTCTGGATAATGTAACATTTTCCTATCATTCATAGGATGGATATTATATGCAGGTACAACATCTATATCAACATAACCCAAATTATGAGTATTGCCTGGTTCAGCTGTAAGTCCTTGTTTAAATTTTGCAGCACTTTCAAGTGGAGCAAAAACTGTAGAATCATCATTAATTATTTTTTTAACATCATATATAGAGAAAAAAGGAAGAATTGGCATTGTAAGAAGAACAACATCTGCATCCTCTTCAGGACGTATCTTTGATGGATTTATGTAGATTACTTTTTGTTCATCATTATCTTCAAATCTTATCTTAAATCCATAAACACTTAATCTGTCTATCACAACACCATTATATTTCATATAAAACAAATAAGAAAAAGACATTATAAATGTTTTTATTTATATGGGTTTGTCCCAAGACTCTACTAAACCATAAAAAGATATTATGGAGTATTGCTTTGCAATATATTTCGCTTCT